>NZ_JAMZBC010000226.1 GCF_024158715.1 Halomonas sp. 707D7 | reverse complement strand
GCCTTGAGCCCGCCAATGGCCACGCTCGGCAATCGGCTCGCCCCGGCCAGCGCCGCAAGGCCGGCAAAGCCCAGGGGAGCGGCGTGGTCCTGCTTGCTGGCCGTGGCGAACACCGGCCCCAGCCCCACGTAGTCCAACGCCTCCACCGGGGCGGCGTCGAGCTCCTGGCGGGTATTGATGGAAAGCCCCAGGATGGCGTGCTCGCCGAGCGCCTGGCGGGCCTTCAGCACTGCGGCATCGCTCTGGCCGACGTGCAGACCGTCGGCGCCGCTTTGAAGCGCCACCTCCAGGCGGTCGTTGATGATCAAGGGCACGCCGCTGCCGGCGAGCACCGCTTTCAGGCGCCGGGCCTGGTGGATCAGCGTGGCATCGTCGGCGTGCTTGTCGCGCAGCTGCACGACGCTCACGCCGCCGGCCACCGCTTCCTCGACGGTTCTCTCGAGGCCGTAGGCGCGACACAGCCCGGCGTCGGTGACCAGGTAAAGCGATAGATCCAGCGTCATGGCTGCGCTCCTGCATCGCTGCCCGCAGCGCCTGATGGTTGCGCGACGACTTCCCAGTGCGTCTGGTTCGACAGCGCGTCGGGCGTCAGCCGATAGAGCGCGTCGAGCAGCTCGACCTGGAAGCTGCCCGGCCCCTTTGCACGCTCGCCCGCCTCACGGCCCGCCAGCGCGAAACTCGCCAGGGCCGCCACGGTCGCCTCGAATCGATCGTCGGGCGAGGCCGCGACGAACGCGGCGACGATGGCGCTCAGGCCACAGCCGAGCGTGGTCACGCGCGGCATCAGGAAGTGTCCGCCGCTGACCCGGGCGTGGCGGGCGCCGTCGGTGACGAAGTCGCGCTCGCCGGTCATCGCCACCACGCAGCCCTGCTGTCGGGCCAGGGTCACGGCGGCGTGTTCGGCGTTCTGCGCGGCGGGGTCGGCGTCCACGCCGCGTCCCTTGCTCTCGAGCCCGGCCAGCGCCAGCACTTCCGAGACGTTGGCGCGGATCACCCAGGGCGCGCGGGCGAGCAGCGCCTCGCACAGCGTCTGGCGGTAGCGCGTGGCGCCGACGGCCACCGGGTCCAGCACCCAGGGGGTGGAGTGCAAGCCTGCCACCTCGGCGCAGGCCAGCATCGACTCGGCCCAGGGTGGTGAGATCGTGCCGATGTTGATCGACAGTGCCTGAGCGAGCTCGGTGAAGGCCGGCGCCTCTTCCTGGGCGTGCAGCATGGCGGGCGAGGCGCCGATGGCGAGCATCAGGTTGGCGGTGGAGTTCATGGCGACGAAGTTGGTCATGCAGTGAACGAGCGGGGTCTGGTCTCTCAGCGCGTCCAGGTAGCGGCCCAGGGCGGGGTGGCTCATAGCGTCCTCCCGGCGGGGAGGTGGTGGGCGTACCACGACTCCCTACGCCGGCATTATCCGGTTCAGGTTCCAAGGGTGCGTCTCAGCCCGAAGGGGCGCCCCTGTCGTGATGCTACTATCCGGGTCCTGGCGCGGCTTGTAAAGCCGTCACGATGTCAGTGCACCGCGTCCATGGCGTGCTGGCGCAGCGTGGTCATCGGGATGATGTCCAGCGTCTTCTCGTTGGTGCCGGAAAGGATGACCGGCGGGGCCAGGCCCACCTCGGCGGCTTCCAGCCAGCGCGATGCGCACAGGCACCAGCGATCGCCCGGGGCGAGGCCCGGAAAGCCGAATTCCGGGCGTGGCGTGGTCAGGTCGTTGCCCTGGGCCTGGGAGAACGCCAGAAACTCCTCGGTGACGATGGCGCATACCGAGTGCACGCCGACGTCGTCCGGGCCCACGCGGCAGAAACCGTCGCGGTAGAAGCCGGCCTTGGGGCTGTGGCAGCAAGGCGTCAAGGGTTCGCCTAGAACGTTACGGTCGCGAGACATGGTGCCTCCGTGGCGGGGCTGGAATTAGCCAGTCCCTGCCCTCATTGTCATGGAAGTGGATGAGCGTGGCGCGAGGTAGCACGCCACTTGCATCGATTAGTGTACATACTTGTACACGGTATCGGTTTCGTCAAAGTATCACGATCCATCAGGAGCATTTAATGAGTTTCAACGGCGAACAGCATCCCGGCGTCGTCCCCGCGCCGGGCAATACCCAAGGGTTTCGCTTGAACCACACCATGCTGCGGGCGAAGGATCCCGAGGCGTCGCTTGCGTTCTACTCCAGGGTGTTCGGCATGCGCGTGCTGAGAAAGCTCGACTTCGAGGAGATGCAGTTCTCGCTCTACTTCCTGGCCAATGTCAAGCAAGGCGAGGCGATCCCCGAGGATACTCGCGAACGCACCGCCTGGACCTTCGGCCAGAAAGGGCTTCTCGAGCTGACCCACAACTGGGGCACCGAGCAGCAGACGGACTTCGCCTACCACGACGGCAACGCCGAGCCTCAAGGCTTCGGGCACATCTGCTTCAGCGTGCCGGATCTCGCTGCCGCCCAGGCCTGGTTCGACGTGTGTGGCGTCACCTTCGTCAAGCGCGCCGAGCAGGGCAAGATGAAGGACGTGATCTTCGTCAAGGACCCGGACGGCTACTGGATCGAGGTGATCCAGGCCGATCTGATGGCCGGCATGGGCACTTAAGTGGCGCATCTGCTGTTTCGGCTGCGTCACGTGACCGACGAGGAGGCCCAGGAGGTTCGCGCGCTGCTTTTCGAGCGCGGCTTCGACGTCTACGAGACCCAGGCGGGCTTTTTCCGCCTGGGGGTGGACGCGATCTGGCTGCGCCGCGACGACCAGCGCGACGCCGCCGAGGCCGCCCTCGATGCCTACCAGAAGGAGCGCCAGGCAAACCAGCGGCGCGCCTTCGAGCAGGCCCGGGCGCGCGGCGAGAACCCGACGCTGTGGCGGCGTTTCATGGCCCACCCCGTTCAAGTGGCGCTGACGCTGGCGGCGGTACTGGTGATCGTGCTGCTGACGCTGGCGCCGTTTGTCGGCCTGCACGCGCCGTGACGGCCCCTCAGGCCGCCGAGAGGTGGCCGCGCTTGAGGTAGAGAGTGACGCCGTCGCTACCTGCCGCGAGGGCGGGCTGCGCCCCGAACGGGTAGCGACACCAGCTACCCGTCGGGTACACGGTGTCGCTCTCCACGAGGGTGCCTTCGAGTACCAGAAGCTCCAGCCCCTTGCTCGATGACGGGTCGTCGACCGTCACCCCGGCCTCCCACCGCTCGAGGCTCACCCGCTCCTGGCCGTGGGCATGCAGCGCCTTGTAGCGAATGCCCAGGCGGCGATCCGGTTGCCAGGGCAGCCGGTGGGCGGGCAGGGCGATGTGGCGCGTGTCGCTGTGCTCGAACTGGTGGAGCTTGACCAGAATCAGTGCCCCCTCCTCGCCGATGCGAGGCGCGTGCGCCGTGCCAATGGGGTTTCTCAGGTAGTTGCCCGCCGGGTAGCGGCCGTGCTCGTCGCCGAACACGCCCTCCAGCACCAGAATCTCCTCGCCGCCGCCGTGGGTGTGCGCGTCGAAGCGGCTGTTCGGCGCGTAGCGCACCAGGCTCGTGGCGCGCGCCACCTCGTCACCGATCCGGTCCAGCATCATGCGCTCGACCCCGGCACTGGGCGAGGCGACCCACTGGTACGCCTCCGGTGTCACGCAGGCAAACCGTGAAAAATCGGCATTCAGTCGCATGGGGGAACGCTCGTCGTCACTGGGCAGGAGGGCCAGTCTCGCCATCCGCGCGCCAAAAAGCAACGGCTACGCAGGCGCTGCCCCGTCACCAGGCGGCGCGCATGCCCTCGACGAGCCGGTAGGCGGCCTCGATGCGCGCCGCATTGGGGTAGTTGCGGTTGGCCAGCAGTACCACGCTGATACGCTCGTCGGGGGCGATGGCGACGTAGTTGCCGAAGCCGTTGGTGGCCCCGGTCTTGTGCAGCCACCCTGCCGTCGAAGGCGGCAGCGGCGGCGCCCTGCGCTCGAC
>NZ_JAMZBC010000225.1 GCF_024158715.1 Halomonas sp. 707D7 | reverse complement strand
GGGTGTTGGAGGGGGTGTTGGAGGGGGTGTTGCCGAGGTTGGTGCCGGCTGGAGCCTGAATATAACTAGCGGCGATGAAGTTCTTCTCTAAATGTTTTTTCACGTCAGCGCTTGAGGTGTTGGTGATTGTGGCTTGTGCTTTCATAACGTATACCAACCATAATAAAGCGGCGGTTTTAGCAGTCTATCGTACTCGGATTAAGGCCAAATTCTTGCTTCAAGCTCAGAATGACATGTTACCTTTTGAGACGCTGTCCCAAAGTGATCGAATCATTAAAATCGAACCTCGAAACTGCTTAAACTCAGCTCAATTCTTGCCTAATCATTCGCAACTATAATTATATTTTTTCATCAACGATAGCTTTTGCTGCTTGTGTCAACAAGTCGTTTTTCTTTTCCTCAAGTGATTTTTTAGTTTCAGGACATGTAGTGATTGCTATAATTTGATCTAAATACTTAATCTTTTTTGTATAGTCACGCCCATGCAGAACAAGACTTACTTCATATCTACAGAAGGCAAGACCTAGAGTTATTAAATAAGAGAGCAATCCAGCCAAAAAAGATATTGTCTGCTCAGTTACATAGGGTACAAAAACTGAACTTGGAGGAAGAGTCTTAGACCAAGTAAGAATAACGAAAGTTAACAATCCAGTTATCGTTGCACCACTCAATAGATCAGATTTCTTGATGCTTTTTTCTTGCTGAGGAAGCTGATTAAACATGCTTACCTCCCTTGTGAGCTTTTACTACCTCCCAAAGGGGGTCATCTGGATAAAGATATAAAACATTAGTCTTTTTACAGCCCAGTTGGTCAATGACTACTACTCTGACTTTTTTAGTCTTGAGCCGGTGAGCCAATAATGGAGTCAAGTAGCGAAGCACTAATGCTACAGCTATTAGCAGCGAAGCAACTATATAATTTTCCACTGCTTTTCCTCAAATGGAATATGGTCCTTAACTTTTGTAATAGTATAGTTAGTAGTCACTTTACCAGTTAACCTAGTTCTCTCTTTGTACCAAACACCCTCAACTTCTAAAAGATCATCTTTTGAAAATTTCTCTTGGTTATCTGACACTCGCTTTAGAAACTTGGGATCAGTAATAGATACAGTCACAATATTCGAAGGATTTTCCTTTGAAATAAGCTTCCATTTAGACTTTGGATTATAACTAAGAGTTTCAATATAGTAAAACCCAAAAATCTCACCTTCCTCAACAAGATGCTTATGGCTTCTCTTCAACACCAAGTTGTTTTTATCTTCTTTTGTAATTTTTATTTTAGAACAAGATGAAATCCCATAATCGATAGTTAAAGTATCAACTCCATCTTCATTTAAGGGAGTAGCTATATCACTAATAGCAGACCTGATTTTAGGATTAGTGAGTATTGCGCATTGCAGTTCATCTAGAACCACTCTTTCTCCATCAATATTTATTTCAAAACCATCAACCGCTTCCTTAATTACAATTTCTGTAGTAGTGAGATCCATCTGCCTCAGTAGATTTATAGCACACTGAATAGAATTGAGCACAGAGCTGCTTAAAGATACTTTACCAAAAGATTGTTGAGACTCCGACTCAGATGTAAAGAGCTTTAGCCACCACCATAGAGACCCTTCTTGAAACCCACCTTCTAACAAAACTTCAGTTTTAATTTTCGATCTATATACTCTACTAGCTTCTCTATATGCTTCACGATAAATTGTATCAAAGCCCTCGATACTAGCAGAAACATATGAGGCTCTCATTTGGTGAGAACGAATTCTCTTACCTGTACCGTCATAATGTATTTTCACTGACTGGTTGTTAATAAGTTCCATATTACACCTTAAAAAAACATGACCGTCATTACGCAACCAGCCGCATAACATCAATAAACGCGCTGACGCGTTTATTGATGTTATGCAACGCGAGTAAAATTTTTAACCTACTAATCAATTATGGTGCCGATCAATTTTCGGGCCGCCTATCCACTGTTCGCTTCCCGGCTCGTGTTACTCGATTCAATCATACCCTAACCACAAACTCTCCTTCGGTCACGTATAAATTTGATGACATTGGTCAGCCATAGGTCGTAGGTCTTCGATCACTGCCCTTTTTGGCTGCCTCAAGCACCGCTCTGGCCCTCGCCGCAAACGCCCGCCGCGAGGGCTTGAACCCCACCCCCTCGGGCCAGCCAAGCCAAGCATCCGGCACCATGAAGCCGGGCAGCGTCTCGCGTACCCAGGCGTTTAGCTCGGCTCCATCCACTGCCTCCGCGTGGTAGTCGATGAAGGCCACCGGGCGTTCGCCCCACTCCGGGTGGGGTACGGGTACCACCAGCGCCTGGGCGATGGCGGGGTGGTCGACCAGGCGTTGTTCGATGGCTTCGGGCTGGATGTTTTCGCCGCCGGAGATGAAGGCGTTGTCCAGCCGGCCTTCGACGACCAGCTCGCCTTGTTCGGTCACGTGGCCCTTGTCCCTGGTGGCGAACCAGCCTTCGCTATCGAGTGCGGGGTTGAGCTTTCCGTCGCGCAGGTAGCCCTCGAAGAGGGTTTCGCCGCGCACCTGGATCTCGCCGTTGTTTACGCGCACCTCGCGCCCGGGGAGCGGCTTGCCGACCACGCCGGGGGCGCCGGGCATGCCGGTGCATACCTGGCTGGCCATTTCTGAGAGGCCGTAGCTCACCTTGGGCGTCAGGCCCAGCGCGATCATTTTGGCGACCAGCGGCGCGGGGATGGCGGCGCCGCCCAGCAGCAGCTCGCGAAGCTGTGTCTTTTGCGGGTCGAAGCCCGCGTGGAGCAGCCGCCAGAGCTGGGTGGGCACCAGCGAGAGGTGGGTGATGGGCTGGCGCTGCAGGCGCTCCAGGAGCGGCGCGCCGTCGTCGAGCACCACCCGGCCACCGGCGAGAAACACCCGAAAGGCGATGGCGTAGCCGCCGATGTGGAAGAGCGGCAGCGAGAGCAGCCAGCCGCTCGTGTGATCCACAGCAATGAACGATGCCGAGCCCCGCGCCGAGGCCAGGTGGTTGCCAAGGCGGTGCTGCACCGCCTTGGGCGTGCCGCTGGAGCCGGAGGTGAAGATGGTGTTGCTGGGCTGGGCGGGGTCGAGGATGGGCTCGCCCGGTTCGGCTTCGGCGGTGAAGTCCAGCGAAAGCGGCGTCAGTGCCTTGGCGCTTGCCAGTTCGGTGCTGATGCCTTCGGGCTGGGCCAGAAAGCGCGCGGGCAGGCGCGCCGCCATGGCGATCTGCTCCCCGGCGGGCACCGCCGGGTTGACCGGGCAGAACACCACCCGGGCGCGCAGGCAGGCCCAGGCCAATAACAGCGCTTCAAGCGAGCCCCGAGCGGGCACCAGCAGGCGCTCGCCGGGGAGCATTTGGCGCGCCAACTGCCGGGCAAGCCCCGCCACGCGGCGATCCAGCTGGCGGTAGCTCAGCCGCTTCCCGCCGGCCTCGATGGCGATCTGTTCGGGGGTCTGGCTGGCCCAGGCGTGGATGGGGCAAGGCTCGGTCATGCGGGGCTCCTGAGGGGGGCGGTTACGCCGAGTGGTAGAGGCAGCGACAGCGCTCGCGCAGGGGCTCGCCGCGAGCATTGGTGACGCACCCAGCGAGCCAGCCGGCGGTATCCAGCCCCGGCGGCTCGTTCGGCGCCCACTCCCGGGCCAGGCGCGAAAGCAGCCCCAGGCCCAGCTCGGATTCGAAGCTCGATGACACCACCAAGCGAAGCCCCCGCGCCCGGGCGCCCGGCACGTGGAGAGCGCGCCGATCAGCGTAGGCTTGATGACCAGCGCGGCGAGCTGCGGGTGGGGCGGCCAGGGGCGCTTTTGGGAGAGGGTTTCATCCAGCGCAAAGGGCACGCCGGTCGCCTCGGCCACCGCCAGGGTATCGGCCAGCTTGGCGCAGGGCTGGCCCGAGGGGGTGGGGTTCAAGCC
>NZ_JAMZBC010000224.1 GCF_024158715.1 Halomonas sp. 707D7 | reverse complement strand
GTGAACCGCCCTGGAAGCCAGCGGCGCCGGCCTGGGCTGAGTCGCCCGCTTTCGCGCCGGGATGGGTGAGCGTGGCATCGAACTGACCATTCCAGCCCGGCAGTACCCGGGCGATGCGTTTTTCAAGCGGCGGATGGGTGGCCAGGAGGCGGCTGAAGCTCAGCTTGCGCGCCGAGCCGAAGAGCATGTGGCTGTACTCGCCGGCGCGCGAGGCCTCGAGCCTTGCGCCCTGGGTGTGGGAGCCGATCTTGACCAGCGCCTGGCCGATCCCTTCCGGGTTGCGGGTGTACTGTACCGCCGAGGCGTCGGCCAGATACTCCCGCTGGCGACTCACCGCCGCCTTGATCCAGTTGCCGAAGAAGGTGCCCAGCACGCCGATCAGCGCCAGCGCCGCCCCGAGGCCGATCAGCACCGCTGCCGAGTCGTTGCGCTTGTTGCTGCCCACCGCCCCCCGGTGCGGGGCGCTGCGCAGCAGGATGTGGCCGGCGAGGCCGATGAGCAGCACCCCGTGAAGCACGCTGATCAAACGCATGTTCAAGCGCATGTCGCCGTGCAGGATATGGCTGAACTCGTGGGCCACCACGCCCTGGAGCTCGTCGCGGGTCAGGTGCTGGATGGCGCCGCGAGTGATGCCGATCACCGTGTCGCGGGTATCGAACCCGGCGGCGAAGGCGTTGATGCCGGGTTCGTCGAGAAGATAGACCGGCGGCACCGGCGTGCCCGAGGCGATCGCCATCTCCTCCACCACGTTGAGGATACGCCGTTCGTCACCCTCGTCGGTGTCCGGAGGGATCTCCCGCCCGCCCAGCGCCTCGGCCACCCCCTTGCCGCCGCCGCGACGCAGCTTCGACTGCTTGTAGAGCCCGCCCAGCCCCACCAGCAGCAGCACGCCCAGCGCGATGACGCCGACCAGCTGCGGCGAAAGCCCGGCCAGAAGGCTCTCAAGAAAGCTGGTGGAGGCGCGCTGGCGCTCGCTCTTCAGAAAGTGGAAGGCAATCAGCACCGCCAGGGTGGTGGTCGCGATCAGTGCCAGCACCGCCGCGATCATCAGTACCACGAGTTGGCCGGTCTTGCGCCGGGCCGCGTCTTGCGCCGTGAAGAAATCCATGCCGCGTCGCCTTTGTCTTGTGCCTGGTGTGCCGAGTACCCTAGAAGGAGACCTTGGGCGCCGTCTGGATCTGCGCGCTGTCCTCGAACTCCAGGAAGGAGGCGTCCTCGCCGTGGCCGACCATGCCCGCGATCGCCACCGGCGGGAAGCTCTGGCGATAGCTGTTGTAGTTCATCACCGCGTCGTTGAAGGCCTGGCGGGCGAAGGCCACCTTGTTCTCGGTGCTGGTCAGCTCCTCGGAAAGCTGCTGCATGTTCTGGGAAGCCTTGAGATCCGGGTAGGCTTCCATCACCACGTTGAGCCGCCCCATCGCCTGGGTCAGCGCCCCTTCGGCGCCGCCGAGCTCCGCCATGGCCTGGGCGCTGCCCGGGTTGGCCGCCGCCGCCTTGAGCCCGGCCGCCGCCGTGTTGCGCGCGGCGATGACCGCTTCCAGCGTTTCACGCTCGTGGCCAAGATACGCCTTGGCGGTCTCGACCAGGTTGGGAATCAGGTCGTGGCGGCGCTTGAGCTGCACCTCGATCTGGGCGAAGGCGTTCTGGAAGCGGTTTTTAAGCGATACGAGCCGGTTGTAGACGCTCACGACGTAGAAGACGATCAGGGCGATGACGGCGACGACGATCAAGGTGGTGATCATGGCAGTTCCTTGTAGTGATCGATGATGAGAAGAAGCCCTTCGACAGGACGGTGCCACGCGCAGGCGCGCAGGCGTGCAGGGCGCTTGTCACTTGGCCAGTCTAGGCAGAAAACTCAGATCCATGTGGTATTTCCTGGGATTGCCCTGTTCGATGAAGACCGGGATGGTATCGGTTTCGAGATAGGACGAGGGGTCGTACCAGAGGTTCTCGCTCTTGAAAACGTGCACCTCGAGGCTTTCCGGGTTCAGCCACTGCGAAGTGACGCGATAAGGATGACGGCCGTTGACGGAGAGCCCCGTATTGCGCTCAACGCCCTGGTAGGTGGTTTCAAGGCGCAGCCCCTGTTCGCGCAGTCGTGCGTTCTGGGAGGCGGTGAAACGCGAAAACAGCAGGCTGCCCACAGCGCCGGCAAGGAACACGGCGCCGATTCCTCCGACGATCATCCAGGCGCCGATCGTGTCGAACAAGCCGTCGAGACGGGCATTTCGCGGGTTGTCGGGGTCGAAAAGCACCTCGACGCGCTCGCCGGGCGCGTAGCGCGGCGGGTTGCTTCCCTCCCGCGAGGTGAACTGCACTCGAGTACCGTCGTCGGTGGTGAACGTCACGACCGGACGGTAGGTGGTGGAGTCCTGGGAGCGCGACTCTACCAGTTCGACCACCCTGCCTTCGGTGGAGTCGGCCTTGGCGTGAAACGCGCGCGATTGCTGAAAGAGAGAGACGGCGAGCACCAGCAAGGCCGCCCCCACCAGAATGAAAACGATCCGCATCAGCTTGATGACCCACATGCTCGATCCCTCGATGGTTTCCAAATGAAAGTGTGGTGTCTACATCACCGCTTCGCCATTGATGCTCAGCCGCCCCTGATCCCAGGTCAGCGTCTGCTCGTCGCGATCCGGGTCGATCATCAGGCCGACCATCAGCGGCAACTGCTCCAGCACCTCGCGCGGCGGCGTGGTCAGGCGAACGTCGAAGAACAGGCGCTGCAAGAGGTACTGGCTCGCCTGTTCGCCGCTCATGGGCATCTGGGCATCGAGAGCGTCGCCGACGACCAGGTCGCTCGTGAGCGCCAGGGCGTAGAGCGCCTCTCGGGAGAGCGCCTGCCCGTCGAAGCGCAGTTCGGCGCTCAGGCGGGGCGAGACGTCGAGGCCGTATTCGGGCATCACGACGTGCGCCTCGAGCGGGTCGATGGCGATCTCGGGGCTGTTCGCGAGAAAGCGGTAGCCGCTGTCGACGAGCGCCTCGACGTCTTGGCCGTAGCGCGCCCGGTCGAGCGATGATGGGATCGCCTCGATGTTCGGGCGGGCGGCGACGAGGCGTGCATAGTGCTCCTGGTATGCCTGGAAGGCCTCGACGTCGAAACGGCGGGTGGCGAGCGCCATCGAGAGGCTGCCAAGCGTCTCGCCGTCGATGTCGATCGCGGCCACGCTGACGCGGCCGTTCTGGTCCTGGGATCGCGCGCCGTCGCCTGCCGAAGGCTCGAAGACGGTATCGAAGGCGATCTCCTCGAGCGCTACCTCGTGCCCATTGAAAGCGAGCTCCAGGCGCGGGGCGCTCATGCGCTGCGCGACGCTGCCGCCTCGCTCGCCTCGGGAGGAGATCTCCCAGCGCGGCGAAACCAGTCGAAACGGCGGCACCTGCGCCCAGCGCGTGATGGAGATGTCGTCGGCGAGCGAGGCGATGCGCCAGTCGTGCTCGTCGGCGTAGTCGACATCCACCACGAGGTTGGTCAGCGCGCCGTCGACGCCCTCCTCCACCGTTTGCAGCGACTCGGCGCGCAGCTGCCCGGCGATCCCCCGCCAGGAGGCCGTCATGTCGATGTCGAGGGTTCCGTCCAGAAACGTTCCGGCGGGCGTCAGCGTTCCGGTCACGGGGCTCTTGAACACGCCATGGTCGACGTTGAGGTCGAGTTCGGCCTGGGCAGCGTCGTTCCCTGCCATCCCCAGGGTTGCCCGGGCAGTCGTGTGAAATAGATGCTTTTCGATGTGGACGTCCCTCACGCGCCAGGAGGGCGAGCGCTCGAGTCGATCGAAGGCGTCGGCGAGCGACTTCTCCACTTCGTTGCCCACCACCGCCTGGGCCCCGAGGTAGAGCCCTCCGGCTGCGACGATGACGCCTGCGGTAACGCCCAACGTCTTGGAACTCACGCTCATTTCCCTGTCCTTGTCGAGTGTCAAGACAAGA
>NZ_JAMZBC010000223.1 GCF_024158715.1 Halomonas sp. 707D7 | reverse complement strand
CCTGGGCGCGGGTGGGCAGGTGCAGCGCGGCGTGGTGCTCGCGAATCAGCGTCATGCCCTTCTCGCTGCGGGTGATCAGCAGCGCATCCAGCGCGAGCTCGGCGCGCAGCGCCTCGCCACGCTGCTCCAGCGCCTCATCCGAATCGCACACCCCGGCCACGGCCTCGAACTCGGCCAGGTTCGGGGTGATCAGACTCGCCCCGCGGTACTTGGTGAAGTCGACGCCCTTGGGGTCGATCAGCACGCGCTTGCCCCGGGCTTTCGCCATCTCGATCAGCCGTTCGACCTGGTTGAGCGTGCCCTTGCCGTAGTCCGAGAGAATCATCACGTCGGCTTCCAACAGCGCCGCCTCCACCTGGGCGAGCAGCTCGTCGGTCTCGACGCCGGCGAGCGACTGCTCGAAGTCCAGGCGCAGGAGCTGCTGGTTGCGGCTCATCACCCGCAGCTTGGTGATGGTAGGCACGCCGGGGCTGACCTGAAAGTGAGTGCTCACATTGGCAGTATCGAGCTGCTCTTTGAGCAAGGCGGCGTGCTCGTCGTCCCCCACCACGCCGGCCAGCGCCACCCGGGCACCGAGGGCAGCGATGTTGAGCGCCACGTTGGCGGCCCCGCCCGGACGGTCGTCGGCGCCGTCGACGCGCACCACCGGCACCGGCGCCTCCGGCGAGATGCGCGAGGTGCTGCCATGCCAGTAGCGGTCGAGCATCACGTCGCCCACCACCAGAACGCGGGCGTGCTGCAGGGCGGTCAAATCAACTTTCATCGGAAACTCCCGTGGTCGGCGATGCGGCGGTGTGCGCGAGCAGCGCATCGAGCTTGGCGATCACCGCGTCGGTCTTGATCAGGTCCATGGCGTCGGCGTGGCGCACGCGCTGGCCCCAGCTCACCTCCTTTACCGACTTGTCGAGATAGGTACGCACCGCCTCGGGGTAAGCGTCGACGGCGAAATCGCGCCACAGGTAGGGCGCGGCGCGGCGCGGGTTGGTCGTGGCGTAGAGCCCGAGCGTGGGCGTGCCCAGGGCGTTGCCCATGTGGGCCGGGCCGGTGTCCGGGGCGATCACCGCCCGGGCCTCTTTGATCAGTGCCAGCACGCCCTTGAGCGACGTGCCGCCGATGGCGTTGACCACGCTGCCAGGCGGGCAGAGCGCCTCGATGGCATCGGCCATTTCACGCTCGACGGCGCTGCCGCCGCCGGTGAGCACGCTCCTGAGCCCGTGCTGGCGGTAGGCGTGCTCGATGACGCTGGCGTAGCCCTCGACCGACCAGTTGCGAAAATTCCTCAGCCGGGCGTTGCTGCAGGGGTTGATGACCAGGTACGGCGCCGGCCCCGCGAGCGCCCGGGCCTCGTCGAAGGCGGTATCGGGAATGGCCAGGTTCCACTCGAGACGGTCGTCGGTCACGCCGAGCAGCCGGGCGAAGTCCATGAACGATTCGAGCACGTGGGGGTGCTGGCGCGGCGCGATCTGGCGCTGGGTGAACCAGTGCTGGAAGTCCTTGGCCCGCGCCTTGTCGAAGCCCACCCGCACATCGGCCTTGAGCCCCAGCGACAGCAGGCTGGCGCGGATAGCCTGCTGCATGTGCAGCAGCACGTCGAAGCGGGTATCGGCGAGCTCGCGCCAGATCCGGCGCATGCCGGCAAGGCCGGTCGCCTTGTCGAACACGACGAACTCGACCCCGGACAGGCCCGCCAGTAGACTGTGCTCGCCCTTGCCGATGATCCAGGTGATCCGCGCCTCGGGCCAGTGGCGCTGCAAGGCGCGTACCGTGGGCACGAGATTGCACACATCGCCCAGCGCCGAGAGGCGCAGGATGGCAATATGGCGAGGTTTCTTGGGCAAAGAGGGCTTCATGCGCTTAGCGGCACTCCAGCAGGAAAATTGGCTGATTCTACATGATGTAGACAGTTTATGTGACGACGCCACGGCGTACCAACCCGGGCCTGCGCTGTTCGATGGCGCGGCATGGCGCCGCCGCGAGCAAGTGGTGGGCGAGGCCCCGGGCCGGGGTGAGAGCCTGTTTCTCCAGGCAGGCCACGAGCAGTGGGTACTGCGCCCCTACCGGCGCGGCGGGCTCGTCGCCCGGGTCTGCGAGAAGCGCTACGCGTGGTCGGGCGCCGAGCGCACCCGCGCCTTTCGCGAACTGCGCCTGACCGCAGACCTTTTTGATCGGGGCCTGCCGGTGCCGCGCCCGGTGGCCGCCGGCGTCAAGCGCCTGGGCCTTTGTTACGAGGCGGCGCTGATCACCGTGCGCATCGACGGCGCCCGGGCGCTGGCCTCGCGGCTATCCGAGGGCAGCGCCGATGACGCGCTGCTCGAGCGGGTGGGCGAGATGATCGCGCGCTTTCACGAGACAGGGCTCGATCACGTCGACCTCAACGCCCGCAACATCCTGGTGGACGGTGACGGCACGCCCTGGCTGATCGACTTCGACCGCTGTCGGCTGCGCACCTCGGGCCGCTGGCAGGAGGGGAACCTTGCGCGGCTGGCGCGCTCGGTGGCCAAGTTCAGCAGCGCGCCCGGCGTCGCCATGGACGCGATCTCGGCGGGCTACGCCAACGCCTCGTAGTAGCCGATCAGCGCCTTGACGTGCTGGCGGTTGCTGAAGTGGCGCTCCACGCGCTGGCGGGCAGCCTCGCCCATAGCCCGGCGGCGCGCATCGTCCTCGATGAGCGCGGCCAGGGCGTCACGCCAGGCCGTCACGTCGAAGGGGCCGACCAGCACGCCGCTGGCCTCATCGACCAGCTCCGGCAGCGACCCGGTATTGGAGCCGATGATCGGCATGGCGCAGGCCATGGATTCGATGATGGTCAGCCCAAACGCCTCGTTCTCCGACGGAATGCACACCAGATCCAGCGCCGGCAGGATCTCGCCGAGATCCGCGCGGTGGCCCAGAAAACGGATCCTGTCGGCCAGCGGCGTGCCCTCGATCATGGCGACCAGCTCGCGGTAGAACGCCTCGGTGCCGCCGGAGGCGTAGTCGGTGCCGCCGATCGACACCGCGAAGAAGTCGAGCTGGTCAGGCAGCTCTAAAAGCGCCTTCACCCAGACATCCTGCCCCTTGCCCTGAGTCACCCGCCCCGGCAGGCCGATCGCCACCGCGCCCTCGGGAATCCCCAGCTCGGCGCGCTTGGCGGCCACGGCCGCTGCGTTCGTGGCCGGTCGGTACGTCGTGGTGTCCACGCCGTGGGGCAGGCAGGTGACGCGCTCGCGCGGCAGCGGCAGGTTCTTGACGTTGCGCGCAAACGTCGCCTGGCTGATCGAGAGCACGCGGTCGACGTTGCCATAGGCAAAGCGATGGTAGGGGCTCTTCTTGGGGCGCTGGCCGCCCACGTGGTCGGTGTAGAGCACGCGAATGCTCGGCAGCAGCAGCTTCAAGAGCGCGGTGAGGCGCAGATCGCTCGACTTGTGGCAGTGAATCACCCTCACGTGCTCGTCGATCAGCCAGCGGCGCAGCCCCCAGGCGCTGCCCAGCGCCTGAAGGTTGCTCTTGAAGGCCCGATAGGCAACGCCGTTGCGCTGAAAGTAGGTTTCGATACGGGTATCGCTCAGGCAGATGCCGATCACCTCGACTCCTTCGGCCTGCAAATCCTCGATGACCCGATCCACGTAAAGCTCCATGCCGCCCTTGCCGTCGGACATGCAAAGCTGCAGTACCTTGTTCGCCATTCTTTCACCCGCTCGTTGCGCGCCGTTCAACAACGCTTTCATTGTCTTGTAGTATACAGGCTGCAATTGACGGGGTATTCCTATGGCACCCAACGTGCTGGTCGTGCGTAACGACAAGATCGGTGATTTCATGCTCGCCTGGCCGGCGCTCGCCTGCCTGAAGAGCGCCCTTCCCTGCCCTCGGGTGAGCGTGCTGGTGCCCGCCTACACCGCCGAGCTCGCCCGCGCCTGCCCCTGGGTGGACGAGGTGATCGTCGACCCGGGCGCAGAGGCGGGC
>NZ_JAMZBC010000222.1 GCF_024158715.1 Halomonas sp. 707D7 | reverse complement strand
CTGCTGCGTGATCGGCGCCGGGGCGGCGGGGATCACCGTCGCCATGACGCTCGCCCAGCAGGGTCACCGGGTGCTGCTCTGCGAAGGCGGCGAGGCCTGGCGGTGAAGTCGATGGCGTCGAGCGGCCGGCACACGCCGCCCCAGTGATTGGTCGACCCGCCCAGGTAGCGAAGCCGGGCGCTCTCCAGCGGCAGGTAGGTATCGCCGACGTTCTCGCCGCGATAGAGCGCCTGGGAGCGCTCGCTGAAGGAGGCCTCGCCGCCTTCGCAGAGCAGCACCCGGTGACCCTGCTGGGCGAGCGTCATGGCGACGGTGATCCCCGCCGCCCCGGCGCCGATCACGCAGCAGTCGAACGGCGTGGCCTCGTCCAGCGCATCGAAGGGCAGGTACATCAGCGCCGCCCGCCGGCAAGATCGCTTTCGCGCAACAGCCAGCCGCCGCTCAGGCGTGGTGCCGGCCCGCTGCTCGCCAGGGCGGCGGGCATCGGCACCAGCGCGGCGCAGGCGCCCAGCGCAAGTGCCTTCAACACGCTTCGGCGCGCCGGATCCCGGGCGGTGGGGGCGAGTATCGGTTGGGTTTTCGAGTCGTGGATGGGTAACATGAGGCCCGCTTCGTTCGTTGTAGGAGTTCGTCGTGCAGGTTCGCTTGCGCCGCTATCGTGCCCGCTTCTCCTTTTTACCCAAACTGGCCGCCCTGGCGCCAGCGAAAGCGCTTTTATCCACTCATTTTTTTACGATCGATAGGTGCTGACATGACCACATACGCCATCGGCGACCTGCACGGCTGTCACGCGGAGTTCGTCGAGCTGCTCGAGGCGCTCGACTTCAGCCCGGCCCGGGACACGCTCTGGCTGGTCGGCGACCTGATCAACCGCGGCCCGGGCTCGCTCGAGTGCCTTCGGGAGGTTAAAGCCCTGGGAAGCGCGGCGCGCTGCGTGCTGGGCAACCACGACTTTCACCTCCTGGTGGTCGCCCGCGGCGGCGGCCGCCTCAAGCGCCGCGATACCCTGGAGGGCATTCTGGACGCCCCGGAGCGCGAGGCGCTGCTCGACTGGCTGCAGGCGCAGCCGCTGGCCGTCGCCGAGGGCAATACGCTGATGGCCCATGCCGGCGTGCTTCCTGGCTGGAGCCGGGAGGCGGCGCTTGGCTACAGCGACGAGGTACAGACGGCCCTGGGCGGCGAGCACGCCGGTCGGTTCCTGGAAGCGCTCTACGGCGACGAGCCGGCGCGCTTTCATGCCGACCTCGACGGCATGGATCGGCTGCGCGCGCTGGTCAACGTCTTCGCCCGCATGCGCTTCATCCGCGCCGACGAGACCCTCGATTTCGCCGCCAAGGAGGGCCTCGACAGCGCCCCGCCAGGCTTTCACCCCTGGTTCCAGTACCCGCGCGGCGATACGCTGCGCCTGCTCTTCGGCCACTGGGCGGCGCTCGAGGGCAAGACCCCGGGGGCGCGCATCGATGTCCACGCCCTGGACACCGGCTGCGTGTGGGGCGGTGAGCTTACCGCGATGAACCTCGAGACCGGCGAGCGCACCTCGGTGCCGAGCCGCCAGGCGGGAGGCTGACATGGCCGGAGGCGACACTGTGCTCGACGGCCTCGAAGTCTACCGGGTGGGCGGGGCGGTGCGCGACGAACTGCTCGGCTGGCCGGTGTTCGACAACGACTGGGTGGTGGTCGGCACCACCGCGGACGAGATGGCGCGGCGCGGCTTCAAGCCCGTGGGCCGTGATTTCCCCGTCTTCCTGCACCCGCAAAGCCTCGAGGAGTACGCCCTGGCGCGCACCGAGCGCAAGGCCGGACGCGGCTACACAGGCTTCGAGGTGCACGCAAGCCCGGAGGTGACCCTCGAGGAGGACCTGTCGCGCCGGGATCTGACCATCAACGCCATCGCCCAGGCGCCGGGCGGCGCGTTGGTCGACCCCTTCGACGGCCAGGCGGACATTGCCCGGCGCCTGCTGCGCCACGTCTCCCCGGCGTTTGGCGAGGACCCGCTGCGGGTGCTGCGCACCGCGCGTTTTCTGGCCCGCTACGCCGGGCTCGGCTTTCGCATCGCCGACGAGACCCTGGCGCTGATGCAGGACATGAGCGCGCGAGGCGAACTCGACCACCTGGCCGCCGAACGGGTCTGGGTGGAGACCGAAAAGGCGCTCAAGGAGCCCACGCCGGAGCACTATTTTCATGCCCTGAAGGCGTGCGACGCGCTCGAGAGCTGGTGGCCGGGGCTGGCGGCACGCCTTGAGGCGGCGCTGGCGCTTCTGCCCCGGGCGCCTTCGAGCCACGCGCCGCTCGAGCACTGGCGCATGGCGCTCCTGGCAAGCGCGCTGGACGAGGCCGGGCGCGAGGCGCTGATCGCGCGGCTGCGCCTGCCCAATGCCGTGGCGGCGCTTTGCCGCCAGGTGGCGCTGACCCGGGCGCTGGTGGCGGCGCCGCTCGACGCCGAAACGGTGTTTGGCTGGCTCGAGCGACTGGACGCCTTTCGCAAGCCCGAGCAGGTCGCAGCACAGCTGGCGCTGGTGGAGACGCTCACGCCGGAGCGGGCACCGCTGCTTGCCCGGGCCTTCGAGAGCGTGCGCGAGGTGAATCCCCAGGCGCTGATGGCCGAGGGGCTTTCCGGCGGCGAGCTCGGCCGCGCGCTGCGCACCCGGCGCGAGGCGGCAGTGGCGGCGGCGGTCGAACGAGGTTAGTGGGGGAGGCGGCTAGGGCGAGAGCACGACGCCGCGCCAGCGAAACGCCACCGGCCAGAGGCGCTGGCCGCTGAAGTCGGCGCGCTCGAAGAGCGTCTTGTAGGGCGTCTGGCAGCAGGGGTGACACTGGTCGGGCAGAAGCTCCGCCAGTGGCGTGAGCACGAAGGCACAGGAGGTGATGTCCGGGCGCGGCAGGGTGATGCCGTCGACCCGGGCGCAGGTATCGCCGACGCTCAGCAGGTCGATGTCCAGCGCCTTGGGGCGATGCCCGCCCGCCGGTGCGCCGGCGTGACGCGCCTCGAAGGCTTTGGCCCAGGCGGCGAGCGCCCCCGGCGTCCAGTCGCTTTCGAAGGCCACCACGGCGTTATGGAAGTTGGTGGGGCTGCTGATGCCGACCGGCTCGCTTTCGAACACCCGCGATACCTTGAGCGCGCCGAAGGTCGCCTCCAGGGCATCGAGGCAGGCACCGAAAGGGACGTGCGGGTCGGCGTTGCTGCCAAGGCCGAGGCAGACCAGACTCACGGCGTCTCGCCCGCCGGGCGGTCGGGCCACTCGCCGCGCTCGATCACCAGGCCCACGCTTTGGGCGGCGGGCACGGCAGCGGGCTTGCGTACCGCCAGGCGCATCCAGGTGATGGGGAACTCGCGACGCAGGCAGTCGCACAGGCGCTCGGCGAAGGTTTCGATCAGGGCGAACTGGTGCTCGTGCGCGAAGCGCTGGATTCGCTCGCTGATCGCGGCATAATTCAGGGTCAGGGCAAGATCGTCGGTGGCGGCCGCCGGGCGGATGTCGGTGGCCAGCGTCACGTCCAGGCGCAGCGACTGGGTGATGGTGCGCTCCCAGTCATACACGCCGATCACGGTGTCGATGTTCAAGCCTTCGATTAAAATACGGTCCATGCGCCTTACCCCCTTCTCGATCAGGGAGCATTGTACGTGACCCACCCGACAAGCGATACACGACGGCGGCCAGGGCCGTGATGCAGGCGCTCGATTGGATGCTGCTGGGCTACCTGAGCGGCAGCTGCCTGGCGGCTCCTTGGGTGTGCCGGCTGGCGGGCGTGGCGGACCCGCGCGCCAGCGGCTCCTGCAATCCGGGCGTATCGAACGTGCTGCGTCTCTACGGACCGCGCCTGGCTCTGGCGACGCTGGCCCTCGATGTCGCCAAGGCGATGCCTGCGGTGGCGGCGGTCAAGAGCCAAGCGCTGCCGGTCTGGGTGCAGGGGGCGGTGGGGCTGGCGGTGCTTCTGGGCCACAGCTACC
>NZ_JAMZBC010000221.1 GCF_024158715.1 Halomonas sp. 707D7 | reverse complement strand
CGGCGGTGCCGGTGCCGATACCTTCAAGTGGGAGTTCGGCGATCAGGGCACGGCCGGAAGGCCCGCCGAGGATACCGTGATGGACTTCAACAAGGGGGTATACGGCAAGGACGCGCAGGCGGACCGTCTCGATCTGGCGGATCTTCTGAAAGGCGAGAACAGCGATAATATCGACCAGTTCATCCACGCCGAGCAGAAGGGCAGTGATACCGTACTGCATATCAAGTCCGATGGCGGCCTGGCAGCCAACAACACCAATGCGGACCAGCGCATCGTGTTGAAGGACGTCACCATGCCCCAGGGCGAGAGCTCGTCGGACTTCATCCAGAGCCTGCTGGACCAGCACCAGCTGAAGATCGACCAGTAAGCCGTTAAGCTGTATCGACGACGACAGAGGCCGCCGCAAGGCGGCCTTTTTTAACCCCGAGCGCTGGTCGATGACCAGTAAAGAGAGCGTGATGTTTCATATCAAACGCAACGCCGCCGGCGAGATTGTGCTACTGAGCCGGGAGGCGTCGGCCGAGTACCCGGAGCAGATCGCCGCAGACGACCCGGAAGTGCTTGCCTTTCTGGCCGATCAATCCAGCACCAAGGCGAGTTTCCTCGCCTCGGACCTGGCCTTCGTGCGCGTGGTGGAAGACTTGATGGAGGTGCTGCTCGACAAGGGAGTGATCTCGTTCACCGACCTGCCCGAGGCGGCGCAGCACAAGGTGATGCAGCGCAAGTCGCTGCGGGCCAAGAACAACGTCAACCTGATCGGCGAGGACGGCGGCATCATCTGATACCGCCGCACGGCTGACTCAGGAAAGGCGAACGCCGGGGCCGGTGGCGCCATCCACGCCGATGCGATAAAGCTGGGTCAACTCCTGCTGGTCGACCACCCCTTCGGCGATGACCAAGATGCCTAGCGAATGGCAAAGCGTCGTCATGCCGCGCAGGAGGGTCTGCTGCTCGAGCGAGGCGTGAATGCCGCGCACCAGGCTCGCATCCACCTTCAGGTAAGCGAGCCCGACGTCCTGCAGGTCCGCCAGGCGAGTGAACTCGGCGCCCACATGCTCGAGGCCGAAGGCGCACTCCAGGTGGCGAAGGGCGCTGCAGAACCCGCGCAGGCTTGCAATCGCACGCGGGTCCTGCGAGGCGGGAAGGTCGAAGCACAGCCGCGCGGCGAGCGCCGGGCTCTTCTCGAGCAGCGCGCGCAGCTCGGTGGTGAACTGCGCATCCATGATCGCGGCCAACGACAGGTTGACGCCAAGACGCACCTCGGGCTCGGCGCGAAGCTGCTCCAGCGCACGCTTGACCACCGCCATGTCGAGCGCGGGTTCGAGGCCGAAGCGCGCGAGCCAGGGAATGAACACGCCGGCGCTTTGCCACTGCGTATCGAGCTCGAGCCGCGCGGGGCTCTCGAAGTGGAGCACTCGCTGGTAGGCGTTGAGCACCGGGTAACGACCCAGGTCCGGCCCCTGCAGAATGGCAAGCTCGAGCGCCGAGCGCCAGGCGGCGTGAGTGGTGAACAGCGCCGGTCGCTCGCGCTCGCGAATCACCACGTTGGCCGTGGCGTGTGCCGCCTCGGCCTCGGCAAGGGCCGTATCGAGCGTCGCCAGCAGGGCGCTACGCTCGTCCTGGGGCGAGTAGGCGGTGAGCGCGGCAGGCAGGCGCACTTCCTTCATGGCGATACCCGCCAGCGCCTGGCGCAGATGCGCGTGCAGCGCGTCGAGATCGGTCTGGCGGGGCAGTGCCAGGATGAAGTCGCTGCCGTTGAGACGACCGACCAGTGCGGTCTGCGCGTCGCCGTCCAGGCTCTCGAGCCGGTTCACCAGCTCCACCAGCAGCTTGTCGACCGCGTCATGGCCCAGCCGGTCGTTGAGTGTCGCCAGCGCCTGCACCCGCACCATGGCCAGGGCCCCGGTCGCACGGGCGTCGTCGCCTTCCAGCAGTGCCGAGAGCCGGGCCAGGAAAGCGTCGCGGTCGAGCGCGCCGGTCAGCCGGTCGTGCTGCAGGTCGCGACGCAGCTCGTCGAGCTTCTGGCTCTCCTGGGTCAGCATCTGGCGCACGCTATCGGAAAGCGCGTTCATCGCCTGGGTCACGTCGCGCAGCTCGCGGGTGCTGGGCTCCTGGATAGTGGTGAAACGCCGCCGGCTGATGTCGCGGGCCTGGGCGACTACCCGCGCGAGCGGGCGCTTGATGCTGCTCACGAGCACCGCGGCCACGGCCAGGCTCGCCAGCGCCGCCACCAGAAACCACCCCGCAAGCTCGATGACGCTGCGCCAAAGCGACGCGTAGGCGAAGCTGTAGTGGCTTTGCAGCGTCAGCGTGCCGAACTGCTGCCAGCCATCCTGCACGGTGGCGGTGCCCGGCGGAATGTCGAAATCGACGAGCCCGCGAAACCAATCGGGCACATCGCCCCGGTAGTCGCTTGCCCGGCGTTCCACCAGTACCTCGCCGCCGGTGTCGCGCAGCACGATCTCGCGGTAGTAGCCGGTATCGAATTGCGCGGCGATCAACAGCTCCTGGGTGACGATATCCTTGTCCAGCTGGCTCATCGAGAGGGCCAAGACGTTGGCGTTGTCCTCGTTCTTGATGCGAATCTCCTGCTCGATGTAGAACCGGCTGGTGGTGATGCTGATCGCAAGGCTTCCGATGAAGGAGAGCAGCAGCAGGGCGATGATGGCAAGCCAGAGCTGTTTGATGAGTGACATGACGAATCCTTCTAGAGAAAGCCTTGAGATTGCATACGTTCGAGCACGCCTCGCCAGCGCGAGAGTCGCGCCAGCGGGTCGGCGCGCGACTGTGACGAGCCGCCGGCCCAGAGCCCTTCGCTGTTGAAGCTGAACAGCGGGTCCAGGTCGGTGCGTTGCGAGGCCGGCGAGATCGACGGGGCGATGTTGTCGAGGATCTGCGGCTCGGCGTCGGGCGTGGCGTAGTAGCCCAGCACCATGTGGGCCTGGGTGACCTGGCTTCGCCCCAGCCGGGCGCGCACGTAGATCATGCGCAGCCGCTCGCCGGGCACGCCCAGCTGCTTGAGCGTGACGTACTTGGCGATCGAGTAATCCTCGCAGTCCCCCTGGCCCTTGCCCATGGCTTCGAGCGGCGTGGCCCAGAAATCCTCCTCCCCCCAGGTCACGATATCGTCGACCCAGCGAATATGCCGGTTGAAGAAGTCGTTGACCTCGCGAAGCTGGGTCTGGACATCCTGCCCGGCCAGCCGCTCGAGCAGTGCGAACCAGGCCTCGAGCACGTCGAGCCGGCCCTGGCCGTAGAGCATCGTCATGCGCTGGCGCAGGCGCTCGGGATCGAAAGCGCTCGCCGGAAAGGAGAGAAGCCCCAATCCCGCGCCCAGCGACAACAGCCCGAAGGCGCCGAGCAGTGCGCGCCTGGACACCATCGAACGAGAAACCAGAGAACCGTTAGGCATGGACGCCCTGAGCCGCCATCGAATGAGGCTTAAGATTACAAGCTCGTATCCACCAGCGCTATACACCTCATGCCAAAAAGCGCCGATGGCATGAGGGTCGTCATCATCGCAAGCGGGCGTGCTACTACTCCTCGTACGTGATACCCGCGTCGTCTAGCAGCGGCGCAAGCGCGGGCCAGACGTTGTCGAGAATGATCGGCTGGGCGTCGGCGGTCGGGTGAATGCCGTCGCTCTGCATCAGCTCACGGTTCAAGGCGACACCCTCGAGCAGGAAAGGGACCAGCGCCACGTCGTACTCCTCCGTAAGCGAGTGATACACTGACGTGAACGCGTCTCGGTAGGCTTGCCCGTAGTTGGGGGGAATGTCGATACCCAGCAGCAGCACCTCGGCATCCAACGCCTGGCTCTGCTCGATCATGCCGGCCAGGTTGGCGCGCATCTGGGTCGGGGGCAAACCGCGCAGCCCGTCGTTGCCGCCGAGCTCCAGCAGCACGATGGCCGGCTCGCGGTCTTTGAGGATCTCGGCGAAGCGCTCGGCGCCGCCGCCGCTGGTCTCACC
>NZ_JAMZBC010000220.1 GCF_024158715.1 Halomonas sp. 707D7 | reverse complement strand
GCCCAGGCCGGCAACGTCCAGACCGACGTGGCGATCCTCGCCGACGCGCCGGCGGTGGTGGCCCAGCTGCTCGAGACCGGCTTCGCCACGAGCTGGTTTCCCGACGAGTTCGCCGATCACGTCGACGAGCGCTACCGCGACCCGCTGGCCGTGGTGATGGCGCCCAACGTGTGGGCCTACAACACCGCGCTGCACGATACCTGCCCGGTCGACAACGTCTGGGCGCTGACCGAGCCCGAGTGGGCGCGCCGCGTCACCCTGCAGGACCCGCTCGGCAAGCCCTCCTACGTCGACTGGTTCAACCAGATGGCCCAGCACGACGATGCGGCGATGGCCGCCGCCTACGAGGCTCACTTCGGCCAGCCGCTGCCGCCGGGCGAAGAAAGCGCCACCGCCGCCTGGGTCAAGGCGCTGGCGGCCAACGCGCCGCTTCTGACCGACTCCGACGCCAACGCCGCCGACGCGGTGGGCTCGCCGGATCAGCAGCAGAGCTTCGTCGGCCTGATCAGCACCGCCAAGTTTCGCGACAACGCCAACGGCATGGCACTAGGGCTTTGCGAGGGCCTTGCGCCCTGGATCGGCTGGACCTACCCGTCGATCGGCGTGATCGCAAGCGGCACCGACAGCCCCAACGCCGCGCGACTGTTCATGCGCTACCTGCTCACCGAAGAGGGCATCGCCCCGCAGGCCATCGACGGCAAGATTTCGACGCGCTCGGACATCGCCCTGCCCGCCGACGAGCCTTCCGGCATCGCGGCCTTCAAGGAGGCGCTGTTCGACTATTCGCCGCGCACCGCCCTCGATGACTGGGAGAACCGCCAGCAGTGGCAGGATCTCTGGATGCTGAACTATCGTCGATGAACCCTCTCCCCTACGCACCGCCGTCACCTACAAGGACTCACATGCCTCTATCCACCCCCGAGCTCGATGCCCGCGCCGACTTCCTGGAAGCGCTGATCCGCCAGGCCGGCCTCGAGGCCCGAGAGCGCTACGCTGCCCGCCCCCCGGGACGCTACACGCTCAAGGGCCCGCAGGACTTCCTGACCGAGGCGGATACCGCCGTCGAGACCCTGGTGCGCGAGGCGATCACGCGGCGCTTCCCCGAGGACGCCTTTCTCGGCGAAGAGACCGGCGGCAACGTCAGCGGCCAGGCCACCTGGGTGGTCGACCCCATCGACGGCACCGCCAACTACGCCCGCGGCATCGACCACTTCTGCGTCTGCATCGCCTTCGTCGATGCCGGTCGCACCCAGCTCGGCGCCATCTACAGCCCCTGCACCGAGGAGCTTTACGTGGCACGCCGGGGCGGCGGGGCCTACAAGAACGCCCGCCGCCTGAGCGTGGCCGACACCCCGAGCCTCGCCACCGCCACCATCGAACTCGGCTGGTCGCCGCGCACGCCACTAAAGGGCTATCTCGATACCCAGGCCGCGCTGATCACCCAGGGCGCCAACGTGCGCCGGGGCGCCTCCGGGGCGCTGGCACTGGCCTGGGTGGCCGAGGGGCGCATCGATGGCTACCTCGAGCACCACATGCGCCCCTGGGACAGCCTCGCCGGGCTGTTGCTGGTCAAGGAGGCCGGCGGGACCACCCATCCTTATCTTTCACTGCCCGATACGCTGGTTCTGGGCGGACCGGTGATGGCGGCCACCCCCGCCATCGCCCCGATGCTCACCCGACACGCTCGACTCGACATCCTGGAAATCGCATGAACAAGACTCGCTACCCCCGCCCGCCCATGAGCCTCATCGAGCCGCTGCTGCCCGGTCGTGGCGTGGCGCTTTATATCGGCGACAGCGATGCGGCAAGCTCGCCTGCGCTGCTCGAGGAGCACGGCATCACCACGGTGATCAACTGCGCCGTGAACCTCGACATCGACCTGGTCGCCACCGGCCCCGCCGAGCCAGGCCGGCTGGCCCATGGGGCGGGCCAGTTCCGCTACTACAAGATCGGCATGATCGACGGCCCGGGCAACCCCCACGAGCAGATGCTGGCCGCCTACTTCATCCTGCGGGCCGCCCTCGACCAGGTGATGCCGGACAAGCCCTCCTACCCGCTGCGCGACAAGGGCAACGTGCTGGTCCACTGTCGCGGCGGGCGCAGCCGCTCGGTCACGCTGGTGTCGCTGTTCCTGCATCTCGAGATGCCGAGCCGCTACCCGACCCTCGAAAGCGCGGTCGCCCACGTGCGCCAGGCGCGCAAGCTCCACCCGAACGAGTGGTTCGAGACCCCGAAACCCGAGCTTTTCGAGGCGGCGCGGGTCGCTGCCGGACAGATCAAGCAACTCTTCCACGAGGCCCCGGATGAGCAGCTCACGCAAGTTTGCTAGCGCCGAGGAGGTGGCACGCCTGGCCGGCGTCTCGCGCTCGGCGGTGTCGCGCACCTTCACCGATGGCGCCAGCGTCTCGGAACAGACGCGCCAGAAAGTGCTCGCCGCCGCCGCACAGCTCAATTACCACGTCAACCAGCTGGCGCGCGGGCTTTCCCAGGAGCGCTCACGGCCGGTGTGCCTGGTGGGCAACCAGCTCGGCTCGCCGTTTCTGTCGAGCCTGCTCGAGGCCCTGAGCCGCCACATCCAGGCCCAGGGCCGCGCGGTGATGTTGATCAACACCGGCGGCGACTCAGAAGCGGTGGAGCGCGCCCTTCACCAGGCGCTCGAGTATCGGGCGAGCGCTGTGGTGGTGCTCTCCGGCGCCCCGGCGGAGTCCCTGGTGCAGGCCTGCATGCAGAGCGGGCTGCGGGTGGTGCTCGTCAACCGCGGCCACACCTTCAGCGGCCCGGTGCACATCACCCTGGGCCACGAGGAGGCGATGCAGGAGGCCTTTGCCCTGTTTCATCGCGCCGGCTGTCGCTCCTTCGCCTTGGTGAGCTCGACCGCCGGCACGCCCAGCCTGCTCGCCCGGGAACAGGCGTTCACCCGGGCGGTGAACGACGCCGGGTTCGTGCTCTCGACGGTGCGCCCGGGCCCGACCGGCTATGCCACCGGCCAGGAAGCCGCCAGGCAACTGCTCGGCCGCGCCCATCGCCCGGAGGCGGTGCTGTGCACCACCGACCTGCTCGCCTGCGGCTTTCTGGATACCGCCCGACACGTCTTCAAGCTCGACGTCCCGCAGGAGCTTTGCGTCATGGGCTTCGACAACATCGAGCAGGCCGGTTGGGAGAGCTACGCCCTGACCACGTTCCACCACCCGGTCGAGGAGATCGCCGCCTCGGTGGCCCAGCAGCTGGCCGACGACAGCGTCACCGGCCAGGTCATCACGCTTCCGGCAACGCCGGTGTGGCGAAGTACCATTCGGCCCGGCTGAAAGCTCAGGGCCTGCCATTTCGCTAGACGAACCATCGATTTCATTCGCCCGCCTGGGCGAAGGGGCCCCTTCGTGCCCAAGAAACGCAAACCGAATCACAACCCGGGAGAACGCACGTGACTTTCACGTCTCACCACCTCGCACTCGCCGCCTCGCTGACGGGCCTGATCGCCGCCACGTCGGTGCTCGCGAGCCCGTCGAGCGACGCCCCAGAAGAGCGCACCTACTACAGCACCAAGACGCCCTACGTCTTCACGTCCACCGAGCTCACCCCCGCGCCGCCGGGATTCACGCCGGTCTTCGTGCAGTACGTCGGACGCCACGGCTCGCGCCACCTCTCCAGCGCCAAGTACGACAAGACGCTCTTCGAACTGCTCGAGATCGCCGAGGAGCGCGGCCAGCTCACCGACGAGGGCCGCGTCCTGAAAGACGAGATCGCCCGGCTGATGGAGATCGAGCAGGACGTCTACGGCGAGCTGTCACGCCTTGGCGGCCAGGAGCTTCACGACATCGGCGTGCGCCTGGCCGAGCGCTTTCCCGAGGTATTCGCCGAGCACCGGCCGGTCATCGCCCACGCCACCTACAAGGCGCGTACCCCGCAAAGCCGGGACCACTTCCTGGCAGGGCGAACTCGCCGTTTTCGAGCGCCTCGAACAGGGCCTCGTCCACGAACC
>NZ_JAMZBC010000219.1 GCF_024158715.1 Halomonas sp. 707D7 | reverse complement strand
GACCGGCGCCGGCGACACGGTGATCGCGCTGCTGGGCCTGGCGCTCGCCGCAAAAAGCCCGCTTCCCGATGCCATGATGCTCGCCAACCTGGGCGCGGGGCTGGTGGTGGCCAAGCCCGGCACCGCCACGCTTACCCTCGAGGAGCTGTCGCGCGCCCAGTACGGCGACAAGCCCGCCGAGTTCGGCGTGACCGAGGCCACGGCGCTGGTCGCGGCGGTGCGCGCCGCCCAGCGCCGCGGCGAGCGGGTGGTGATGACCAACGGCTGCTTCGACATCCTGCATGCCGGCCACGTCACCTACCTGGAGCAGGCCCGGCGGCTGGGCGACCGGCTGGTGGTGGCGGTCAACGACGACGCCTCCATTCGCCGGCTCAAGGGCGAGAAGCGCCCGATCAACCCGCTCGCCCGGCGCATGCAGGTGCTGGCGGGACTCGGCGCGGTGGACTGGGTGGTGCCCTTCGACGAGGACACCCCGGCCTCGCTGATCGAGGCGGTGCTGCCGGATATCCTGGTCAAGGGCGGCGACTACCGGGTCGAGGAGATCGCCGGCAGCGACGCCGTGCTCGAAAACGGCGGCGAGGTGAAGGTGCTGGGCTTCGAGGAGGGCGTCTCCACCTCGGGCATGATCCAGACGATCCTCGAGCGCGAGGCGTAGTGAAAAGGCGCCTGCCCCGCGCGCTCTACTCGGCGGCGCTCTACGCGCTCTCGCCGTTGATCCTGGCACGCATCTGGCGTGAGCAAGTGCCCACTTACCCACGTCGCCAGCGCCTCGGCATGGGGCTTGATGCGGGCCTTGGCGAGTTGCCGGCAGCGCCATGCCTCTGGCTGCACTGCGCCTCCGTCGGCGAGGTGCGCGCCGCCACGGCTCTGATCGAAGCGCTGCTGGCACGCTATCGGGATCACGGCCTCTTGATCACCACCATGACCGCGACCGGTGCAGAGCAGGTCCAGGCGCTGATCGCGCGCCAGGGCGAGGCGGATCGGGCACGCCTGGCCCACCGGTTTCTGCCGCTGGATTTTCCGGGCGCGGCCCGGCGCTTTCTGGCGCGGGTAAAGCCCGCGCTCGCGCTGATGTTCGAGACCGAGCTGTGGCCCAACCTGCTGCACGCCTGCCGGCGTCAGGGCGTGCCGGTGGCGGTGGTCAACGGCCGCCTCTCCGAGCGGGCGTTCGCGCGCTACCAGCGCATACATCCGCTGATGGCCGCGACGCTTTCCGATGTCACCTGGCTTGCGGCGAAATCCGCCGAGGATGCGGCGCGCTTCCAGGCGCTCGGCACGCCTCGATGCACCCGCGTGGTGGGCTCGCTGAAGTTCGAGATGGCAACTCTCGATCAGTCTTGCAGTGATAGTGAGCGCTTGCCTTTGACGAGCGGCACGCGGCGGATCTGGGTGGCGGGTTCCACCCGCGAAGGCGAGGAGGCGCTGCTGCTCGATGCCCACCGGGCGCTGCGCCGGCGCTACCCCGAGGCGCTGCTGATCCTCGTGCCCCGCCACCCCCGGCGTTTCGACGAGGTCGCCGCGCTTTGCAGGCGCGAAGGCCTGGCCACGGTCAGGCGCAGCGACGACGTTCCCATCGGTGATGAGGTCGCGGTCTACCTGGGCGATACGCTGGGCGAGATGGCGCTTTACTACTCGGCGGGCGAGGTGGCCTTCGTGGGCGGCTCGCTGGTGGCGCTCGGCGGGCACAACGTGCTCGAACCCGCAGCACTGGGAAGGCCCGTGCTGTGCGGGCCCTCGCTTGAGAACTTCGCCGACGTGGCCGCACCGCTGATCGAGGCGGGCGTTCTCACCACCGTCGACTCGATGGATGCGCTGGCCGAGGGCATCGCGGTGCTGTTCGCCGACCCCGTGGCGGCCCGGCAGCGCGGGGCCGCCGGGCCGCGCGTGATCGAGGCCCATCGCGGGGCGCTGGCGCGTACCCTGGCGGGCCTCGACGAGCTCTTGTCTGGGCGAGCCTAGCGCGTCACGCGCTCGACGCCGTCGGCGGTGCCCAGCAGCAGCACGTCGGCACCGCGGGCGGCGAACAGCCCGTTGGTGACCACGCCGACGATGGCGTTGATGCGACTCTCCATCTCCACCGGACGCTCGATCATCACCTCGTAGCAGTCGAGGATCTGGTTGCCGTTGTCGGTCACCACGCCCTGGCGGTAGACCGGCTCGAAGCCGAGCTTGACCAGCTCGCGGGCGACGTAGGAGCGTGCCATGGGAATCACCTCCACCGGCAGCGGAAAGCGCCCGAGGGTCTCGACGCGCTTGGAGCCGTCGGCGATGCAGATGAAGCGCTCGGCGCAGGCGGCGACGATCTTCTCGCGGGTCAGTGCCGCTCCCCCTCCCTTGATCATCTCGAGCGCGCCGTTCACTTCGTCGGCGCCATCGATGTAGACCGGCACCGTCCCCACCTCGTTGAGCTCGAACACCTCGATGCCTAGCGCCTCGAGGCGCGCCTTCGAGGCATCGGAGCTTGCCACCGCTCCCTTGAAGCGGTCTCGCAGCGGCGCGAGGCGGTCGATGAACAGGTTCGCCGTCGAACCGGTACCGATGCCGAGCACGGTGCTCTTCTCGAGCAGGGGGGTGATCTCGGCGATGGCGGCGTCGGCGACGGCGGCTTTCAGCGCGTCCTGGGTCATGGGAGCTCCGGGGTTGTGTGAGGGCCGCGCCAGTATACCGCCTTGGCGCGCCCGTGTTGATGCGCGCGCATAACGCTGGACGTTGCCGGGGGCGATCTGCTACCAATAAAGGCTTTTCCCGGCTCCGGCCACCGCTCTCATCTGCTCTCATCTGGAAATCCGCATGCTCGAAGCTACCGTCAAAAAGATCCTCCAGGCCCGCGTCTACGAGGCGGCCTGCGAGACGCCCATTTCGCCCGCTCCCTTTTTGTCGCGTCGCTTCAACAACCAGATTCTGATCAAGCGCGAGGATCTGCAGCCGGTCTACTCGTTCAAGATTCGCGGCGCCTACAACAAGATGGCAACGCTTTCCGAGGAGCAGAAGGCGCGCGGGGTGATCGCCGCCTCCGCCGGCAACCACGCCCAGGGCCTGGCGCTGGCGGCCAGGCTCATGGGGGTGAAGGCGGTGATCGTCATGCCGCGCATCACCCCGGAGATCAAGGTGCAGGGCGTGCGCTCGCGCGGCGCCCGGGTGGTGCTCAAGGGCGACGCCTTTTCCGATGCCGCCGCCCACGCCCAGGAGCTGATCGAGGAGCACGGCTACACCTACATCCCGCCCTTCGACGACATCGACGTGGTAGCCGGCCAAGGCACCATCGGCGTGGAGATCCTGCGCCAGCACGCCGGACGGCTCGATGCGATCTTCGTGCCCGTGGGCGGAGGCGGGTTGATCGCCGGCGTCGCCGCCTACGTGAAATACCTGCGCCCGGAGATCAAGATCATCGGCGTGGAGGCGGAGGACAGCGCCTGTCTCAAGGCGGCCCTGGCCGCCGGCGAGCGCGTGGTGCTCGACCAGGTCGGCGTGTTCGCCGAGGGCGTGGCGGTGGCGCAGATCGGCGAGGTGCCGTTCTCGCTCGCCCGCGAACTCGTGGACGAGGTCATCACCGTCAATACCGACGAGATGTGCGCGGCGGTCAAGGACATCTTCGACGACACCCGGGCCGTGGCGGAGACCTCCGGGGCGCTGTCGCTGGCCGGGCTCAAGAAGTACGTGCAGCAGACCGGCGCCGAGGGGCAGACGCTCTTGTGCATCAACTCCGGCGCCAACACCAACTTCGACCGGCTGCAGCACATCGCCGAGCGCACCGAGCTCGGCGAGCAGCGCGAGGCGATCCTTGCCGTGACCATCGAGGAGAAGCCCGGCAGCTTCAAGAAGTTCTGCCGCGTGCTCGGCAAGCGCATGGTGACCGAGTTCAGCTACCGCTACGCCGACGACCGCCAGGCGCACATCTTCGTCGGGGTCCAGGTCAAGCCCGGCGGCGAGGACCGCCAGGCGGTGATCGAGCGGCTCAGGGAGGGCGGCTACCCGGTGGAGGATCTGACCGACAACGAGC
>NZ_JAMZBC010000218.1 GCF_024158715.1 Halomonas sp. 707D7 | reverse complement strand
CAGGTGTGCAGGGGGGAGGGGGTGGCTAATTGGGTCATCGAACGCGCTCTCTGGTGACGGAACAAAAGCGTTGCCTGCCCATCATCCAAGACCCGCCGTCGGATGTATCCACTCACGGCGGATTAAGTCGCCAAAACCCGACCCAGATCAAAAAAAGCCCGGGCCGATTCGCCAAACTGAAGTGAGCCCGTCACGGGCGCGTTCAACGGCCATCGGGAGGGCTCGCCATGATCGTCCACTTCTTCAGACACAGTCAGTACGCCGCCATGGCCTGGCTGCTGCTGCGCCTCTATCTGGGCATCACCTGGGTGCATCACAGTTACGAGAAGTTGACCGGCGGGTTCAGCGCCGAGGGGTTCTTGAGCGGCGCCGTGGCCAACCCGGTCATGCTCAAGGGCAGCGTCGTCTACCCCAACTATGTGGCCTTTCTGGAACACATGGCGCTGCCCAACGTGGCCCTGTTCAACGTCATGATTCCCCTGGGCGAGCTGCTGGTGGGGCTGGGGCTGATTGCCGGGGTGCTGACGCCCTACGCCGCGTTCTTTGGCATCGTGATGAACATGTCGTTTCTGATGGCGGGCACCGTCTCCACCAACCCGTGGATGATCGCGCTCTCCTTCTTCCTGCTGGTGGCCGGGGCCAACGCGGGCCGCTACGGGGGCGACCGCTGGGTCATGCCCTGGCTTCGCCATCGCCTGAACCGGCGCTAGCGGGGTCGCGCGATGATCGCCCACACGCCTTGCATCAGCGAGCTTCGGCGCGCACTCGATGCCCTACCCGCCGAGCGCCAGCGCGGTTTCGTGCGCCTCTCCACGCCCTGCCGGATGGGCTCGCCCCTGGGCTGGCTCGCCTGCCAGCCGCTGTTTCCGCGCCTTTACTGGCGCGCTCGGGAGCCCGGCGCCACTCGGTACGCGCTGCTCGGCGCGCTCAAGACGTTCGAGTCACTCCCGGCGCTGGAGCGCGACCAGCACGCCCTGGCCGCTCTGGGAGGCGAGCCGCCGGCGTACTTTGGCGGCCTCGCCTTCGATGCCGAGGCCCCGGGCTGGCCGGGCTACGGCGGCTGCCGGTTCGTGCTGCCGCGCATCGTGCTCGCGTGCGGGGCCGAAGGCGAAACGCTCACCCTCAACCTGCGCTTCGATGACCGCGAGCGCGCGGCGGAGCTCGACGCCGCCCGTGCCGCGCTGGATTCGCTCAGCCTCGCCTGCACCCTGCCGAGCCTGGCGCCCCAGGCCTACACCCGCGAGGATTGCCCGGGCCGCGCGCAGTGGGGCGAGCGCATCGAGCGCCTGGCCGCCCCGGAGCAGCGTCGTGCGACCCCCAAGGTGGTGCTCTCCCGCGAGACGCGCCTGGGCGGGGCGCCGCCGCCGGACCCCTGGGCGCTGCTCGATGCGTGGCAGGCCAGGGCCGCCGGGTGCTTTCACTTCGCGATGCAGCTCGGCCTCGATGATGCGTTCATCGGCTGCCCGCCGGAGCGCCTCTACCGGCGCCAAGGCCGCTACCTGGAGAGCGAGGCCCTGGCGGGCACCACCCACTGCGGCGAGTCGGCGCAAGAGCGCCGGGCGCTGGCCCGGGCGCTGCTTCTGGACGCCAAGAACGGCCACGAAAACCAGTGCGTCTATCAGCAGATTCTCACCCAGCTCGAACCGCTCAGCCGCAGGCTCGACGTGGGCGAGGCGCACATCGTCACGCTGCGCTCGGTGCAGCATATTCGTCGCTCGATCGAGGCCGAGCTTCATCCCGGGGTGGGCGACCGGGCGCTGCTGGAGCGCCTGCCGCCAACACCCGCCGTCGGCGGCGTACCGCGCAAGGCCGCCCTGGATTTTCTGCGCGAGCACGAAGCGCACGCCCGGGGCTGGTACGCCGGCGCCTTCGGCCGCGTATCGCTCGATGACAGCGACCTGGCGGTGACGATTCGCAGCGCGCGCATCACCGGCCAGGCCGTTCACCTCTACGCCGGGGCGGGGATCGTCGCGGGCTCCCGGGCCGAGGCGGAGTGGCGCGAGCTCGATCACAAGATCGCCGACCTGATGACGCTTCTTCACCCCGCCACGCCGTGAGCCGCCCATGAGCTTTCCCGTCGAACACGCCACCTTCAACCACCTGTGGGCCGCGCTGCTGCTCGAAGAAGCCTACCGGCTCGGCGTGCGCGAAGTGCTCATCGCCCCCGGCTCGCGCTCGGCGCCCTTGACCACCGCCGCCAGCGAACATCCGGGCCTGCGCACCCACTGCCATTTCGACGAGCGGGGCCTGGGGTTCATGGCGCTCGGCCTTGCGCGCGCAAGCCGCCGCCCGGTGGTGGTCATCACCACCTCCGGCACGGCGGTGGCGAATCTCTACCCGGCGGTCATCGAGGCGAAACTGCTCGGCGTGCCGCTGATCCTGCTCACCGCCGACCGGCCCGAGGAGCTGCTCGACAACGCCAGTAACCAGGCCATCGACCAGCGCGGCATCTTCGCGTCGCACACGGTGGATGCCCAGGACCTGCCGCCGCCGGGCCCGGCGATGCCGGCGGCGTTTCTGCTCAGCACCTTCGACCAGGCCCTGGCGCGCCAGCGGCGAACGCCAGGGCCGGTGCATCTCAACTGCCGCTACCGCGAACCGCTCTACCCGGGAAGTGCGCCCGTGGATGCCCGCGACTACCTGGCGCCGCTGGCCCGTTGGCGAGAAGGCACCGCGCCCTGGAGCGACTGGCACGAGAGTGAACCACCCCCTTCGCTTGAAGGTGAGCAAGCGCTTACTCAAAGGCGAGGCGTGATCGTCGTCGGGCGCCTCGACGACGAGCGCCAGGCCGCCCCCATCGTCGCTCTTTCCGAGCGGCTCGGTTGGCCGCTGCTGGCGGATCTGCAGAGCCAGCTTCATTTCGATGCGCGCAACCTCACCCAGTTCGACCTGGCCCTGCACGACGACGCCTTCACCGCCGAGCTCGGCCGGGCCGAGGTGCTGCTGCAGTTCGGCGCCCGGCTGATCTCCAAGCGCCTGACCCAGTTCATCGCCCGCCACGCCTGGGAGGATGTCTGGCTGGTCGACGCGCTGCCCCAGCGGCTCGACCCGGACTACACCGTTCGCCGCCGGGTGGTTGCCGCGCCAGCGGCGTTTGCCGAAGCGCTGGCGGCAGGCGAGCGCCGCCCGTCCTGGCACCGGCTGGACGCGCTCGAGCGGCCGGCGCGGCACTGGGTGGAGGCGCGCAGCGCACACTTCAGCGAGTTGGGGGTGTGCCACCGGCTGCTGCGGCGGGCCAAAGGCCAACTGGTGGCCGGCAACAGCCTGAGCGCCCGGCTTTTGAACATGCTCGCCACGCCCCGCCAGGCGCCGCCCCGGGTGCTGGCCAACCGCGGCGCCTCGGGCATCGACGGGCTGATCGCCACCGCTTACGGGGCCAGCCTCGGCGTCGAGGCGCCTACGACCCTGGTGCTGGGCGATACCAGCGCGCTGCACGATCTCAACAGCCTGGCGCTGCTGGGGCGCGCCACCCAGCCGCTGGTGGTGGTGATCCTCAACAACGACGGCGGCAGCATCTTCCACCTGCTGCCGGTGCCGAAGGCGGGCGGCCTGCGCGAGCAGTACTTTCGCCAGCCCCACGGGCTTGGGTTCGAGCACGCCGCGCGCATGTTCGGGCTCGGCTACGCCGCGCCGGATTCGCTGGCGGCATTCGAGGCCGCCTACGCCCGCGCGCTGGAGGCGGGCGTCACGCTGATCGAGGTGCGCTTCGAGCACTGCCAGGTGGCGGACGAGCTTACCGCCCTCGGCGCGCTGATTCGCGAGGGCGAAGGTGCGCGGTGAGCAGGCGCCCACGCTGGTGCTGCTCCACGGCCTGCTGGGCGACCGCCAGGACTGGGAGGGCGTCACCGGAAAGCTCGATATGCCAACCCTCGCGCTGGATCTGCCCGGCCACGGCGACAACGCCGCCGAGGTGGATTCTTTCGATGGCGCCCACCGCTGGCTGGGTGAGGCGCTTTCCAGGCGCGGCATTCGCCGCTACGTGCTGCTGGGCTACTCCCTCGGCGGGCGGCTGGCGCTTTATCT
>NZ_JAMZBC010000217.1 GCF_024158715.1 Halomonas sp. 707D7 | reverse complement strand
GCACCTGGCCGGCGGCACGCCGGCCCGCGCCGCCGAGCATCTCGAGCAGGCGCTGGCAAGCGAGCGGCTCGCGCGCGACGAGACGACCCTTCGCCGTCTGGCCCAGGCGTGGTACCAAGCCCGGGACGTCGATCGGGCGCTTGATGCTTGGCAGGCGCTGGCCGAGCGCACCGGTGAGCGCGAGGATTGGCGACGTCTCGGTCAGCTGGCCTACGCCTGGGGCGAAGACGCCTGCGCCGAGCAGGCCTGGGAAGAGGCGCGGGCACTCGGCGACGAGGAGGTCGAGGGGTGGCTCGCCAATCTACGCTAACGCAGTGATCACGGGGCGAGGGTGAGCGAGAAGTCGCTCCAGGTCGGCGCATGGTCGGAAGGGCGTTCCATGGCGCGCAGGTCGTAGTCGATGCCGGCGCCGGTGGCGAGCTCGGCAAGCAGTCTCGTCACCAGGATGTAGTCGATGCGAAGCCCGCGCCTGGGTTCGCGATCGAAGCCTTTGGAGCGGTAGTCGAACCAGCTGAAGCGCTCGGCATCCTTCGGGTGGCAAAGCCGGTAGCTGTCCTCGAGACCCCAGGCCTTGATGCCCGCAAGCCACTCGCGCTCGACGGGCTGGAAGCTCGCCTTGCCTTCGCGCAGCCAGCGCTTGCGCGCGGGCTCGCCGATACCGATGTCCTGATCCTCCGGCGAGATGTTGAAATCCCCCATCACCGCCAGGCGCTCGTCGGGGCGGTGGCTTGCGAGCAAGCGCCCCAGCTGCTGGTAGAAGCGCTCCTTGTGGGGAAACTTGACCGGGTGCGCGACGTTCTCGCCCTGGGGAAAGTAGCCGTTGTAGACGGTCACCGCCTCGCCATCCTCGGCTTGCAGCGTCACGCCGATCAGGCGCCGCTGGGCCTCTTCGTCGTCATCGGGAAATCCGTAGCAGACCGAGGTCGGCGCCTGACGGGTGAGCATCGCCACGCCGTAATGGCCTTTCTGGCCGTGATAGACCACGTGATAGCCCATCGCCTCGACGTCGGCGAGCGGGAACTCGCTGTTCTGGACCTTGGTCTCCTGCAGCCCGATGACGTCCGGCGCCTGGGTGTCGATCAGCGCCTGCAGCTGGTGAAGGCGTGCGCGCAGGCCGTTGATGTTGAACGAGACCAGCCGCATCAGGTGTCGTCCTTGCCCGGATGGATCTCGATGGGCTGGCCCTCTTGCTGGCGGGCCAGCTTGCGCACCGCCTGGAGCTTGCGCTGCTGCTGCTTCTTGGCCACGAAGCGTCGAGAAGAGACGACCTGATCGGGGTTTTCCTTGCGCCACTTCTTGTAATCCTTGCGTCGCCCGGTGCGAATGGTGACCTTGTCCGCCAGCGAGCGAGTCTTTTTCTTACGCGTCATGTCGCGCTCCTTCGTTTCGTTTGGCCGCCATTCTAACAGGCAAGCGGGGGGCGAACACAGCAAGGCACGCGCTCTAATCGCCAAGCCCTGTGATACACTACGCGCGACGTGATGCCTAACATCCACCGTAATGGACAGATACCAAGCCTATGAGCGAGTCGGAACAGACCACAGCATCGGCCCAGAACCGCAAGCCCAAACGCCGTCGGCGCAAGCCGCGTCGCCGTCAATGCGGCTGGGACCTCCGCCAGTTTCAGGTACCTGCCGTGGCCGGCAAGTGGCGTTTTCATGACTTCGATTTGCCGCTCCCCTTGATGCGTGCCATCCATGCATTGGGATTCGAGTACTGCACGCCCATCCAGGCCGAGGCCCTGCGCCAGACCCTGCTCGGCGGCGACATCGTCGGCAAGGCGCAGACCGGCACCGGCAAGACCGCGGCCTTTTTGATGTCCGCTCTGGCCTACTTTCTCGAAGAGCCGGCGCCGGAAGGGCAAAAGCCCGGCGCTCCCCGGGCGCTGATCATCGCGCCCACGCGGGAGCTCGCGCTGCAGATCGAGAAGGATGCCAAGGCGCTCGCCCGCTTCACCGATCTCGAGGTGGCAAGCGTGGTCGGCGGCATGGAGTACCAGACGCAGCGCGAAAGCCTGGCCGGCAAGATCGACCTGCTGGTGGCGACCCCGGGACGGCTGCTGGATTTCCACCAGAAGCGCGACATCGATCTCTCCGAGGTGGAAGTGCTTGTGCTCGACGAGGCGGATCGCATGCTCTCGATGGGTTTCATTCCGGACGTCAAGCGCATCATCCGCTACACGCCGAAAAAGGAGCAGCGTCAGACGTTCCTGTTCTCGGCCACCTTCACCGACGATATCCTGAACCTCGCCAGCCAGTGGACGGAAAACCCCGCCCACGTGGAGATCGAGGTGACCGTGGAGAATCAGGCCGACATCGACCAGCGCGTCTTCCTCGTCTCCGACGAGGACAAGCAGCGCCTGCTGGTGAAGCTTCTCGAGCAGGAGAGCTTCGAGCGGGTCATGGTCTTCGGCAACCGGCGCGATCTCGTCCGCAAGCTCGATTCCGCGCTGCGCAAGGCCGGCATCAACGTGGCGATGCTCTCCGGCGACGTGCCCCAGGCCCAGCGCATCCAGACCCTCGAAGCGTTTCGTGAGGGCAGCGTGCAGGTGCTGGTCGCCACCGACGTGGCGGGCCGTGGCATCCATATCGAAGACGTGAGCCACGTGATCAACTACACCCTGCCGGAAGACCCGGAGGACTACGTCCACCGCATCGGGCGTACCGGCCGCGCCGGCGCCAAGGGCGTGTCGATCAGCTTCGTGGGCGAAGAGGACGCCTTCTCGCTGCCCGAGATCGAGCGCTACATCGGCGACAAGCTGCCCTGCGAGCACCCGCCGGAAGGCTTGCTGTAACCGCAATGCTGGACACCGAGCTCAAGGCGAGTATCCAGCAGGCGTATCGCAACGTCGTCGAGGGGCTCTCGCTGACCCCGCGCTACGGCCAGCGCCTGATGATCGCAGAAATCGCCCGCACGCTGGGCGAGATCGAGGTCGATGGCGAAGGCAAGCGCACAAGCGATCGCCACGTCTGCGTACTCGAGGCGGGCACCGGCACCGGCAAGACGCTGGCCTACCTGATCTCGGCGCTGCCCGTCGCCAAGGCGCGAGGCAAGCGCCTTATCGTCTCGACGGCCACCGTCGCGCTCCAGGAGCAGGTGCTTCACCAGGATCTCCCGGCCCTGGCCAGCCACAGTGGCGTGGCGTTCAGCTACGCGCTCGCCAAGGGGCGCGGGCGCTACGTCTGCGTCGCAAGGCTCGATCAGGCGCTCGAGGGCGTCGAGCCCAATCCTACGCTTTCGCTCTTCGAGCAGTCGCTGGCCGAGCAGGGCAGCGACTTCACGCTGCTCGCCACGGATCTTGCCGAGGCCTACGGCAGCGGCAAGTGGGAAGGGGATCGGGACAACTGGCCCGAGTCGATCGACGATGCCCACTGGCGGCGCCTCACCGTGGATCATCGCCAATGTACCGGGCGGCGCTGCGGCCATTTCGGCGCCTGCGCCTTCTTTCGCTCGCGCCGCGAGCTCGAAAGCGCCGATGTCATCGTCGCCAACCACGATCTGGTGCTCGCGGACCTGGCGCTCGGCGGTGGGGCCATCCTGCCCGACCCCGCCGAGTGCATCTTCGTCTTCGACGAGGGGCACCACCTGCCGGACAAGGCGCTCTCCCACTTCGCCCATCGCTTCGCCGTGCACGGCTGCCTGCGCTGGCTCAGAACGTTGAAGTCGAGCTTGAGCGATCTCAATACCGGCCTGGGCGGCCAGCCCACCATCGCACGGCTTCTGGCCGGGCTTCCGGAGCTCGTGCACGCGCTCGAGCCGGTGCTGGGTGACGTGTTCAGCCTGGGGCATCAACTGGCCGGCCGCGAGCGTGGCCTAGGGGACGAAGAGAACAGCCACCAGTTCCGCTTCGAGAAAGGCCAGATACCCGAGGCGCTCGGCGAGCAGGCCGGGCAGCTGGTGACGCTGTTCGCGACGCTTTCGCGCACGCTCGAGAGTATCGCCGACATCCTGCGCGAGACGCTGGACCCGGACAAGCAGACCGGGCTCGAGCGCGAACAGGCGGAGAGCTGGCTACCGCTGGTGGCGCTGCTTCACGGGCGAAGCCTGGAAGCCCACGCGCTGTGGCTGAGCATGAGCGAGCAGGATGCGCCGAACGCGCCGCCCTGCGCCCGCTGGATCACCTTGAGCCAGGTCGCGGGCGAGCCGGAGATAGAGTTCTCCGCAAGCCCCGTCT
>NZ_JAMZBC010000216.1 GCF_024158715.1 Halomonas sp. 707D7 | reverse complement strand
GGCCAGGATCTGCAGGTAGAGGCGCGGGTGCTCACCGCCGAGCGCGAGGCGGACATCACCCGTCTGACGCTTGCCATCGAGCGCTGCCGGGCCGGCGTGAACCTGCCAAGGTGCGACGCGCTGGGTCGGGTGCGGGTCAGCGCTTATCAGGATCATCCCTACGCCGTGGGCGAGCGCTGGCAGTTGACCCTTCGCCTGCGCGCCCCTCATGGCTTTGCCAACCCGTCGAGTTTCGATTACGCCGCCTGGCTCTGGCGCGAGGGTATCCACGCCACCGGCTACGTGCGCGCAACGCCGTCGCCCCGGCGACTCGAGGCCGCGCGCCCTACGCTGCGCACGCTGGCGCTCGAGCGCCTCGATCGCGCCCCGCTCGAGCCGCTCACGAAGCGCTGGCTGGCGGCGCTGTCGCTGGGCGACAGCGGCCAGCTGACCCAGGAGGACTGGGCGTTACTCAACGCGACCGGCACCACCCATCTGGTCGTGATTTCCGGGCTGCACGTAGGGCTGGTCGCCTCCTTCGTGCTGCTGATCAGTCGGCTCGTCGCACGGCTCGTCACGCCCTCGAGCTGGCGGCTGCGCGCCTGGCCCTGGTGGATGGCGGGGGCGGCGTGTGTCGGCTACGCGCTGCTGGCGGGCATGGGGCCGCCGGCGCTGCGCGCCATGGTGATGACGCTGCTCGGGCTATGGGTGCTCGGCGGGCGCCATGCGCCGGGACCCTGGCAGGCCTGGTGGCTGGCGCTGGTGATCGTGGTGACACTCGACCCGCTGGCCGCCAGGCGGCCGGGGCTGTGGCTCTCCTTCGTGGCGGTGGCCTGGCTGATCGTCATCTGGCAGGGGCGCGTACGGCCTGTCGGTCTCAAGGGCTGGGGACATGCGCTGGTGCGCACTCAGCTGCTGCTGGCGCCGATGATGGCCGCAGCGGTGCTGATCGCCTTCGGGCGGGTCGCCCCCGGCGCCCCGCTGGTCAACCTGCTGGCCGTGCCCTTCGTCAGCCTCGTGATGGTACCGCTGGCGCTGCTGGGCTGGCTGGGCGCGGCGCTGCCCGGCATCGGCGATGCCCTCTGGTGGGTATTCGGGCAGGCGCTCGGCCTCTTTCGGGCGCTGCTCGATGCAACACTTGCCCTCGCGCCGCTCTGGGAGCCGTCGGCGGCGCTGCGCTACCCGCTGGCCGCGGCGTGGCTGCTGGTCGCGCTCTGCTTCGGGCTCGCCTTCGTGCCCGGCTGGCTGCGAGCGTTTTCCCTGGCGGTGGCGGGGCTTCTGCCATTCGCCCACGTGCCTGAAACGCTGCCGCCGGCGGCGCTGCGCGTCACGGTCCATGACGTCGGCCAGGGCCAGCTCGTGGAGCTCGAAAGCGCCCGCCGGCGCATGCTCTACGATACCGGTCCGCGCTTCAGAAGCGGTTTCATGCCGCTCGAATCGCTCTGGGCGCCGGGTCGGCACTTCGATCGGGTGCTGGTGAGCCACGCCGACAGTGATCACGCCGGCGGCGTGGCGGCGCTGCTGCGCGAGCACCAGGTGGCGCAGTGGCTGGCCCCCCGGGGCGAGGCGCTGGCGGTGGCGCATCGCCACTGCGCTCGAGGCGTCGAGTGGCGCGAGGATGGCATCGACTACCGCGTGCTGTGGCCGCCGCCGGGGCCGAACGCGCTGTCGCCCAACGAGCGCTCCTGCGTGCTGGAGGTACGCATCGGCGAGCATCGCCTGTTGATCACCGGCGACGCGGGCAGCGACAGCGAGCGGCGCTTTCTCGGCGCGCTCGAGGGGCCGGTCGACGTGCTGGTCGCGGGGCACCACGGCAGCAACACGAGTTCCGGCATCCAGTTCGTGCGCGAGACGCGGCCCAGGCACGTGGTCTTCAGCGCCGGGCGAGGCAACGCCTTCGGCCACCCGACGGACGCGGTGGTACGCCGTTTTCGCGCCGTGGGGAGCTGCCTGTGGAACACGGCCCAGGACGGGGCGCTGACCTTCGTGCTGCGGGCCGGCGAGGATCTCGAGGTTTCACCGCAGCGCGCGCCGGGAGGAGGGCGCAAGCGGTGTCGATAAGGCGCGCCTTAGGGTAGAATCCGGCGCATTGCACACTACGGCCAGGAGCGCGTGTGACCGATTCCAGTTGGGTGATCTACAAACGTCTGTTGAGTTACGTCAAGCCGCACTGGCGCATGTTCGCGCTGGCGATCATCGGCTTTCTGATCTATGCCGCCTCCAGCACGGCGCTGGCCGAGATGATGAAGCGGCTGATCGACGGTATCCAGAACCCGGACGCGGCATTTCGCCTGTTCCTTCCGCTGTTCGTGGTGCTGATGTTCGCCGCCCGCGGGGTGGGTACCTTCCTGAGCACCTACTACATGGCCTACGTGGGCCGCTACGTGATCCATACCCTGCGCTGCGACGTGTTCGACCACATGCTGCACCTGCCGGGGCGCTTCTTCGACCAGCACTCGAGCGGACACCTGGTGTCGCGGGTGACCTACCACGTCGAGCAGGTGGCCGGGGCGGCCACCAACGCCGTGACGGTGATCCTGCGCGAGGGGCTGTTCGTGATCGGGCTGATCCTCTATCTGCTGTGGACCAACTGGATGCTCACGCTGCTGTTTCTGGGCGTCACGCCGGTGATCGCCGTCGTCGTCAGCTACGTCAGCAAGCGCTTTCGCAAGATCTCCAAGCGCATCCAGAACTCCGTGGGCGACGTGACTCACGTCGCCTCCGAAGCGCTGACCGGCTACCGGGTGGTGCGCACCCACGGTGCCGAGGGCTTCGAGAAGAAGCGCTTCGAGCGCGCCAGCGAAGAGAACCGCCGCCAGAGCATGAAGCAGGCGATGACGCGCGCGGTCAGCTCGCCGGTCATCCTGATGCTGGTGGCGATCTCCATGGCGCTGCTGGTGTGGCTCGCCATGGCGCCGGCCTTCATGGCCGACATGACCCCGGGCGAATTCGTCGCCTTCATCACCGCTGCGGCGCTGATGATCAAGCCGGTACGCCAGCTCACCGAAATCAATGGCGATATCCAGAAGGGCCTGGCCGCCGCCGCGGAACTCTTCGCCGTGGTGGACCTGCCTCGCGAGCCGGACGCGGGCACCCTGGCGCCCGAGACGCTCGAAGGCGACGTGCGCTTCGAGAACCTCGGCTTTCGCTACGGCGAGGAGCACCCGGACGTGCTGCACGGCATCGACCTGCACGTCGCCCCCGGCGAGATGATCGCCATCGTCGGGCGCTCCGGTGCCGGCAAGTCGACGCTGGTCGGTCTGTTGCCGCGCTTCTATCGGCCCTCGGAAGGGCGCCTGCTGATCGATGGCGTTGATATCGACGAATACGACCTCGGCGCGCTGCGCCGGCAGATCGCCATCGTTTCCCAGCAGGTGACGCTGTTCAACACCACCATCGCCGCCAATATCGCCTACGGCGACCCGGCCCCGGACCTGGCCCGGGTCAAGGAGGCCGCCGATGCCGCCTACGCCAGCGAGTTCATCGACAAGCTGGCCCAGGGCTTCGATACGCTGGTCGGGGAGAACGGCCTGACGCTTTCCGGCGGCCAGCGCCAGCGCCTGGCGATCGCCCGGGCGATCTACAAGAAGGCGCCGATCCTGATCTTCGACGAGGCGACCTCGGCGCTCGATTCCGAATCCGAGCGCTATATCCAGAAGGCCCTCGAGTACGTCTGCAAGGGGCGCACGACCCTGGTGATCGCCCACCGGCTCTCGACCATCGAGCGCGCCGATCGCATCCTGGTGATGGAGCAGGGGCGCATCGTCGAGTCCGGCACTCACCAGGCGCTGCTCGAACGCGACGGCGCCTATGCCGCGCTCCACAAGATGCAGTTCCAGGAGCCGGCGTGAGCCTGGCGAGCCGCTGGCTCGACGCCGCCTATCGGCCGGGCGGGTCTGCCTGGCTGGTACCGCTCTACCCGCTGGGGGCGCTCTACCGGGTACTGATGGCGCGCCGAGCGCGCGCCTACGCCACGGGCCGAAAAGCGGTCACTCGCCTGCCGGTGCCGGTCATCGTGGTCGGCAATATCACCCTGGGCGGCACCGGCAAGTCGCCGCTGGTGGCGTGGCTGGTGCGCCGGCTGGTGGACAACGGCTGGACCCCGGGCATCGTGACAAGGGGCTACGGCGGCCGGGCGAAGAACCACCCGCTGCGGGTGAGCGCGGACACCGACCCCGCCGAGTGTGGCGACGAGCCCGCGATGCTGTTTCGCCAGACCGGTGTCGCGGTGGTGGCGGATCCGAATCGACCCCGCGGCGCCCGGGCGCTCGTGGAGCAAGGGTGCGACATCATCGTCAGCGACGACGGTCTGCAGCATCTGGCACTGGGCCGCGACATCGACATTGTGGTGG
>NZ_JAMZBC010000215.1 GCF_024158715.1 Halomonas sp. 707D7 | reverse complement strand
GCCAGAAACTCCACCACCGCGTTCAGGTCGCCAAAGCCCATCTCGTAGGCGCCGGAAGCGACCCGGTTGATCGCCCCGGCGGAGCCGCTGCCGGAATCGATCTGGACATCCAGCCCCTCGTCGGCGAAGTAGCCCTTCTCCTTGGCCATCAAGAACGGCGCGGCGGGGCCCTCGAAGCGCCAGTCGAGCTGAAAGCGGATTGGCGTGTCGCCCAGGGCCTGCGCGGAAGAGAATGCCAGGCCAAGCGAGGTGGGAAGCGCCACGCGCCAGGAAGCAAAGAACGGGGACATGAGGAGCACCTTGTATACAATAAGCGTTGCCCACCTACTGCATCAACGCGGCCAGAAACCAGTATGTCATTCGTTATCAGTGGCTTGCGCTATGTGCCTTACTTCTTGTCGCGCCACGCATGCTCGCTTGTGGTGCAGAAGGCGATTTTTTCGCACCAATGTAAAACGTATTAGACTTTGGTCTATGCCGCCGCTATACTGACGGCTGTTTCCTGTCCTCGCGCCATTTCCCCAATGGCGCTTTTTTTTATCTGCTTATTGCCTACGCTATACGCAATCACGCTGCTTCCTCTCGTCCCACCAAAGGTGTTCTTCTTGATGAAACAACCGGCCTCAGATGCCGAAAGCCGACCGCGTCATGCGCTAGGCGATCCCATCGTACTCATCCTCAGCATCGGCTTCATACTCCTCTTCCTCGCGCTTTCGATCTTCGATCTGGACTTCCTCGCCAACGCCATCAGCCAGGGCTTCGCCTGGAGCGCGCTGAACTTCGGTACCTACTTCCAGTTCCTGATGCTGGTGACCTTCTTCATCGCCATCGGGCTCGCCCTCACCCCGGCCGGCAAGGCCAAGATCGGCGATCTCGATGCACCAGAATTGAGCACGTTCAAGTGGATCTCGATCATCCTGTGCACGCTGCTGGCCGGCGGCGGGGTGTTCTTCGCCGCGGGCGAGCCGATCTACCACTTCGTCAACGTGCCGCCGGCCTTCGATACCGACCCGGACGTGCCCGCCGCGGTGCCCGGGGCGCTGGCGCAGTCGTTCACCCACTGGGGGTTCGTCGGCTGGGCGATACTGGGCTCGCTCACCGCCGTGGTGATGGCCCACGCCCACTACGTGAAGGGCCAGCCGCTGCAGCCGCGCACGCTGCTCTACCCGGTGTTCGGTGAACGGCTGTTGCGCGGCCCGCTCGGCGGGTTGATCGACGCCTGCTGCGTGATCGCCGTGGTGGCGGGCACCGTCGGCCCGGTGGGCTTTCTGGCCACCCAGGTGAGCTTCGGCCTGCACGACCTGTTCGGCCTGCCCAACAACTTCTTCACCAAGCTCGCCGTGCTGGTCGTGCTGGGCGCGGTGTACGTGCTCTCCTCGGTGAGCGGTGTCCAGAAAGGCATGCAGTTTCTGAGCCGCGTCAACGTCATACTGGCGCTGGCCATCGGCGGCATCATCTTTCTGTTCGGCCCGACGCTGTTTCTGTTCAACAGCTACTTCAGCGCCATGGGCACCTACCTGGGCGATTTCTTCAAGATGGTCACCCTGACCGCCGAGACCGCCCCGGCGGAGTGGATGCAGTGGTGGATCGTGTTCTTCTACGCCTGGTTCATCGCCTTCGCCCCGTTGATGGCGATCTTCGTGGCGCGCATCTCCCGCGGGCGCACCATCCGCGAGATGATCTTCGCCGTCGCCGTCATGGCGCCGATCGCCACCACGGTGTGGTTCACCCTGCTCGGCGGCTCGGGGATCTACTACCAGCTGACCGGCGCCATCGAGCTGACCGATGCGCTGACCAACTTCCAGTTCGACATCGCCACCCTGACGGTCGCCCAGGCACTGCCCGGCGGCACCTGGATGGCCCTGGCGATCCTGCTGCTGACCACCATCTTCGTGGCCACCACCGGCGACTCCATGAGCTACTCCATCGCCATGGTCGGCGCCGGTCACGACAAGCCGAGTGCGTTCATGCGCGCCTTCTGGGGCGTCATCATGGCCATCATGGCGGCGGTGCTGCTGGCCATGCGCGAAGGCCAGATCGCCGCGCTCCAGCAGTTCATCGTGATCACCGCGGTGCCGGTCTCGCTGTTTCTGCTGCCGTCGCTGTGGAACGGCCCCCAGGCGGCCTACGCGATGGCCCGCGAGCAGGGCATCATCGACTAGGCCCCCGGCCCGCATTCCGGTCACGACTCGAGGCCGGGCATCTCGCCGATGCCCGGCCTCGCAGGTTTCGGGCCATGACCAAAAGGAATGCATATACAACTTAATTTCTTTTGTGCGGCGTGCACGACCCGTGAACAATAGGCCGCCTTCCCCTTGACCTTCCCGCCGGTCACGACGAGGCGGCGACGATTACAAGAGTTCGAACGAGCAGGAGTTGATATGAAGCCTTCCCTTTCCAAGGCGCTGTGCGGCGTCGGTGCCGGCCTGCTGCTGGCCGGCTGCGGCGACGAGAGCAAGACCCCCAACATCGCCATCGGGCCGCCCGCCAGCACCACCCAGGGCGTTTCCCAGCTGCTGTTCGATGCCTACGGTATCGGCAGCGACAAGTACAACTCCTATCAGGAAGGCTTCGGCGCCGCCCTCGACGGTGTCCAGGACGGCAACATCGATATCTCCATCGGTATCCTGGGGCTGCCCTCCGGCAGCATCGAGAACCTGCAGGCCTCCAGCGGCGACGTGCGCCTTCTGGGCTTGAGCGATGCCGCGATCGACTACATCGAGTCCAACAGCGCCTACCGCCGCTTCACCATTCCGGCGGGCAGCTACGACTTCCAGGACGAGGATGTCGAGACCATCACCGCCTACGCGGTGCTGGTGGGCAACACCCACACCATCGACGAGGAACTGGGCTACGAGCTCGCTCGCCTGATGCACGAGCACGCGGGAGAGAACACCCACGCCCAGTCGGCCTTCATCACCCTGGAGAACGCCCTGAACGGCGCCGAGGGCCTGCCGATCCATCCCGGCGCCAAGCGCTACTACGAGGAGCAGGGCCTGACCGTCGACAACCCGGTGGCGAGCCTGGACGACATCTCGGCCAAGAGCGAGTACGTGCTGGGCACCGGCAGCCAGGGTGGCACCTACTACCCGCTCGGCGGCGAGATGGCGACCATCTGGAACCGCTACCTCGACGGCCAGAACTTCACCAACATCGAGACCGGTGCCTCCATCGAGAACCTGGTCAGCATCCGTGACGACCGCATGGACCTGGGCATGACCGTGCACGCGCCGGCCCAGGACGCCATCGCCGGCCGTGGCGAATTCGAGAGCGGTGCCATCGACAACGTCGCGTTCATCGGCCATATCTACCCCGAGGTGATCCAGGTCGTGACGCGCGAGAGCAGCGGCATCGCGAGCCTTGACGAGCTCGCCGATTAACTCTTCATCCGCGCCGCGGGCTTGCCCCGCGGCGCCATCCGCCTGAGGTTTCGACGTGGATAAAAAAAAACACCTGACGATGCGGCCACGCTAGAAGCGTCGCTGCTGGAAAAGTACGACCGCGAGTCCAACACCCGCTCGCCCCTGCAGCTTGGCAAGTGGGCCTGGGTGATCACCCTGATGGGCATCTCGCTCACCTGCTTTCATCTCTATACCGGCTACTTCGGCACCCTGCCCTCCCAGAAACAGGGCGCGGTGCACCTGGGCATGGCGCTGGGCATGATCTTCCTGCTGTTCCCCGCCACCCGGGGCGCGGGCCGCAAGAAATCGGTGCCCTGGTACGACGTGGTGCTGGCCTTCGTGGCCACCTTCACCGCCTACTACAAGATCCTCTTCTACGAGGAGGTGCTGCGCGCCCGGGTGACCGGCTATACCAGCCTGGATCTGGCCGTGGCGGCGCTGGGCGTGCTGTTCGTGCTGGAAGCGACCCGGCGTACGGTCGGGCTTCCGATCGTCATCATGGCCGCGCTGGCCATCGCCTATGCGCTGCTTGGCAATCTCATCCCGAGCCCGCTGCTCTCGCATCCCGGCTTCGCCCTCGAGCAGGTCTCGCCCTACCTCTGGTTTCGTGAAAGCGGCGTCTTCGGCACGCCCTTGCAGATCTCGGCGCGCTTCATCTTCCTGTTCCTGTTCTTCGGCGTGGTGCTGATGCACACCGGCGTCGGGCGCTTCTTCAACGACCTGGCCTTCGCCGTCACCGGGCGCTTCACCGGCGGCTCCGGCAAGGCGGCGGTCATCGCCAGCGCCCTGCAGGGCATGATCTCCGGCAGTTCGATCGGCAACACCGTGGCCTCGGGCTCGTTCACCATCCCGATGATGAAGAACGCCCGCTTCAAGCCGGAGGTGGCCGGCGCCGTCGAGGCCTCGGCCTCGACCGGCGGGCAGATCATGCC
>NZ_JAMZBC010000214.1 GCF_024158715.1 Halomonas sp. 707D7 | reverse complement strand
CACCGCGCCGTAGAGCAGCAGTTGGGAGCCGCCGATCAACAGCGCAAGCCCGCCCACCACGCCGGCCACGATCCAGGGCGTCGACAGCGGGCGGGTGGCCGGCGCGGTGGCATCCGCTTGCAGGTCCACATTCGGCACGCCCTGGCGCTCGCTCAAGTAGGCCCAGACCAGATAACCCACCAGCCCCGCCAGAAACAGCACCGAATCGAGGCGGCCAAGCGTGCCGCTAAATCCCAGCACGATGAACAGCAGCGTGGCCAGCAGCATCACCAGCCCGTCGCGCTTGAGCGCTTCGAGCCGCGTGGTGAGAGGGTAGATCAGGGCGCAAAGCCCCAGAATGAGCATGATGTTGCCGATGTTGCTGCCGACGACGTTGCCGATGGCGATGTCCGGCTTGTTGTCGAGGGCGGCGTTGACCGACACCACCAGCTCCGGCGCCGAGGTCCCGAAGCCGACGATCACAAGGCCCGTGAAAAGCGCCGAGACCCCGAGCCGTTCGGCACCGGACACCGCACCGCGCACCAGCGCCTCACCGCCCAGGGTCAAAAGGGCGATCCCCCCTAGAAGACTCAGTACGTAGAGCATGGCGTTCCCTCGTTACCCGGTCGGTCGACCTTGTCTGCTTAAATTAGCGCGCGCCGAGCGTTGTCGCCATGCCGAGGTATTTAACGCTCGAGCACTTGCCTGTCTCCTTGAATTATTGATATGTTATATCATTATCAAAGAGGCCGGCGTCGTCGCGCCTTTCCTGTACGTTCAACGAGGAGAACGCATGTCACGTTTCACTTCCAGGGCCCTGGGCGCCCTCACCGCCGGGTCATTGATGATGGTGGGTCTTCAGGGCGCCCTGGCCGGCGACCACGATCACTCCCACGAGCACGGCCATGACCACGCCCATTCTCATGGCCATGAGCACTCTCATGACCACGCCCACTCCCATGATCATGGCAACGATCACGCGCACGCGCATGCCCACGACAGCGATATCTACCGCGGCCATTTCGACGACGATCAGGTCGAGGACCGCACGCTCGGCGACTGGGAGGGCGACTGGCAATCCGTCTATTCCTACCTTCAGGACGGCACCCTGGCACCGGTCTTCGAGCACAAGGCCGAGAGCGGCGACAAGAGCGCCGAGGAGTACGCCGAGTACTACGAGACCGGCTACGCCACCGATGTCGAGCGCATCGTGATCGACGGCGATACCGTGACCTTCTACGAGGATGGCGAAGCGCATAGCGCCGACTACGCCTACGATGGCTACGAGATCCTCGAGTACGCGGCGGGCAATCGCGGGGTACGCTTCGTCTTCGAAGCCGAGGAGGTCGACGCCGGCATGCCCCGGTACATCCAGTTCAGCGACCACGATATCTACCCAAGCGACGCTCACCACTTCCATCTCTACTGGGGCGATGACCGCGAGGCGCTGCTCGAGGAAGTGACCCACTGGCCCACCTACTACCCGAGCGAGCTCGATGGCGACGCCATCGTGTCGGAAATGCTCGCTCACTGACCCCTTTTCAGCGCGCGACACCACGCACCCCCGGGCCGACGCCCGGGGGTGTTTTTTTTGTATGTGCTGGTGAGCGGCAGGCTTGTTGACTATGGTGAAGGGGTTCCCGCACCCGAGGCCGTTTTCATGCGATCGACCGCACGCGCGCTGACTCTGTCGAGCGCCTTCTTCATGACCTTTTTCATGACCTTTGCCGTTGCCGGAGAGAGCAAGACGTCCTGCGACGACGCCACGACCCAGGCCGACATGAACCGCTGTGCCGGGCAGGCCTACCAGGCGGCGGATCGCGATCTCAACGAGGCGTACCAGACGCTGATCGAGCCGCTCGAAGGCGATGCCCGCCAGGCGCTGGTCACGGCGCAGCGCGCCTGGATCGCCTTTCGCGACGCCGAGTGCGACTACACCGCCCAGGGTGTCGCCGGCGGCAGCGCCGAACCCATGGTGCGTCACCAGTGCCTGACCACGCTCACCCGAGAACGCACCCGCACACTGGACGAGTACGCCCACTGTGAGGAGGGTGACTTGAGCTGTTCTCGGTAAGCGTCCTATCGCCCGGTGACTAGAAAAATCCCCCCGCGTCGACGTGTTTTCCGTCCTACGCTTAGCCTACCGCTGCGCAGGCGCCCACGCCATTGTCGATCGGTTTTTAAATACGCCGTCGATAATATGCGATATCCATCAACTAGGTTAAAAAGTGTATCATAGTGTAAATGTCGAAGCCGCCGGCTCATGACGGGCCCGTGACCACCCCGCGGCTGCGACGCGTCCAGAGTGAAAGCGAAGGACATCGCTTGATCACGATTCAGTGGAAGAAAACACCATGCTGGAACCCTTGCCGACGCCGGCGCCACCCGCCAACGAATCCAACCCCCAGGCGATCGCCGTGCTGGGCGGGCAGGCGGGCGGCAGCGATCTTCACCTTCTCGATATCAGCGACGAGTACCTGCGCTTCTGGGGCGGGCGACGCGATCAATGGCTGGGCGCCGCACCCCGGATCGTGGGGCGCGACATGGAGAATCGCCGGCTGCTGCGCAAGCTCGGTCAGGCGCTTTTTCGAGGCGAGCTGTGCGACGGCTATTCGCTTTCGGGACTCGATCGGCACAGCCGCGCGCGCTGCCCCCGTGCCCCCGCCACGCTGATCGAATGGCGGGTGACCGCGATGAACATGCCCGGCTACGCCTCGCGGGTGCTGGTGCTGGTGCAGCGGGATATCTCCAAGCGGGTCGAGAAGGAGGCCGAACTCGAGCGTCTGGCCACCACCGACATGCTCACCGGGCTCTCCAATCGCGCGCGCTTCGACGCGCTGCTCAAGAAGGAAATCAGCCGCCTCAACCGCTATATCCGGCCCTTTTCGCTGATCATGCTCGACATCGACTACTTCAAGGCGATCAACGACAGCCACGGCCACGACGTGGGTGATCAGGTGCTGGCGAGCATCGGCGAGCAGCTCAAGGCGAACCTGCGCAAGGCGGACTACTGCGCGCGCTGGGGCGGCGAGGAGTTCATGGTGCTCGCCCCGGAAACCTCGCTCGAACAGGCGATTGCGCTGGCCGAGAAGATCCGCTGCTGCATCCGCGAGACGCACTTCCCCAAGGTGGGCAGGGTGAGCGTGAGCCTCGGCGTGATCGAGGCGCGCCTCAGCGAGCACCAGCAAAGCGTCATGAAGCGCGCCGACAACGCCCTCTATCGTGCCAAGGAGCAGGGGCGCGATCGGGTCTGCTACTGAGCCGGTTCGTCAGGCCTTGTCGCGATCCACGGCGAAGGGTGACCAGGCCTGGCGAACCGGCATGATCTCCAGGCGGTTGATGTTGACGTGCGCCGGCAGCGTGGCGAGATAGAAGAGCTGCTCGGCGATATCCTCGGCCTGCAGCGGCGTGGTGCCCCGGTAGAGCGCGTCGGACGCCGCCTGGTCGCCCTTGGTGCGCACCAGGGTGAATTCGGTTTCCGCCATGCCCGGGGCGAGATCCGTCACCCGCACGCCGGTGCCCAGCAGATCGCAGCGCAGGTTGTAGCCGAACTGCTGCACGAACGCCTTCGACGCCCCGTAGACGTGCCCGCCCGGGTAGGGCCACTGCCCGGCCACCGACCCCAGATTCAGGATGCTCGCCCCCGCGCCATGCTCGATCAGAAGCGGCAGCGCCGCGTGGGTGACGTTGACGAGCCCCGTGATGTTGGTGTCGATCATGGTGTGCCAGTCGCGCAGCGCCACCTTCTGCGACGGCTCCGGCGCCAGTGCCAGCCCCGCGTTGTTGATCAGGCAGGTGAGCGGCAGGAACGCCTTCGGCAGGTCGCCGAGCGCCTGGGCCACGGCGTCGGCATCGCGCACGTCGAGGGTCAGGGTCAGCACCTCGACCTCGCGGCCGAGCTCGCTTTCGAGCGCCTTCAGACGCTCCTCGCGGCGGCCGGTCAGAATCAGCGACCAGCCGGCCCGGGCAAAGCGGTAGGCGGCGGCGCGGCCGAAACCGGACGTGGCGCCGGTAATCAAGACGCTGGGCATGGTCAAACCTCCTTTTCGAGCGTGAACGTGACTTGGGAGTGGATAATGTAGCCGTTTTTGGCCACGCGCGTGAAGGCTCAGCCCAGCTGGCGGCGCCAGCGGTTCTCGATGGTGTCGAGGGCGGCGGGGCCGTAGTGCGCCTGCGACCGGCCGCTGTAGTGGGCCCAGAGCTGGTCGCCCAGGTCGAAGTGCCACCACTCGCTGGGCAGGTTGGTGAAACCCTGGGTGCACATGGCGCGGTACAGAAGGCGCCGGTTGTCCCGCACGCGGCGCTCGCGCGCGTCGAGAGGCTCGCGCTCGAAGTGGGCGGTATGGGAGGCGGGCACGGCTTCGTCGAACAGCGTCCCCATGTCCAGCGGCACGCCGATGCCGTCGCAC
>NZ_JAMZBC010000213.1 GCF_024158715.1 Halomonas sp. 707D7 | reverse complement strand
CGAGTAGGTCACGTGCAGATCGCGACCGCCGATCTCGCGCACCCGCGCCTCGATCCTTGCAAGCGCATCGGGGCTTCCGCCGTAGAGCACCTTGCCGATGCCCTCACAAGGCATCTCGCGCGGCGGCACCACCTGGTAGACGAACCCGGTGGCGGCGTGCATGCCCAGGTGGCTGGGGGATTCCGAGTCGATGTACCAGGCGTCGTCCAGGTAGAGGCTCAGGCGCACGTTGGCCGGGCGTGAAAGCTCGATCAGCGCGCGGGCCTTGCCGGGGTCGACGTGGTGGGCGTCGAGCAGCATGTCGCTCGGGTCGTGGGTGTAGGCGCCGTTGCTGCTGATCAGGTGCATCGGCACGTCGAGCTGGTCGCGAAACACGCGCATGTCGAGGTAGTGGCGCCCCGAAGCCAGCGCTAGGTGATGGCCCTGCTCGACCAGCGCGCGCAGCACCTCGATGGTACTGTCGTGCAGGGTGTGGTCGCGTCCCAAAAGCGTTCCATCCAGGTCGGAAACAATCAGCCGGGGGGTCATCGGGCGCTCCTTGGTTTGGTTCGTTGCGGTAAACGTGGGGCGTCGAGCTTAACCGATAACGCCAGGCGCGGGTAAGTCGTTGACCTGGCGGCGCAGGCCTTGTGGTGGCCGGCGGGGTAATTGGCGCGGTGGCCGGGAATCCGTATAGTGGCAGCCTACTCTCGCCAACTGATCGAGCTCATGCTGCAAAATAACTCCGTGCTTGCCCAGCTCAAGCAACAGATTCGTGATACCACGCCCCGCGCCGAAGGCGTGATCAAGGCCACCGAGAAGGGTTTCGGCTTTCTCGAGACCGACGGCGGCGACTCCTACTTCGTGCCGCCCCCCGCGATGAAGAAGGTGATTCACGGCGACCGCGTCGAGGCGGTCATCCATGAAAACGGCGACAAGAAGTCCGTCGACCCGGAAAAGCTGATCGAGCCCGGCCTGGACCGCTTCGTCGCGCGCGTGCAAAAGCGCGAGGATCGTCTCGCCGTGGTGCCGGATCACCCCTCGATTCGCAACGTCATCAAGGCGCGCATCAAGCGCAGCCTCGACGAGGCGAGCATCGGTGACGGCGACTGGGTCGTGGCGCGCCTGGTGCGCCACCCGCTGAAAGCGGACGACCGCGGCTTCTTCACCCAGATCGACGAGCTGGTGGCCAAGGCCGACGACCCGGCAGTGCCGTGGCGCGTGACGCTGGCCCGCCACGCCCTCGAGCAGGCGAGCCCCGAAGCCGGCAGCGACTGGCCGCTGCGCGAGGAGGGCCTGGAGCGCGAGGATCTCACCGCTGAGCCCTTCTTCACCATCGACGGCGAGAAGACCCGCGACATGGACGATGCCCTGCGCGTCACCAGGCGCGAGGACGGCGGCTGGGAGCTTTCGGTGGCGATCGCCGACCCGACCGCCTACGTCGACGAGACCCACGCGGCGGATCTCGAAGCACGAGTGCGTGCCTTCACCGTCTACCTGCCGGGCCAGAACGTCACCATGCTGCCCGAGCAGCTGGCGGACGACCTCTGCTCGCTGCACGAGGGCGAGCTGCGCCCGGCGCTGGCGTGCCGGCTGGTGATCCACGCCGACGGCAGCCTCGGCGAGTACCGTTTCTTCGCCGCCAACGTCACCTCCCACGCGCGGCTGGTCTACGACAACGTCTCGGACTGGATCGACGGCCAGGGCGACTGGGCCCCGGCCGCCGAGATCGGCGAGCAGTTGACCGCGCTGCGCGAGCTGACCGAGGCGCGCACCGCCTGGCGCAACGCCCACGCGCTGGTGTTCAAGGACCGCCCGGACTACGTGTTCGAGCTGGACGAAGCGGGCAACGTGCTGGCGATCAATACCGAAGAGCGGCGCATCGCCAACCGCATGATCGAGGAATCGATGATCGCCGCCAACGCCTGCTGCGCGGACTTCCTCGCTTCTCACATCGGCCACGGCATCTTCAACGTGCACCGCGCCTTCGAGCCGGAAAAGGCCGAAGCCGCCCAAGAGTTCCTCGCCGGCCAGGAGATCACCGTGGGCCTCGAGGCGCTCACCGAGCTCGAGCACTACAAGGAACTCAAGCGCGCCCTCGAAACCCGTGACGACGCCTGGCTCGACGCGCGCCTGCGCCGCTTCCAGGGCTTCACCACGATGTCCGCCCAGCCGGGCCCGCACTTCGGCCTCGGGCTTGCCGCCTACGCCACCTGGACCTCGCCGATCAGGAAATACGGCGACATGGTCAACCATCGCCTGATCAAGCGCGTGCTGAAAAGCGAGCAGGCCCCGGCGGAAGCGAGCCAGGCGCTCACCGAGCAGCTCACCGAGCGTCGCCGCCTCAACCGTATGGCCGAGCGCGACGTGAAGGACTGGCTCTACGTGCGCTACCTGACCCCGGCGGCTCAGAATCAGGAGGTGTTCGAGGCCGAGATCATGGCGATCAACCGCGGCGGCATGCGCGTGCGCCTGCTCGCCAACGGCGCCACCGCCTTCGTGCCCGCTCCCTTGATGCACGCCGATCGCGACAAGGTGGTGATCGACGACAAGGAGGGCCGCATCCAGATCGAGGGCGAGGAGCGCTACAAGCTCGGCGACGCGCTGCGCGTGGCCCTCACCGAGGCGCGCGAGGAGACCCGCTCGCTGGTCGCACGACCGGCCTGACCTCTCCTTCGCCCGCACCTTACGCCACGGCCCTTGCCGTGGCGTTTTCGTTCTGGTCGCGCTGTCGTCGAACTGTCTTATTTCTGCTCTATGGTGATCCGATGACACTTGCGTGGCGCGGAGATGACCTTGCATACGGCCGATATCACCATGTTCCATGCGCCGTCCAGCGGCGGCGTACGTACCTACCTGCAGGCCAAGCACCGCGTCTTGAACGCCGCCGGCGTGCGTACCAGCCTGCTGGTGCCCGGCGCCGAGCGCGATAGCCTGGGCGACCTGCATACCCTGGCCGCCCCGCACCTGCCGCTGGGCCAGGGCTACCGTTTTCCGCTGCGCCGCAGGGCCTGGCGCGAGGCGTTGATCGAACTCTCCCCGGATCTCATCGAGGCCGGCGACCCCTACGTCACCGCCTGGGCAGCCCTCGAGGCGGGCCAGCGCCTGGGGGTGCCGGTGGTGGGCTTCTACCACTCCGACCTTCCGCACCTGATGGGCGATCGTTTCGGCGAGCGCGTGCGCGACCGGCTGATTCGCTACGTGGTCGACCTGTACCGGCGCTTCGACAGCGTGCTCGCTCCCTGCCAGGCCATGGCCGAGCGCCTGGTGGAGTGGGGCGTGGCCAACGTGCGGGTGCAGCCGCTGGGCGTGGATCTCGAACGCTTTCATCCTCGCCACCGGGATGCCTCGCTTCGCGCGCGGATGGGGATCGGCGAGGAGAAGCGCCTGCTGATCTTCGTCGGGCGCTTCTCGCGGGAGAAGAACATCGATGTGCTGCTTGCCACCCTGCAGCGGCTGGGCAGCGACTACCACCTCTTGTTGATGGGTCCGGGCATGCCGACACGGGTGCCGGCCAACGTGACCGCGGTGAGCCGCTGCTGCGGCGTGCACGAAGTGGCCACGGCGCTGGCCAGCAGCGACGCCCTGCTTCACGCCGGCACCCGCGAGACCTTCGGGCTGATCGCCCAGGAGGCGATGGCCAGCGGTCTGCCGGTGATCGGCGCCCGCGCCGGCGCGCTGATCGAGAACGTGCCGCTGGGCGGCGGCATCCTCTGCCCGCCCCTGGACCCGGAGGCGATGAGCGAGGCCTGCCGGGCGCTGTTCGCCAACGACATCGCCGCCATGGCCAGGGCGAGCCCCAGCCCCGCCAGGGCCGCCTGGATCATGCCCTGGTAAGGCCAGCCGGGATCACCGGCCAGCGAGACGCCGACGGCCACGGCGAGCATGACGAGAAAGAACAGCGAGTCGCACCCCTGGTCGATCAGAAACAGCGCCGCCCCCTTGGCGGGCGGTACGCCGCGCCGGTTGAGCAGTGCCAGCAGCGTCACCGGACCGCCGCTGCCGCCGGGGGTGGCGCACAGCGCGAACTTGGCGGCGAGCTCGATGCCCAGCGCACTCGTCTGGCTGAGGGCAGCGCGGCTGCCCAGCATCAGGCGAAGGCGCAGCGCGTTGATGTTCCAGCAAAGCGCCGCCGTGACGAGCATCAGCGCCAGGAGCGTGAAAGGAAACGCCTCGAGGTGAGCGAGCGCCTGCTCTCCGCCGGCCATCGAGGTCAGCGCCAACGGCAGCGCCAGCGCCGCGAGCAGCAGCACGAGCTGGTAACGGCGAAGGCGAAACCTAGCGCGAACGGGTTCGGGAGAGGGCATCGTGGCACTCGGCGGCGGTCAGGGTGCGGTAGTGATCGAGCAGCTCGCCGATCACCGTGGGCCAGCCGAAGCGACGCTCGACGAAGTGGCGGGCGAAGCGGCCGCTGGCGGCGATGTCGTTGGCGAACAGCGCCCGGCAGGCCTCGCTCATCGCCTCCGGGTCCAGGGGCGGGCAGAGGATGCC
>NZ_JAMZBC010000212.1 GCF_024158715.1 Halomonas sp. 707D7 | reverse complement strand
AACCTCGACTATAGTTGAGGTCAACAGGTTTATTTTTGATCCGAGCTGCCTTATTAAAGAGGAATTTCTCAAAATATCTTTTGTAAACTCGAGGTTTTAACGCTTGATGGCTACAGACCTATCCGTTGGCGACGTCGCCAGGCGCAGCGGCGTGCGAATATCGACACTTCACTTCTACGAGTCTAAGGGACTGATAGCGTCCTGGCGCACCAGCGGCAATCAGCGCCGTTACCCGCGAAGCGTGCTGCGTCGTATTGCGGTGATTCGTATCGCCCAGCGCGCCGGTATTCCGCTGGCGATGACCAAACAGCACTTGGATTCGATTCCGTCTGATCGCCAGTTGAGTGCGGCAGACTGGCAGGTGATAACGGCCACCTGGCGCGAGGAGATCGATCGCCGAATGGAAAGCCTGATGCAGCTACGCAACCAGATGGATCGCTGCATTGGCTGCGGCTGCCTATCTCTTGCCGACTGCCCGCTGCGCAACCCGGACGATCACCTGGCCGAGGAAGGCCCCGGCGCCCGCTTACTGGTCTCGTCGAACGAATAACACAACGCTAAGCGCCAATCCGTCGTTTGGAATGACGTGAGAAACCGGGTAGGGTCATCGATCACTCGTTTAAGCTCTTAATGAGAAAAAGGGAGTTTTCATGAAATATCACGTAACACTTGCCTTACCCTTAAGTCTTTTTGCTGGCGCTCTTATCGTTTCCCAAACCGCCCAGGCTGGTACCTCGGCGCTTTCGCAGCAGCTAAAGGATCTCGAGTCGTTCCAAGTCATCGCCCACCGCGGTGCCAGCGGCCACGCGCCGGAAAGCAGCATGGCAGCGCTCGAACTCGCCCATGGCTGGGGTGTGGATTATCTGGAGCTGGATATCCAGATGACCGCCGACGGCGAGCTGGTCGCCTTTCACGACGACACGCTCGAGCGCACCAGCAACGGCGAGGGCCACATCAACGACCATACCCTCGCCGAGCTGAAGGCGCTCGACGCCGGCAGCTGGTTCAACGAGGAGAACCCCGAGCTCGCCGATGAAGCGTTCGAAGGCGCACAGATCCTGACGCTGGAAGAAGTGTTCGACCGCTTCGGCCAGGACGCGCGGTATTACCTGGAAACCAAGTCGCCGGAACTCAACCCGGGCGTGGAAGAGGGGCTGGTGCGCCGGCTGGAAGCGTTCGATATGATCGAGACCGGCCGCGTGCTGATCCAGTCCTTCGATCAGGAGAGCCTTCTGAAGATTCACGAGCTGAACGCCGACATCCCGCTGATCCAGCTGGTGTGGTACTCCCCGGACGCAGAAAACGACGGCCGTCTGACGGAGTGGACCGGCGTCACCCCGAGCCCGGACGAGATCACCGACGCAGACTTCCAGGCCGTGGCCGACTACGCCGTAGGGCTCGGCACCAACTACCTGTTTGATGACGAGCCGGTCATCGGCGAGGCGTTCGTCCAGCAGGCCCAGGACAACGGCCTGGCGGTTCACGTCTATACGGTCAACGACATCGATGAAATGCAGCATCTGATCGGCTGGGGCGTTAATGGCCTGTTCACCGATTACGCGGATCGACTGATCGAGTTGACCGAATAAGGCTGGTGGGCCGCCTGCGGCATTCGTCGCAACCGGCCCGCCCCCATCTAGAAACCTTCGAAGATACCCAAGCAACAAACTCGTTACTCAAGGACAGTGCAAGCCGCCATGACGACGAGTGATCACCCTGCGATGCCAGGCCGTTCTCCTCAGCTCTTGAACGGCCAGTGCTTATCGAAAATGCCATCGATCGAATGCTCGAACAGCTCCTGAACATGATGTTTGGCGGTGTCGGCGGTGACGAGGTGGAAATCGCGGGTCAGCGATCGGCGCCCTAGCCACTTGAGCAGGCCCTGGCGGGCGACCACGTTGAGCATGAGCAGGCCCTGGCGCTGTTCGATGGGCACGAACTGGTAGTGCGCGTGAAGCCCCTGGCGCTCGCCGAGCAGAAACTCGAAACCGCCACCGGCGCCCTGCTCGTCGAACAGCGCGATCTCGCGGGCCCAGGGGTACTGGTCGATGATGTCGCAGGCCTTGTCGAAACGGTCGGTGGTGATTCGGCGATGAACGAACTCGCGGTTTTCGGTGTGAAGAGAGTAGAGAATTCGAACCATCGAGGGCCTGCGGGTGGAAATAATTAAGCGCTTGATTATATATCATCGCGCCCCGCAGGCCGAACAGGATTCAGGGCTGGCCGCTACCGCCTGCCGCGCCGTACACGTGGCCCGTGGTGAAGCTCGATTCCTGGGAAGCCAGCAGCACGTAGACCCCAGCAAGCTCCACCGGCTGGCCCGGGCGACCGAAGGGGGTGTCCTCGCCGAAGCTTTCGACCGCCTCGTCGGGCTGGCCGCCGCTGGGCTGCAGGGGCGTCCAGAACGGGCCGGGGGCGACGGCATTGACGCGAATGCCCTGCTCGGCAACCTGCTTGGCGAGCGCCTTGGTGAAGGCGATGATCGCCGACTTGGTCATCGCGTAGTCGAGCAGGATCTTCGGCGGATCATAGGCGACCACCGACGAGGTATTGATGATCGCCGCTCCCGCCTCCAGGTGCTCCATGGCCGCCTGGGTGATCCAGTACATGGCGTAGAGGTTGGTCTTCATGGTGGCGTCGAAGTCGTCATGGGAGATATCGGTGATCGACGGCTTCCACTGCTGACGCGCGGCGTTGTTGACCAGGATGTCCAGGCCCCCTAGACGCTCCACGGCGGTCTCGACCAGTTCGCGGCAGAAGGCCTCGTCGCGAATGTCTCCCGGGATCGCCACGGCGGTACGCCCTTCGGCCTCGATCAGCTCGATCACCTCGCGCGCGTCGGACTCCTCCGCCTCGAGGTAGTTGATCGCCACGTCAGCCCCTTCACGGGCGTAGGCGATCGCCGCGGCGCGGCCGATGCCGGAGTCACCGCCGGTGATCAGCGCGCGGCGCCCTTGCAGGCGGCCGCTGCCTTTATAGCTCTCTTCTCCGTGGTCCGGGCGTGGGTCCATGTCGCCCGCCAGGCCCGGCCACTCCTGGGGCTGGTTGGCGAACGGCGGCGCCGGGTACTGGCTTGTGGGGTCTTGCTTGTTCAACAGCGAACCGTCGCCACCACTACTGTCACCCGCCCCGCTCGACGCAGCGCTCTGGCTCGAGGAAGATTGGGCGAAAGCAGGCGTGGCCATGGCGGCGGCCATGCCGGTGGCAAGGCCACCCACCACCTTGCGGCGTGTCGGATCGAAGGAATTGATGGGTTTCATGTAAACCTCCTTGTCGATGATCGTTCCTGAAGCGGATGCGGACACCCCCTTTGACTTTAGTCGCGGTGACTCAAAGCGCAAACCGGCTCAGGGTGACGCGGGCACGACGCGCACCAGTTGGCCTTCCGGGCTGTCGGTCAGCAGATAGAGCGCCCCGTCCGGTCCGGTGCGCACGTCGCGGATCCGCTCGTCGAGCTCGCCGAACAGCCCTTCCACGTCCTCGGCCCGGGTAGCGTCGGCATCGAGCGTGACGCGGCGCACCTCGTGATCGACCAGAGAGCCGACGAAGAGATTCCCCCGCCAGGCGGGAAACAGATCGCCGTCGTAGAGCGTCATGCCCGACGGCGCGATCGAAGGCGTCCACTCGAGAAGCGGCGGCTCGGTGCCCGGGTATTCTGTGAAAGGCGTGACCCGGGCGCCGGTGTAGTCGAGCCCGGTGGTGGCGATGGGCCAGCCGTAGTTGGCGCCGGGCGTGACGAGATTGATCTCGTCGCCGCCGCGCGGGCCGTGCTCGTGGGCGATGACGCGACCATCACCGGCTACCACCAGCCCTTGCACGTTGCGGTGGCCGATGGAGTAGATCTCCGGGCGAGCGTCGGTTTCGCCCGCGAAGGGGTTGTCCTGCGCGGCGCTGCCATCGGTATTCAAGCGCACGAGGCTGCCGAGATGGCTTTGAAGGTTCTGGGCCTGTTCACGGTAGTCGAAGCCGTCGCCCAGGGTGAGCAGCAGCGTGCCATCGCCGAGCCAGGCCAGCCGACCGCCATAGTGGGCGGCACCGCGCTTGGCGGGATGGGTACGAAAGATCTCCTCCACCTCGCTGAGCGCGCCGTCGTCCAGTCGTGCGCGGGCGAGGCAGGTGTGGTTGGCGGCGAGCTCGCCGCAGGCGTAGCTGAGAAAGAGTCGATCGAGCTGGTCCTCCTGTGGTGAAACCAGCACGTCGAAGAGCCCTGCCTGGCCCGAGGCGAACACCTTCGGTACGCCCTCGATCTCGTCAAGCCGCTGCCCTTGGGCGTCGAGCAACCAGAGGCGCCCGGGGCGCTCGGTCACCAGCATGCGCCCCTCGGGCAGGAACGCCAGCGACCAGGGGTGCTCGAGCCCTTCGGTCAGGACCTCCAGCCGATAAGCGGGCGCGTCGACCTGGGCAAGCGCCGGCGGCGAAGGCGCCAGACCGGCAAGACCCGCCCCCAGCGCCAGCATCGCCGTCCCGGCAAGATGGGTTCCCCGGTGGCGATGGCCTCG
>NZ_JAMZBC010000211.1 GCF_024158715.1 Halomonas sp. 707D7 | reverse complement strand
GGCTCTTGGTGTCGCTCGCCTCGTCGCTTCCCAGCAGCTTGCTGAAGCCGCGAATCAGGCGGCCCAGAACGCCGGTTTCCGGGATTTCCGCCGGCGCGCTCTTGGCAGACGCGGGTGTCTCGGTCTGCAGCGAAGCCGGGGCCGGGGCGTTGTGGGCGACGGTCTTCACTGCCGCCTCGGCGCGCTGCACGGGTGGTGCGAAGCTCGGGTCCGGTTCCTTGCCGATGTCGGTCTCGGTGGAGAGCTCGAAGCTCGAGAGCGTGTGGCTCTCGTCCTCGTCGAGATGGTCGGCGCGCAGGCGCTGCACGTCGTAGTGCGGGGTGTGCATGTCCGGGTTGGGCAGCAGTACCACGCGCACGTCCTGGCGCGACTCGATGTCCGCCAGCACGCTGCGTTTCTCGTTGAGCAGGTAGGTGGCGACGGGCACCGGCAGGATCGCGCGGATCTGGGCGCTGCGCTCCTTCATCGCCTCTTCCTCGATCAAGCGCATGATCGACAGCGACAGCGAGCGCACATCGCGGATCGTGCCCTGACCGTTGCAGCGCGGGCAGACCACGCCGCTGGTTTCACCGAGCGACGGGCGCAGGCGCTGGCGCGACATCTCCATCAGGCCGAAGCGCGAGATGCGTCCAATCTGCACGCGAGCGCGGTCGAGCTTGAGCGCGTCGCGCATGCGGTTTTCCACTTCGCGCTGGTTGCGGGCCGGGCCCATGTCGATGAAGTCGATGACCACCAGGCCGCCGATATCACGCAGGCGCAGCTGGCGGGCGATCTCGTCGGCGGCTTCGGAGTTGGTCTGGAGCGCGGTCTCCTCGATGTCGCTGCCGCGGGTGGCGCGCGCCGAGTTGATGTCGATCGACACCAGCGCTTCAGTGTGGTCGATGACGATCGAGCCGCCGGAGGGCAGCTTCACTTCGCGCTGGTAGGCGGTCTCGATCTGGGATTCGATCTGGAAACGCGAGAACAGCGGCACTTCATCGGTGTAGAGCTTGATCTTCTGCTGGTACGACGGCATCACCTGGCGGATGAAGCCCAGGGCCTCGGCGTGAATCTCGGGATTGTCGATCAGCACCTCGCCGATGTCCTGGCGCAGGTAGTCGCGCATGGCGCGGATGATGACGTTGGATTCACGGTAGACCAGGAAGGGGGCAGGGCGCTTGGTGGCCTCGGCGGTGATCGACTCCCACACCTGGGCGAGGTAGTCCAGATCCCACTGAAGCTCCTCGGCGCTGCGCCCGATGCCGGCGGTGCGCACGATCAGGCCCATCTTGTCCGGCACGGTCATCTGCGACATCGCGTCCTTGAGCTGGCTGCGATCGTCGCCTTCGATGCGCCGCGAAATGCCGCCGGCACGCGGATTGTTGGGCATGAGGACCAGGAAACGACCGGCCAGGCTGATGAAGGTGGTCAGCGCCGCGCCCTTGTTGCCGCGCTCCTCTTTATCCACCTGGACGATGACTTCCTGGCCTTCCTTCAGGACTTCCTTGATGCTGGGGCGTCCGGAGACGTCCTTTACGAAGTACTCCCGCGAGATCTCCTTGAGCGGCAGAAAGCCGTGGCGCTCGGCGCCGAAGTCGACGAAGGCGGCCTCGAGCGAGGGCTCGACGCGGGTGATCTTGCCGCGGTAGATGTTGGCTTTCTTCTGTTCCCGGGCGCCGGATTCGATGTCCAGATCGTAGAGGCGCTGTCCGTCGACGAGTGCGACCCGCAGCTCTTCGGGCTGGGTCGCGTTGATGAGCATTCTTTTCATGGTGTCTCGCAAAGCATGTGCACCGATTCGCCGTCTGGCGGGGCGTCGACGAATCGCGTTTGCTGCGTGCTTGTGCTCGGCGCATGGCTATGCTGACGCGTTGAACCGGGGGCATGAGGGCCCGCGCGGTCGGTGGGCGTTGAGTACGTGGCGGAGGCAGGACATGTTTCGGTGGCTGTCACGTCCATCCGGCCCTGCTGACACCGCCTACACCTGGCATTCTTCGATTCGCCGGCGCCGGTATCGGCACCGCGTTGATCTTGTGTCCCGAGCGTGCACCCTGCGTGACGCGCAGGAGCAGGCTCGAGACAAGTCGTGTCATCTTTTTCGTGGCGGCCGACTCGGCAACGTCACGGGCCCTTTCGCCCGTCGGGGCAAAAGGGGTGTTCTTCTAGAACCGTTCGGTAATGGGTAATGCGTACACTATTCCATTGGACCTTCGCTCGGGCCTGCGTGTCGGTCGTGCAGGCGCTTGGGCATGGCGGGCAACGATGTGCGGGGTTCCCCTTCGGCGTGATCATCACGGGGTCGTCGGGTCGTCCCGACAGCGGATCACGCCATGCCGATGAGCTCACTGGAATATAACAGCAAAGACAACCGCCAGCAATTGACGCAATGGCTTGGCCACTGCGCTAGAATGGCGCCCTGGCGTGAAACATTGGCATGAAAAAGAAGCAATCGAACCAGGAGCATGCGGCGATGGCCGAAGGGCGTGAAGTACAGTGGGTGGAGATCGCCCCGGAACAGGCGGGTCAGCGGATCGACAATTTCCTGATGACCCGGCTCAAGGGGGCGCCGCGCGCTCTGATCTACCGCATCGTGCGCAAGGGCGAAGTGCGCGTGAACAAGAAGCGCATCAAGGCGGACTACCGACTCGTCGCCGGTGACCTGGTGCGCGTTCCGCCGCTGCGCCTGGCGCCCAGGGAGGCGCAGAAGGAGGTCAGCGACAACCTGCGCGACCTGCTGGTCGGCAGCGTGATCATGGAGGGGCCCGACTGGCTGGTGCTCAACAAGCCGTCAGGTCTTGCGGTGCACGGCGGCAGCGGCGTGAAGATCGGCCTCATCGAGGCGCTGCGCCAGGTGCGCGACGACCTGAACTTTCTCGAGCTGGTCCACCGGCTCGATCGCGACACCTCGGGCTGCCTACTGCTGGCCAAGTCCCGCGAGGCCTTGGTGACGCTCAACGAGTCGCTCAAGAAGCACGCCATGGACAAGCGCTACGTGGCGCTGGTCAGCGGGCGGTGGCCGGCGCGCAAGACCTACGTCAGCGCCCGGCTCGACCGGTTCGATGCCGGCAACGGCGAGCGCCGGGTGCGGGTCGACCCCAACGGCAAGGTGTCGCGCACCCACTTCCAGGTGCTCGAGACCTTCGAGAAGGCCACGCTCATCGAAGCGGAGCCGGTGACCGGGCGCACCCACCAGATTCGCGTGCACGCCGCCCACGCCGGTCATGCGCTGCTCGGCGACGACAAGTACGCCACCCGCGAGAGCGCCCAGATGACCCGGCAGCTGGAGGTGGAGCGTCTTTTCCTCCACGCCCGTGCGCTGACCTTCCCGGAGCCCGGCAATGGCCGCCCGGTCACCGTCAAGGCGCCGCTGCCCGAGGCGCTCGAAAGCGCGCTCGCCCGCGCTCGCCGCTGATATAAGGAGCCCCATGCGTTTCGATCTGATCATCTTCGACTGGGACGGTACCCTGATGAACTCGGTGCCCAAGATCGTCGCCTGCATGCAGGCCGCCGCCCGCGAGGCCGAGTGGGGCGAGCTCGAGGTGAGCGCCATCGAGGACATCATCGGCCTCGGTCTTCCCGAGGCGATCGCCACGCTCTGCCCGGGGATCGCGCCGGCCCAGGCCGAAACGCTCCGGCAGCGTTACTCCCACCACTTCGTGCACCAGAACACCACGCCGATGCCGTTCTTTGACGGCGTCGAGGCGCGGCTTGCCCGGCTGCGCGCGCGGCCCGGTCAGCGACTGGCGGTGGCCACGGGCAAGAGCCGTCGCGGGCTCGATCGCATCTTTCGCGAGACCGGCAGCGGCGCACTCTTCGATGCCAGCCGGACCGCCGACGAGACGCGCTCGAAACCGCATCCACAGATGCTCGAGGAGCTACTCGACGAGCTCGGCGTCGACGTCGGCCGCGCCGTGATGGTGGGCGACACCGAGTACGATCTCGAGATGGCGCGCGCCATCGGCATGGCGCGGGTCGGGGTGACCTACGGCGTGCATACCCCGGCGCGCCTGTCCGCCAGCGAGCCGCGCTGGGTGGCGCACAGCGTCGCGGACCTGTTCGACTGGCTGGAAGGCGAGTGATCGCTCGGGTCAGGCTCACCACCGTGCAAGGGAAATGACACCATGAACCATGATGATGGACACAACGACCACTCGCCGCGGCGCCGGCTGGATGACCCGGCACGCGGTGACGAACCGGATCGTTGGACGCAGGGGCCCGAAGTGGCACCGCGCTCGAAGCGCGAGGCCATGGCTGGCGCGCCGGGCGATAGCGACGAGACGCTCAGAGAGCGCCAGCGCCTGGCGCAGATCGAGATGATGGACCGCTGGATCGGGGGCGTGCTCACCGAGCAGCGCCGGGCCCGGCGGTGGAAGCTCTTCTTTCGCCTGCTGTTTCTGAGCGTGGTGGTGGCGCTGGTTTCGCTGCTGGTGCACCGCGTCTACTTCGCCGAGCCCAGCAGCGCCGCGCCGGCCCAGGAGCACCTGGCGCTGGTGGAGGTGCAGGGTGTGATCGCAAGCGACGCCCCGGCCAACGCCGAGCGCATCATCAAGGGGCTCAATCGCGCCTGGGAAACGGAGAGTGCGGCGG
>NZ_JAMZBC010000210.1 GCF_024158715.1 Halomonas sp. 707D7 | reverse complement strand
GCCCCGAGGAGCAGTCGAGCGCGCAGGCCCCGACCCCGGCACAGGCGCCCGCCGCCGCGCCGGAGCGCTACATGCTCCAGGCGGCCTCCTTCAAGGACCTCGCCGATGCCGAGCAGCTACGCTCGCGGCTTCGAAACCTGAGCCTCTTGGCCCAGATCACCGAAGTGCAGGCCAGCGGCGACACCTGGCACCGTGTCCAGGTCGGCCCGTACGAGGACACCCGCGAGCTCAACCGCGCTCAGGATTTGATGACGACCCAGGGCATCGAGCCGCTGCTGATCCAGCTGCAGAACTGACGCGCTGCGACAATCTGCCCCTCCCCACGCTGCGGGCGGTTGATTTTTCATCGACCGCCCGCATTTTGTTGTCATTCGCTTTATCGACGCGCCCGTTCATCCGGCGCTCAACCCAGTTGCGGTCGCCTGGCGACCGACACGTCATCGGGAGCCTCGCTCCCTCAAGGAGTCATCTCCATGACCACGATCGTATCCGTACGCCGCGGTAACCAGGTCGCCCTCGCCGGCGACGGCCAGGTCTCGCTTGGCAATACCGTGATGAAGGGCAACGCCAGCAAGGTGCGCCGCCTCTACCGGGGCAAGGTGCTCGCTGGCTTTGCCGGTGGCACCGCGGACGCCTTCACCCTGTTCGAGCGCTTCGAAGCCCAGCTCGAGAAGTACCAGGGCCACCTGACCAAGGCCGCCGTGGAACTGGCCAAGGACTGGCGCACCGACCGGGCGCTGCGCCGCCTCGAGGCGCTCCTGGCCGTGGCGGATCACAGCGCCTCCCTGATCATCACCGGTAATGGCGATGTGGTGGAGCCCGAGCGCGGCATCATCGCCATCGGCTCCGGCGGTAATTTCGCTCAGGCCAGCGCCCGGGCGCTTTTGGAAAACACCGAACTCAGCGCGCGGGAAATCACCGAGAAATCCCTGCAGATCGCGGGTGACATCTGCGTATTCACCAACCACCACGTCACGCTCGAAGAGCTGAACATCGACGACCGTTGAGGCCTTTTTCATGACCCAGATGACCCCCCGCGAAATCGTTCACGCCCTCGATCAGTACATCATCGGCCAGAAGGATGCCAAGCGCGCCGTGGCCATTGCGCTTCGCAACCGCTGGCGGCGCATGCAGCTCGATAGTGATCTGCGCCCGGAAGTCACGCCGAAGAACATCCTGATGATCGGCCCGACCGGCGTGGGCAAGACCGAGATCGCCAGGCGCCTGGCCAAGCTCGCCCGCGCGCCGTTCATCAAGGTGGAAGCGACCAAGTTCACCGAAGTCGGCTACGTCGGTCGCGACGTCGAGTCGATCGTTCGTGATCTGATGGAAGCGGCGATCAAGATGGTGCGCGAGCACGCCAAGGAGGAGGTCGGCCACCGCGCCGAGGACGCCGCCGAGGATCGCGTGCTCGACGCCCTGCTGCCGCCGCCCCGCGGTCAGGAAGAGAAGCCGCGCGAAGAGAACGCCACCCGCCAGTCGTTTCGCAAGAAACTGCGCGAGGGCCAGCTCGACGACAAGGAGATCGACATCGAAGTCACCTCCCAGGGCCAGGGCGTGGACATCATGACCCCGCCGGGCATGGAGGAGATGACCAACCAGCTGCAGAGCTTGTTCTCCAGCATGGGCCAGCAAAAGCGCGAGAACCGCCGCGTCACCGTCAAGGAAGCGCTGGTGCTGCTGCGCGACGAGGAGGCCGGCAAGCTGGTCAACGAGGAGGAGATCAAGGCGCGCGCCGTCGAGGCGGTCGAGCAGCACGGCATCGTGTTCCTCGACGAGATCGACAAGGTCGCCAAGGGCAGCGGCCAGTCGAGCGGCGGCGAGGTTTCCCGCGAAGGCGTGCAGCGCGACCTGCTGCCGCTGATCGAAGGCTCGACCGTCTCGACCAAGTACGGCATGGTCAAGACCGACCACATTCTGTTCATCGCCTCCGGTGCCTTCCATCTGTCGCGCCCGTCGGACCTGATTCCGGAGCTGCAGGGCCGCCTGCCGATCCGCGTCGAGCTCGATGCGCTCACGCCCCACGACTTCAAGCGCATCCTGACCGAGCCGTCGGCCTCGCTCACCAAGCAGTACCAGGCGCTGCTCGCCACCGAAGGGCTCGACGTCGAGTTCACTCCGGACGGCATCGAGCGCATCGCCGAGATCTCCTGGCAGGTCAACGAAGGCACCGAGAACATCGGCGCGCGGCGCCTGCACACCGTGATGGAGCGCCTGCTGGAAGAGGCCTCCTTCAAGGGCGGCGACATGGACAGCCCCCTGGTGGTCGACGCCGACTACGTCAACGCCCAGCTCGGGGAGCTTGCCGTCGACGAGGACCTGTCGCGCTATATTCTGTAGGCTGACACCTCGAATCCAGGTCCACGCCTTGCAGGCGGGTGCTCGCGCCCGCCTGTCGTCCATTCACCGCTCGCTCAAGGAGAGCCTCATGGACAGCCCGATCCCTACCCACGTGCACTACCACAAGAAAAACCGCCTGCTGGAGCTGACCTACCCGGGCGATCTTCACTACCGCGTGCCGATCGAACTCCTGCGCGTCTACTCCCCCTCGGCGGAAGTGCGCGGCCACGGCGCCGACAGCGCCGTGCTGCAGACCGGCAAGCGCGACGTAGGCCTCTTGAACATCACCCAGACCGGCCACTACGCGCTCAAGCTGCACTTCGACGATGGCCACGACAGCGGCCTCTACAGCTGGGACTACCTTTACGAGATCGCCACCCACCAGGATACCTACTGGGCGGAATACCTGGATCAGCTGGCCAGCGCCGGTGCCTCCCGCGAGCCCAAGGGGATTCTTTTCAAGGAGCTGTGACGATTGCGCCCCGGCGCAGACAAAGCGGCCAAGAGAAGGCTACAATACAGCCAACCCAATTCAAGCGATGGCCGCCGCGCCATCGACCTCCGCCTCGAACTCGGGAGCCTGCCGCCTCATGAGCCCCACGGAAAAGCGCACGACCCATTTCGGCTACCAGGAAGTTCCGCTCGACGAGAAAGCCTCTCGCGTCGCCGATGTCTTCCACTCGGTGGCCGCGCGCTACGACGTGATGAACGATCTGATGTCCTTCGGCATCCATCGGGTGTGGAAGCGCCTGACCATCGAGCGCGCCGGGGTGCGCCCGGGCCATCGGGTGCTGGACATCGCCGGCGGCACGGGCGACCTGACCCTCAAGTTCTCGCGCCTGGTCGGCCCGCGCGGCAAGGTGGTGCTCGCCGACATCAACGCCTCGATGCTCAATGTCGGCCGTGACAAGCTGATCGACAACGGCGTGGGCGGCAACGTCGAGTACGTCCAGGCCAACGCCGAGTGCCTGCCCTTCCCGGACAACCACTTCGACTGCATCACCATCGCCTTCGGCCTGCGCAACGTCACCGACAAGGACGCCGCGCTGCGCTCGATGGCGCGCGTGCTCAAGCCCGGCGGTCGCCTTTTGGTGCTGGAGTTCTCCAAGCCCGCCAACCCGCTGCTGACCAAGGCCTACGACGAGTACTCGTTCCGTTTTCTGCCCAGGATCGGGGAGCTGGTGGCCAAGGATGGCGAAAGCTATCGCTATCTTGCCGAGTCGATCCGCATGCACCCGGACCAGGAGACGCTGAAGGCGATGATGGAGGCCGCCGGCCTCGAGCGTGTCGAGTACACCAACCTGACCGGCGGCATCGTCGCGCTGCACCGCGGGATCAAGCTATGACGCGGCGGACACCGACGCCGACGGCCCCGAGGTGGTCATGCTGTTAACCCCGACCCTGCTGCTGGCCGGTTGTGAACGTACCCTCAACGCGCTGCTCGCCCGTGACCCGGCAGCCCCCAACCGGCTGGCGGCGCTGGCCGGCAGCCGGCTTCTGATCCGGTTCGAGAAACCCCACCTGGCCCTGCTGCTCGCCTACCACGCGGCCGGTGTCGACCTGCTGTCCGGCGACGAGGTCGACGAATCCGAGGCGGACGCCGTCGTCGAGCTCACCCCGGAAACCTTATCGGAATGGCTTGGCGGCGCGTCGCTCGAGCGCTTGATGTTCGAGGGCAAGCTGGCGGTGCGCGGGCGCATCGGTGTGCTGGAAGCTACCCGGGAGCTGTTCTTCGACCTGGATCTCGACTGGGAAGGCGAGCTCGCCACCTGGCTCGGCGCGACCCCCGCCCACTCGCTCGCCCAGGGCATGCGCCGGCTGGGCCGCTTTGGCCTGCGCGCCAAGGAGGAGCTCTTTCAGGACGTCTCCGAGTACGTCTTCGAGGAAGCCAAGCTTCTGCCCGGGCGCGCTCAGCGCGAGGTGCTGCGCGATGCCCTTACCGAGCTCGACGAGGCCACCGACCGGCTGGAAGCGCGCTTTCATCGCCTGGAGCGGCGCCTGAAGGCGCTGGCCACGGAGCGCGCTTCATGAGCCTGCGGCTGTTCAAGATCCTCTGGGTGATCGCCCGCCATCGCCTTGACACGCTGGTTCCCGTCGAGCGCCTGCCGCTGTGGTCGCGCCTTCTGATGTGGTTCATGCCGCTGCGCCTGATCCCCGTCGGCCAGCGCTCGCGTGGCGAGCGCCTGCGTCTGGCGCTGGAGTCGCTGGGGCCGATCTTCATCAAGTTCGGCCAGATG
>NZ_JAMZBC010000209.1 GCF_024158715.1 Halomonas sp. 707D7 | reverse complement strand
GGCTGCCCCGCGCCGGGCTCTCGCGCTACGAGATCTCCGCCTACGCAAGCGCCAGTCGCCAGAGCCGCCACAACCTCAACTACTGGCGCTTCGGCGACTACCTGGGCATCGGTGCCGGCGCCCACGGCAAGCTTTCACGCATCGGCACCGATGGCCGGTGGACGATCGAGCGGCGCTGGAAGACCCGCCAGCCCGAGGCGTACCTGCGTCGGCGGCTCGACCCACGGGGCTTCGTGGCCGGCAAGAGCGCCATCGCGCGCGAGGAGCTGCCGCTGGAGTTTGCCATGAACGCGCTGCGCCTGACCGAGGGCGTCGACATGGCGCTGTGGAGCGCCTATACCGGGCAGCCTCGAGAGACGCTGCTCGCCCGGTTACAAAGCGCCGAGAAAAAAGGACTTTTGATGGAAATGCCCGAAAAGCTGCGTGCCTCACCCCATGGTCTATTATTCTTGAACGAGCTGCTCGGGCTGATCAGTGACGATTGACCCGACGGCGCGATCAATCAAACAAGCTTTTAAGGAGTGAGTGATGCGTATTTCTCGACTGCTGACCCCTGTGGCCGCCGCCCTTCTCGTGGCCGGCTGTGCCACCTCCGACCCCTACGGTGGCCAAACGCAGCGCTCCAACACCGGCATCGGCACCGGCATCGGTGCCGCGGTGGGTGCCGCTGCGGGCGCGCTTTCCGGTGACGGCAGCACCAGCCGCCGCGACCGCGCCTTAATCGGTGCCGCCGTGGGCGCGGCCGCCGGCGCCGGCGTGGGGGCCTACATGGATCGTCAGGAAAACCAGCTGCGTGAAAGCCTGCAGGGCTCGCGCATCGAGATCGACCGCCGTGGCGACGACATCGTGCTCAACATGCCCAGCAGCGTGACCTTCGGCTTCGACTCCTCGGAGCTGACCGGCCAGGCACGCAGCGCGCTCAACGAAGTCGCCAACGTCCTCACCCAGTACACCGATACTCGCGTCAACATCGCTGGCCACACCGACAGCACCGGCGCCGCCGACTACAACCAGCGCCTCTCCGAGCGTCGTGCCCAGGCCGTGGGCAGCTACCTGAGCCAGAACGGCGTCTCTTCGTCGCGTCTCAACACGCGCGGTTACGGTGCCACCCAGCCGGTCGCCAGCAATGACAACGACCAGGGCCGCGCCCAGAACCGTCGCGTCGAGATCACCCTGACGCCGACCGGTCAGGCCGGTCAGAGCCAAGGTCAAGGCAACTACTGATCGATCTGGTCTGATTCGGTAGGGTCTGACCCACGAGCCCGCTATCATGGATAGCGGGCTTTTTTATTTCATCAGTGCGGATCACCATGCTCTCCTACCAACACGCCTATCACGCCGGCAACTTTGCCGATGTTCACAAGCACCTCACCCTTTATGCGGTGAAAGATCATTTGTTACGTAAAAAAAGCGCTATTACATATGTCGATGCTCATGCCGGTCGTGGGCTCTATCCACTGGCATCGAAAGAGGCACTGAAGCTTCAAGAGCACCGTGAGGGCATCGAACCGCTGTGGAAGGCGCGAAAAAGCCTGAACAACCCGCTGCTGGTCGAATGGCTTTCCCAGGTGGCACGCGTCCAATCCGATGGCATTGACTTGAGCTGCTACCCGGGATCGCCCTGGTGGTTGAGCCAAGGCCTTCGCGAGCAGGATGCGCTGCGCCTTTGCGAGCTGCACCCGGGCGAGCACGCCGAGCTTTTCGATCAGGCGCTGCCCGCCGCCGCGGTACGCGTTCACGGCGACGGGCTCAAGGAGCTCGAGGCGCGCGTACCGGTGGCCACCCCGCGGCTCTGCGTGCTGATCGATCCGAGCTTCGAGCGCAAGACGGAGTACCAGGAGGTCGCCGACAGCGCCCTGTACGCGCTCGCCAAGGTGCGCCACGCCGTGTTGATGATCTGGTACCCGCTGCTGCCCTCCGGCGCCCACCACACCCTGCTGGACGCCCTGAGTGCCAGCGGCGTGCGCAAGATCTGGCAAAGCGAGCTGCACCTGCGCGAGCCGGGCGGCGAGCGCCATGGCATGTACGCCAGCGGCATGCTGGTGGTGAACCCGCCCTGGGGGCTAGACGAGCGCCTGCAAGGCGCAATGGGGGAGATCACCACGCTGCTCGGCGGCGAAAGCCGCTTCGACGCCCACTGGCTGGTCGAGGAGTAGATACGCTGCCACCGTGCTGGCGGCCTCTCGATGCCCAATGAAGTATCCATGACATTGAACCTACCGACCGGTAGGTAGTATAGTGCCCGACCTTCGATAAGCTTCACGAGGTCGACTCTCATGACACGCTCACCCGCTACCCAGCGCATCGTCACCGCGGCGATTGCGCACTTCGCCGAGGCGAGCTACGACGGCGCCTCGCTTTCCGCCATCGCCGAGGCGGTGGGTATTCGCAAGGCGTCGCTGTATGCGCATTTTGCCTCGAAAGAGGCGCTATTCATGGCCGCCTTCGAGGAGGCGCTGGGCATCGAGCGCACCTTCGCCGACGACTGTTTCAACGATGAAAGCGACCGGGCGCTTCCCGGGTTGCGCTACTGCCATGCGCTCATTCGCCGCTTCGGTGAAAGCGCCCACCTGCGCTTTTTACTGCGCGCGGGCTATATGCCGCCAGACACGCTGGCCGAGTGGGTCGATGCGCGGCACGAGGCGTACCTGGCCCAGCTCAATGACCGCTTTCTGGCAAGGCTCGATGACTGGCAGGGGGCGCAGGGAGCGCTCTCCGCCATGCAGCGCGAGCGCTTCGCGCTGGCCTATCTCGGTATCGTCGATAGCCTTCAGGTCAAGCTGATCTACACCACCGCCGAGCTCGCCCGAGAGCGCCTCGAGGCGCTCTCGAGCATTTTCGAAGACTCCCTGATCCATCATTGCGAGGGTGGAAAGACACCATGACACGTGACAACAAGCAAGCCACCATCGGCACCGGGCTTCTGATCCTGCTGGCGCTGATCACCGCGCTGGACGCCATGGCGATCGACATGTATCTACCGGGCATGCCGGACATCGCCGAGGATTTAGGCGTCTCTGCGGGCCAGATTCAGCAGACCCTGGCCATCTTTCTGATTGGTTTGGCGGTCGGGCAGGCGATCTACGGTCCGCTGCTGGACCGCTTCGGCCGCCGCTGGCCCCTTCTGATCGGGCTTCTGGTGTTCATCGGGGGCTCGGTTATCGCCGCCCTGGCTCACTCCTTCGAGACGCTGCTGGCCGCCCGCTTTCTGCAGGCGCTCGGTGCTTCGGCTGGCCTGGTGGCGCCGCGCGCGATCATCGACGACGTCTACGAGCTCAAGGAGTCGGCTCAGAAACTTTCCATTCTCATGCAGGTGGTGATGGTCGCACCGATCGTCGCGCCGGTACTGGGTGGACTGGTGCTGCTCTATGCCGAGTGGCACATGATCTTCTGGGCCATGGCGGCGCTGGCCCTGGTCACGCTGGTGTGGGGAGTCGTCAGCGTGCCGGATACGTTGCCAATCGAGCAGCGCGTTGCCCTCAGCGGGGCGAGCATCGTGAAAGGCTATGCACGACTCTTCGTACAGCCGGTGTTCATGCTCTACAGCGTGGCGAGCGGGCTGGTGCTGGGGGCGTTCTTCTCCTATATCAGCGGCTCGTCGTTCGTGTTCATGGAGCACTTCGGGCTGAATTCGACCCAGTACAGCCAGCTCTTCGCCGCCAATTCCGTGGGACTGGTGGTCGGCGGGGCGGTCAGCAACGCGCTCGTCAAACGGGAGTGGTCGACCTTTCGCGTCATGATGCTGGGTACGGCGATCTACACCTTGGCCGGGGCGCTACTCTGGTGCGTCAATGTCCTCGGCGCGCCGACGCTTGTGGTCTACGGCCTCATTCTGGGGCTCGCGATCGCTTCGCTCGGCATGGTGTTCGGTAACGTGATGGCGTTGATCATGAACGCGGCGGATTCTCCCGCCGGGGTGGCTTCGGCGCTGATGGGCGTGCTTCAGTACCTGCTCTCCGCGGTGGTGGGCTTGCTGGTCAGCCTGACCGTGGTCAGCCCCAGCCAGCTGCCGGCCACCATCGCTATCTGCGGCACTCTGGCACTCGTGCTGTGCTGGTGTGCCAGCGTGAAAGAGCAAAACGCCGCTCACCCGGCGGGCACCGTCGAGTCGACCTGAAGCCTGGATCGGCACCAAAGCGGCCGAACGATCGGCCGCCATCCCACGAGGAGAACCAAGAGGAGAACGAACATGCCCAACGCTCAGCGCGCCGTGGTGATCGGCGCTTCACGCGGCATCGGCCTGGGACTCGTGGCAGAGTGGCTGGCCCGCGGTTTCGAGGTGATCGCCAGCGTCCGCGAAGGCGCCTCCAGAGAGGCGCTGAAGGCGCTGGAGCAGCGCCATCCGGGCCGGCTCGAGATCGTGGTCGTGGACCTGGCCGCGCCGGACGAACTGGGAAGGCTTTTGGCGTGCGCACACATCGACGTGCTGATGGTCGTTGCCGGTATCATGGGGCCGGATCATCAGCGCGCCGAATGCGCCAGCCGCGAAGAGCTTGGCGAGCTGTTCTGGACCAACGCCACCGCGCCGGTGGTGCTGGCACGTACGCTGCTGCCCGCTGTACGCCGTGGCGGCACGATCGGCTTCGTCAGCTCGCGCATGGGCAGCGTGGCGCTAAACGAAGAGGGCGACCGGGAGCTTTACCGGGCCAGCAAGGCAGCGCTGAACAGCCTCACCC
>NZ_JAMZBC010000208.1 GCF_024158715.1 Halomonas sp. 707D7 | reverse complement strand
CAGCAGGCCGTTGAGCTCCTCGAACACCGGCAGCACCGCCTTGCGCGACACGGAGGTCCAGTTGCCGAACACCACGTCCACTTCCTCCTGGGCGAGCAGCTCGCGGGCGCGCTCGGCGAACAGCGGCCAGTTGGAGGCCGGGTCGACCACCACCGCTTCGAGCTGGCGCCCGAGCAGGCCACCGGCCTCGTTCTGCTGCGCGATGAGCATCTCGACGGTGTCCTTGAGCGTCGACTCGCTGATCGCCATGGTACCGGAGAGCGAGTGCAGGATACCGACCTTGATCGGGTCGTCGCTCTCCTGGGCGACGGCCTGGGTACCCGCGCCCATCACGGCGGCGGCGAGAAGGGAGGTGACGAAACGGCGAGAAAGCGGGTTGTGCGTTGGAATGGCCACTTGAATCTCCTTGCACCCTTTTCGAAGGGCTCGTTGTTTGAGCGGCGAACCGGCCGATCACCGGCGCGCGAAAGCGTCGCCCAGAGCTCTTGCAAGGGATGCGCCAAGCTGAAGCCTTGCCGAATCACTCCTTATCAATCAATTGGTTGGAAGCAATCACATCGTCGTTTCGATGTTCGGCTGCACTATGCTGGATCAAAACGCCGTTCACCGTGCACGTCGCCAACGCACCAAAATGGCAGGCCGCACCAAAAGCGTTCGCCAACGCCTGAAACCAAAAAAGCGCCCCGCAGGGCGCTTGGTAAAAAGACGTCGCTGCGCGATCAGGCCTTGCGGCGACGTTTCTTGATCAGCGGCAGCGTCAGCGACAGCGCGGCGATGACGAGCAGCGCCAAGGAGATGGGCTTGTCGATGAAGGTCATCCAGTCGCCGCCGGAGATCTGCAGCGCCCGGCGCATGGACTCTTCCATGATGTTGCCGAGAATCAAGGCCAGGATCAGCGGTGCTGCCGGGAAGCCGAACAGGCGCATGCCGAGCCCCAGGATGCCGAAACCGAGCAGCAGCAACAGGTCGAACACGCTGAAGCTCATGCCGTAGACGCCGATCATGCAGAAGATCAGGATCAGCGACAGCAGCAGCGCCTTGGGCATGTCGAGGATCTTGGCGATAAAGGGGATCAGCGGCAGGTTCAGCACCAGCAGGAAGATGTTGCCGATGTACATGCTCGCCACCACGCCCCAGAACACGTCCGGACGCTGTTCGAGCATCATCGGCCCCGGGTTGACGCCCATCACTAAGAGCGCCCCGAGCAGCACCGCCGTGGTGCCGGAGCCGGGTACGCCAAGCGTCAGCAGCGGAACGAAGGAGCCGGTGCAGGCGGCGTTGTTGGCGGCTTCCGGGGCGGCCACGCCCTTGATGTTGCCCTTGCCGAAGGTATCGCCGTCCTTCGCGATCTTCTTCTCCATGCTGTAGCCCAGAAACGAGCCGATCGTGGCGCCGGCGCCCGGCAGCACGCCGGTAAAGAAGCCCAGCACGGAGCTTCGGCTCACCGGCCCCGCGATCTCGCCCACTTCGGAGCGGGTGAGCTTGAGCGAACCGATGGCGTTGCGCGGCCCCTCCTTGCTGTCACCGCCGCGCAGCAGCATGTAGAACACCTCGGCCAGCGCGAAGATACCCAGCGCCACCACCAGGAAGTCGATGCCGTCGAGCAGGTTGATCGAGCCCAGGGTGAAGCGCTCGGTGCCGGTCTGCATGTCGATCCCGACGATCGAGATCATCACCCCGACCACGGCGGCGATCAGCCCCTTCACCAGTGACTTGTCGGAGAGCGACACCACGGCGGTCAGGCCCAGCACCATCAGGGCGAAGTACTCCGCCGGGCCGAAGCTCACCGCCACCTTGGAAAGAAGCGGCGCTACCAGCATCAAGAAGACGACGGACACGGTGCCGCCGATGAAGGAGGCATAGGCGGCGATGGCCAGGGCCTTGCCGGCCTGGCCCTTCTTCGCCATCGGGTAACCGTCGAAGGAGGTGGCGACGGTGCCCGCCACGCCCGGGGCGTTCAGAAGGATCGACGAAGTGGAGCCGCCGAAGATGGCGCCGTAGTAGACGCCGGCCATCAGGATCAGTCCCGAGGAGGGCTCCATCGAGAAGGTGATCGGAATCATCAGCGCCAGCGCGCTGATCGGTCCAAGGCCCGGCAGCATGCCGATGATGGTGCCGGCGAACACGCCGGCGAAGACGTAGGCGATGTTGATCGGCTCCAGCGCGATGCCGAAGCCATACATGAGATTGTTCAGAGCATCCATGGGCGTGTCTCTCTAAAACAGGATCGAAGGCGGCGTTCAGGCAGGGCCTAGAACGGCAGCACGCCAGTGGGCAGGTAGACGTCCATCACGCGGGTCATCACCAGGTACAGACTCAGCACCACGCCGAGTGTGGTCGCCAGGGTGACAAAGTAGCGATGGTAGCCGTAGTAGGTGGTCAGGCCCACGCACAGAAGCGTCGAGGCGAGCACGAACCCCAGCGGCACCAGCAGCAGCGCGTAGGCCGCCACGGCCAGGGCGGTGACGATCACCCGCGCCCAGGGCGTGAACAAGAGCGGGCCGCGCGGGGCGTTCGGGTCGATGGTATCGGCACCGGCGATCGGCGCGGGCTTCTCGAAAAACAAAAAGACGGACAGCAGCAGCAGCGTGAAGCCGAGCACCTTGGGAAACAGGTCGGAATCCACCGGGCGCGGCAGCGGAAAGGTGGGAATCTGCCACGCCATGGCGATATAGGCCGCGGCCACCAGCGCCAGCACCAGCGCCAGCCACTGGTTGGTATTGAGTCGAGTCATGGGGAGTCTCCGAAAGACATGCACGGGGCACGCATGCAACGACGCCCGGCGCTCACGGCGCCGGGCGCTTCTTCATGGGCGCGAACTTACTGGCGCAGAAGGCCCAGGTCGCTCAGCACGCTGCTGAACTCTTCCTGCTGCTCGTCGAGGAAGGCACTGAAGGCTTCACTGTCCTGATAGGCGTCGATCCAGCCGAGCTGGTCGCGCGCTTGCTGCCAGCCGTCGGTCTCGAGCATCTCGGCGAACAGCTCCTCGTAGTAGGCCACTGCCTCCTCCGGCATGTCCGGGGTGCCGACCACGCCGCGCCAGATGTCGAAGGTGTAATCGATGCCCTGCTCCTGGTAGGTGGGCACGTCCGCCAGGCCACCGCCCAGGCGCTCCGGCGCGGAGACGCCGAGGGCGCGCAGCTGGCTGCCTTCGCCGAGCTGACCGACGGATTCGCCGGCGCCGGTGATCACCGCTTCGACGTGGCCGCCCATCAGGTTGGTCATGGCGTCGCCGCCGCCGGAGAACGGGATGTAGTTGACGCTCGCCGCATCGAGCCCGGCCGCCGCCGCAACGCCCGCCATGGAGATGTGGTCCATCGAGCCCGGGGCGCTGCCGCCGCCGACGCTCAGGTTGGGGTTCTCCTTGAGCGCGTCGAACAGATCACCCAGGCTCTGATACTCGGAGTCCGCATCGACCAGAATGATCGAGTAGTCGGTGATCACTCGCGCGATGGGGGTGAAGTCGGTGTGATCGTAGCGCGAGGCGCCGGCCAGCGGCACCAGGATCAGGGGCGGGCTGGCGGCGAACATCTTGTGCGGGTTGCCGGTATCGCGGGCCACCTGGGCCCAGGCCACCGCACCACCGCCGCCCGGCACGTTGATGGCGGCGAAGTTCTGATCCGCCAGGCCTTCTTGCTGGATGACGCGGGACATGGTGCGCACCAGCGTGTCCCAGCCACCGCCGGGGTTGGCCGGGGCGATGAATTCGATCGACTTGATCGGTGTCCACTCTTGCGCCTGGGCACTGGCCGTAGCGCCCACGAGCAATGCAGCGGGCAGAGCCAGCAGGGTGAGGCGTTTCAGGGAAGTATTCATTGGCGTCTCCACGTATTTATGCGTGTTGTTATATCGTCTTACGCCGGGCACGTTAGAAGACCGGGGCCACGGCGAACAAGCTTGTGGCCATAAACCGCAAAAAATTCTTTGTGGGCATTGTGTTCATTCTGCTCACGGCGCGTTCAGTCGGGCTCGATCAGCCGGTAGCGCCGCTCCGGGCGGCCCACGTCGCCATAGCCGAGCTCGGCGATCACGCGCTGCTCGGCGACCAGAAACTCGAGATAGCGCCTTGCCGTCGAGCGGCTCGCGCCCATGGCGCGGGCCACCTGCATGGCGGTCTGCGAGGCGTGCTCGGCGCAAAGCGCCTGCTCCACCCGGTTCAGGGTAAGCCGGTCGATGCCTTTTGGCAGGCCGGCCGTGCCGGCACCGCCTGGGGCCGGGGCGGCGCCGGGTGAGAGTCTCGCCAGCATCTGATCGAGCTCCTCCTGGCTCATCTCGTCGCGGTTGGCCATCGCTTCGCGCTCGTGGCGAAAGCGGGTGAGCATGCGATTCATCCGCTCGGCCTCGATGGGCTTGATCAGGTAGTCGAACACGCCGCCGCGCAGCGCCTCGGAGATGGTCTCGACCTCCTTGGCGGCGGTGACCATGACGATGTCCACCCGGGTGTAGTGCCGGCGCAGCGCCCATAGAAGCTCCAACCCTTCGACATCGGGCAGAAAGGCGTCGAGCAGCACCAGATCGACGCTTGCGTGGTGCGCGGCCATCAATGCCCGGGCATCGGCGGCGTTGTGGGCCACGCCCACCACGCGAAAGCCGTCGCTGCGCTCGATGAACGCCTTGTGGATATCGGCGATGCGAAAGTCGTCCTCGACGATCAGAATGCCGTAGTGCATGGCGGCCATGAAGACTCCTCGTGGTTGTCAGCGAGCCGGCGCGGGCTTGCTGGAAAGCGCGTCCAGCACGGCGGTGAAGCACGCCCCGCCGAGTTCGCTCTCCTCCAGCG
>NZ_JAMZBC010000207.1 GCF_024158715.1 Halomonas sp. 707D7 | reverse complement strand
CTCCTCCAGCGTCACCGCCCCGCCGTGGCGCTCGCAAAGCCGACTGACCAGCGCCAGCCCCAGGCCCTGATGCTTGCCGCGCTTGGTCGAGAAGCCTTCAGTGAAGATCGCCTCGGCGTGCTCCGGCGCCACCCCGGCGCCGTTGTCCTCGACCTCGACCAGCACCTGCTCGCCCAGGTCGGTGAAGAACAGCCGCACCCTGGCGCTCTGGGCGTTGGGGCCGCTGCGCGCGGCGAAGCAGGCGTTGTCCAGCAGGTTGCCCACCACGCTCATCATCACCTCCTGACCGCTCGGGGTCAGCGGTTTCGATAGCGAGCTGTGCTCGTCGATCTCGAGCGTGACGCCGAGCTCCCGTGCCCGGGTCAGCTTGCCCAGAAGCGTTCCGCTGAGCACGGTGTCCGCCACGCGGCTCATCAGAAAGCTCATCTGCTTTTGCGCCCGCTCGCTCTCCTGGTGGATCAGCTTGAGCGCCTCCTCGACGCGCTCGAGCTGCAAGAGCCCGGAGATGGTGTAGAGCTTGTTGGAGAACTCGTGAGCCTGGGCGCGCAGCATGTCGACGTCGCGGCTCGCCTGGGTGAGCGCCTCGGAGAGATCGATGATCTCGCGGCGGCTTCTGAAGGTGGCCACCGCCCCTTCGATCTCGCCCTCGTCGACGATCGGCACGCGGTTGACCACCACCGGGTGATCGCCGAGCCACATCTGCTGGTCGAACTCCTGCTCGCCGCGCTTCAATACCTCCAGAAGCCGCGAGTTGGGCACCACCTCGCGGATCGGCTGGCCGAGCAGCACATGATCGTCGGAAACGCCCATGAAACGGCGCGCCTGCTGGTTGACCAGGGTGATCTGACCTTCGCGGTTGACCGCGAGAATGCCTTCGTGGATGGACTGGAGAATCGCCTCCTTCTCCATGGCCAGCCGCGCGATCTCGTAGGGCTCGAGGCCCAGGATCACCCGCTTGAGGTGCTGGGAGAGCCAGTACGCCCCGGCAAAGCCGAGCAGGATCATCAAGCCCACCAGCGACCAGCCCAAAAGCGTGTAGCGCGCCGCATCCGAGGCCACCCGGTCGGCCAGAAAGCCCACCGATACCAGGCCGATGACGTTGCCCTCCTCGTCCCAGATGGGTGTCTTGCCGCGCATGGCGGTGCCGAGCGTCCCGGTGGCCCGGGAGACGTAGGACTGGCCGTGGATCAACGCCTGGTCGTTGTCGCCACCGACCATGCGCTCGCCCAGGCGCTCGGCCACCGGGTGGGAGTAGCGGATCGACTGGGCGTTGCCGACCACCACGTAGCGGGCGCCGGTCTCCTGGCGCACCCGCTCCGCCAGCGGCTGGATGATGCGCGCCGGGTCGTCGGTTTCGAAGGCGGCGATGATGCTCGGCATGCCCGCCACGCTCTTGGCCACCGCCAGCGCCCGCTCGCCCATCTGCTCGCTGACGATGTCGGCCTTGCGATGGTTGAGGTAGGCCCCCTGGGCGAGCAGCATCGTGGCCAGCAGAAAGCCCACCAGCAGCATGACCTGCAGACGAAAGCTGCGCTTGTACCAGCGGCGCTTGGCCCGCGGGCGCTGGCCGAGCGGCAGGTCGGAAAGCGATGGGAACCGGGAAGGGGTCATAGGGAACTCGACGTGCGCGGTGGCGTCATTATGGCACGCGCGCCCAAGCCACGGTAACCTATCGAGCCTTGAACGCGCCGTCGAAGACGGCGAACGACTCGCCTTTTCCCACTCGTCGCCAGTAGAAAGGAGTAACGTGCTGACTTTTTTGCGAGCCAGTGTATTGATCGGCGGGCCGTTGCTGGCCGGCGCGGCGATGGCGAACCCGTTCTACGCGCCGCCGCCGCCGGACGACGGCTCGCCGCGTTTCACCGGCGATGCCGAGCTCGGCTTCACGTCTCTTTCCGGCAACACCAACAGTCAGACGCTGATCGGCAAGACACGGCTCACCTGGCTGACCGGGGACATCACCCACTCGCTGCGCGGCGAGGTTCGAAACGTCACCAAGGATAGCGAGACCAGCGCAGAGCAGTACCTGATTGCCGGTCGCGAGCGCTTCGACTTCAGCGGCCCGCATTACCTGTTCGGTTTCGCGCGCTGGGAGAAGGATCGTTTCGCCGGCTACGACCAGCAGCTCTCGGTGATCGGCGGCTATGGCCGCCAGTTGATCGACAGCGACACCCAGGCGCTGTCGCTGGAGGCGGGGCCGGGCTATCGCAACGACCGGTTGCGTGACGACGACAACGAGCAGCTGGCCGTGGCCTACAGTGCGCTGGCCTATCGCTACAGCATCTCGGACGTCGCCGACTTCGAGCAGGAGATGTCGCTCGAGTACACCAGCGATAACACCACCGCCCGCTCGCTGACGGCGCTGACCGCTCGGGTCAGCTCGCGCATCTCGCTGCGCCTGTCCCACGAGATCAAGCAGAACTCCCAGCCGCCGGACGACGCCAGCGAGCGCACCGACACCACCACCAGCGCCTCGCTGCTCTACCGCTGGTAGCCTGCCCGCCTACCGCCCGCGATGCGCCCAGCCGGTCATGCGCTTCTCGAGCCACGAGAAGCACTCGTACATCACCATGGCCATGGCGCTGATCACGATCAGTCCGGCGAACACCAGTCCCATGCGCATCTGCGAGCCCGCGCTCATCATCAGGTAACCGATGCCCTGGTTCGATGCCACGGTTTCCGACACCACGGTACCCACGAAGGCGAGCGTGATCGCGATCTTCAGCGAGGCGAAGAAGTAGGGCAGCGAGCGCGGCAGCCCCACCTTCAACAGCACGTCCAGACGCCGCGCGCCGAGCACGCGCAGCACGTCCTCCATTTCCGGCTCCAGCGTGGCAAGCCCCGTGGCCACGTTGACCACGATGGGGAAGAAGCAGATCAGAAACGCCGTCAGTATCGCCGGCACCGACCCGATGCCGAACCACACCACCAGGATCGGTACGAAGGCGACCTTGGGAATGGCGTTGAAGCCGACCAGCAGCGGGTAGCAGGCGTTGTAGAGAAAGCGCGACGAGCCGATGATCAAGCCCAGCACCAGCCCCACCGCCACTCCGAGGCCAAAGCCGATCAGGGTGGTCCAGAAGGTCTGCCAGGAGTGACGGCCGATGGGCCCGGCGTAGGTGATGAGCGCCTGGAGCGTCTCCAGGGCGCTGGGAAAGATGAAGCTCGGCACGTCGAAAAGGCGCACCGTCGCCTCCCAGATCAGCACCAGCGCCGCCACGGCGATCCAGGGCGCGAGGCGCTCGAGGGTTCTACTCGGTGGTTTCATGGCAAGCCTTTTAGCTTTCGCGCACGTCGCCGATCCGGCTGCGCAGCGCGTGCACCAGATCGATGAAGGGCTTTTCGTAGGTGGACTCGATCGAGCGCGGGCGCGGCAAGTCGATCTCGCGCTTCTCGATCACCCGCCCGGGGCGAGCGCTCATCACGTAGACGGTATCGGCGAGAAACGCCGCCTCGCGCAGATCGTGGGTCACCAGCACCACGGTGAAGCGCTGCACCTGCCACAGATCGCGCAGCACGCACCAGAGCTCTTCCCGGGTGAAGGCATCAAGCGCTCCGAAGGGCTCGTCGAGCATCAGAAGCCTCGGGCGGTGAATCAGTGCTCGGCAGATCGAGGCGCGCTGCTGCATGCCGCCGGAGAGCTGCCAGGGGTACTTGTCCGCGTAGTCGGCAAGCCCGACGGTGTGCAGGAGCGCTCGCGCCCAGCCCGCGAACTCCTCGCGGCGGCGGCGAAACTGGCGCCGGTAGGGCTCGACGATCTCCAGCGGCAAGAGGACGTTGTCGAGCACGGTGCGCCAGGGCAGCAGGTTGGCGTTCTGAAACGCCATGCCGGTGATCTTCAATGGGCCGTTCACCGGCTCGCCATCCACCCGTACCCGGCCCGTGGTGGGCGCGTGAAGCCCGGTGCAGAGCTTCATGAAGGTGGACTTGCCGCAGCCCGACGGCCCCACGAAGGCTACGAACTCCCCTTCCGCGATCGACAGGTCGATGCCTTCGATGGCGTTGTCCTGGCCATCGTAGGAGAGCGCGACCGCCTCGAAATCGACGAAGGCCGAGGCCATCACGGCGTCTCCGGCAGCAGGCGCTCCTCCACCGGCGGCAGAAACCGCGCGGTGAACACCTGCTCGGCCGACGGCACCGTGGGCAGCTCGAAGACCTCCGCCACCAGGGCGATCGCCTGCTCGAGGCGCGCCTCGTCCACCCCGCCGACACCGTGCTCGCGGGTGTAGGGCGTGTCCACCACGCTTTCCAGGGCGAGCTTCAGGCGACGCGTCTCCATCTCCGTGTCGATCAAGCCGTCACGCTGGGCCACGAAGGCCACCGCCGCTTCCGGGTCGGAGAAGGTATCCGCCAGGGCGCGGTCGAAGGCGCGCAAGAAGCCCTCCACGGCCTCCGGGTGCGCCTCGGCGAAGGCGTCGCTTGCGATGATGGCGTTGCCGTAGAGCGGCACGCCGAAATCCGGGAACGCCATGATGGTCAACGCCTCCTCGCCCAGGCCACGCTCCTCGAGATTGAGCAGGCTGGTGAAGGAGAAGCCGGTGATGGCGTCCACGTCGCCGCGCGCCAGCAGCGTCTCGCGCAGGGTCGGGTCGACGTTCTGCCACGCCACCGCATCGGCCTCGAGGCCGTTGGCGGCGGCGAAGGCCGCCCAGGCGCGGTAACCGGTATCGAAGGCGGGCGCGGCGATGCGCTTGCCGACGAGATCCGCCGGGGTCTCGATGCCGCGATCCTTGCGGGCGAGTACCGCTGCCGGCGTCCCGTCGTAGAGCACGTAGACGCCGCTGACACCGGGGC
>NZ_JAMZBC010000206.1 GCF_024158715.1 Halomonas sp. 707D7 | reverse complement strand
AGATCGCCGTCTGGCGGTCGGCGATACCGACGCTGCCCGCCGGCACGCGCTTGCGAGGCGTCGTGAGCCGGGGCGTGGCGAGCGTCTCGTCCACCAACCCCATGAAGCCGTAGCCCGGGGCGAAGCCGAGGGCGAATACGCAGTAGTCGTGGGCGCAGTGACGCTGGATCAGCGCCTCGACGCTCACGCCCGCGCGCTTGGCGACCAGGGGAAGCTCCGGGCCGACGCTTTCGTCGTACCACACGGGAATCTCGTGAAGCTGGCCGTTTTGCGTCGTTGCCGGCTGCAGGCCGTCCAGCGCGCGACGCGCCTTGTTCGAAGCCTCGCAGAACGAGAGCCGCGTGCAGTCGTAGTGGATCAAAAGCGTCGTGTAGGAGGGCGTCAGATCGATCAGGGCGTCTCCGAAGGCGTGGCGCAGGGCGCTGTCTGCGGCCATGATCCAGGCCATGTTCTCTTCTTCGATGGTGTCGAAAAGACGCAGCGTGATCGCGTCCATCGCGGCGGTTTCAAGACGTGGGTTCACGCGCGCTCCAGAGCGTCGAACGCGTCACGAATGGCGCGCACCGCCTTGATCGATTCCGGGTTGTCGCCGTGCACGCAGAGCGTGTCGCAAGCCAGTATCAGCGGCGTGCCGTCGCGGGCGGTCAGCGCTTCGCCTCGGGCGAGCTTCTCAGCTTGGGCGACAATGGTGGCACGGTCGTGATGCACTGCGCCTTCGAGCCTTCGCGAGGCGAGGTGCCCGTTGGCCTCATAGGCGCGGTCGGCGAAGGTCTCGAACCACAGCGTCACACCCATTTTCGCCGCCAGCTCGCGCTGGCCTTGGGTATCGGCGGTGGACATCACCATCAAGGGGAGCGTGGCATCGAAGGCCTTGACCGCGCGCAGCGCGCCTTCAAGCAATTCGAGGTTGGCGGCCATGTCGTTGTACATCGCGCCGTGGGGCTTGATGTAGGCAAGCGTGGCGCCTTCGGCGCGGCAGATGCCGGCAAGGGCGCCTGCCTGATAGAGGATCATGTCCTCGACCTCGGCTGCCGAGCAGGCCATCGAGCGCCGCCCGAAGCCCATCAGGTCCGGGTAGCCCGGGTGGGCGCCGATGCGCACGCCGTGTTCGGCGGCCAGCGCCACGGTGCGGCGCATCACGTGGGGGTCCGAGGCGTGGTAGCCGCAGGCGATGTTGGCGCAGTCGACGAACGGCATGACGTCGGCGTCCATTCCCAGGTGCCAGTTGCCGAAACTTTCACCCATGTCGCAGTTGAGCAGAGGGAGCTTGTTGGTCATTGTTGACTCTCCTTTATGCATCGGCCGGTGCGCTAGGGCAGCGTCATCGACTGATAGCGCTGGTAGGCGCTCATGATGGTCTCGTACTGTACCTGGTGAGCCATCACGAAATCATCGCCGTAGATCGTCTCGTCGGGATACTCGGTGATCAGCTGAAGCGGGGTGAGCTGAGCGTCGTCCCGGGTCAAGAGGTAAGGAATGTCGTGACGCACGGCGAACTCGAGCTGCCCGGCGTGGGCCTCGAAGGCGTCGATCTGGCGGCGGTTGTAGTCGATCAGTCCCGGGACCGTCGCCAGATGCGCGGTCACCGCCTCGAGCAGCGCCTCGGCCTGGGTTTCCCAGCCTTGATGATAGCGAATGACGAGGAAAAAACCCTTGGGAATCGACCACAGCTCGAAGTTGCGCGGCACGTAGCCGGTCAGCGGGCGCGTCCACTCGTGGGCCGGGTAGCCGTGCAGGTTGATGTGCAGCTCGGCACCGCTCATGGCCCGGGCGCGCTCGCGAATGGCCAGCTCGAACTCGCCGCCGGGGCGCTGCGCCTGCAGGTCGCTGCCGAAGGCCGTGTAGCGCGCGGCGTGGTGCATGTGGGTCGGCTGCTCGCTGACCAGCCGCTGCTGCAGGCGATAGCCGTCCGGGTTCTCCAGCGGCGAGAGCACGAAGTGGGCCGCGGGGTTCGCACCAAGCGCCTGCCCGGCGCGCAGCGCACCGACGATGCCCGAGGGCTCGTTGGCGTGCTGGGCGGCGCTGATCATCACCGCGCGCTCGGAGCCCCGGCGATAGCGGGCGTGGAGCGTGCGCCCGCTGCGGCTCTCCGCGGTCAGCGTCTCGCCGCCGAGGGCGTCGAGCTCGGCGTGGATGCGCGCCGCGCTCAAGGGGCGCTCGACGCGCGCAAGAGCCGCTTCGTCTTCCACGACATCCGGCTCGCTCTTATCGAGCGGGGCGAGCGTGACGACCAGCGAGATCGGTGCGCCCGGGCGGGTCTTGATCTCCGGCACGATCTGGCCCGGCTGGATCGAACGGTCGCCCGAGGGCAGCCCTGCCAGGCGCTGGTACACCTCCAGCAGCGAGAAGTAGAGCTCCTCGTGGAGCGCCTCGGCAAGGCTTACGTGCTCGAGGCCGAAGGGCAGCGGCGTGTCCTGTGCGGGCAGGGTGACGCGGATGTTGAGCTCCTCGAAGAACGGCTGCTCGGCAGGCCACTCGGCCCCGGTGACCGCCTGCATGGCCGCGTCGAACAGTGCCGGGTAGTCGCAGGCGTAGAAGGCGCTGTCGCCTTCGCCGTCGGCGTTTTTCCAGGCGACCCAGCCGCAGGGAGAGAGCTGCCAGGCCTCGACGTGGTCCTGATGATGACGATTGGGGGCGGCGATGCGAACCTGCTCTTCGCGGCCATCCGCGTAGCCGAGCGCCAGCTCGTAGTGATAGAGCGCCGTGGACGGTGCGCAATCGACGGCCTCGAAGCTTAGCGCGACGTCGGCGTCCAGCATTCCTGCCAGCGGGTAGGCTTCGAGCACGAAGCGCTTGGGGGCCTCGGCAGGTGCCGGGTAGCGCACGTGCAGCCTGCGCAGTCCACCTGCGTCGAGCTCCTCGAGCACGTAGTGCACCAGCGGCTTGTAGGCGCTGCGAAAGCGCGCCTCAATGCCGCGCGTTGCCAGCGCCTTCTCGGCGTGCTCGCGGGCGGCGCGGTCGTCGAACACCCAGGCATCCAGGGTGGCACCGGGGGCGAGCTCGCGTTCGAAGCGCGCGACGAGCGCCTCGACGCTGCGCTCGAAGGTGGTATCGAGTAGCGTGGTCATCGTGAGGTCCGCCCCGTCGGGTCCAGGGTGTCGCGCAGCCAGTCACCCAGAAGGTTCAGGCCCAGCACCGTGAGCAGGATCGCCACGCCCGGGAAGACGCTGACCCACCAGGCGGTCTGCAGGTAGGTGCGGCCTTCGGCCAGCATGCCGCCCCAGCTTGGGATGACCGGATCGACGCCCAGGCCCAGGAAGGTCAGGCTGCTTTCCAGCAGGATGTTGTTGGCCACGTTCAGGGTCATCAGCACGATCACCGGGCCCAGCAGGTTGGGCAGCAGGTGCTGGAACAGGATGCGCCAGTCGCGCACGCCGATCGCCTGGGCCGAGAGAATGAACTCGCGATCCTTGAGCGACAGCACCGAGCCGCGCACCAGGCGGGCGTACTGCACCCACTGGGAGACGATCAGCAGGATGATCATGTTGGAAAGCCCGCCGCCGATCACCGCGATGAAGGTGATCGCCAGCAGGATGAACGGCAGGGCGAGCTGCACGTCGGCGAAGCGCATCACGATCATGTCGATGAAGCCGCCGTAGTAGCCGGACAGAAGCCCCATGACGATGCCCAGGACCACCGCGCCCAGCGCCGAATAGAAGCCGACCTTGAGCGAGATCTCGCCGCCGATGATCACCCGCGCCAGCACGTCGCGACCCAGCGGATCGGTACCCAGCGGGAAGCTGCCGTCGGCCATCGGCGGCGTCAAGCGCATGGCGAGATTGACGCCGCTGGCGCCGTCGGGGAACAGCCAGCCGGAGAACAGCACGGCAAAGCCGATACCGCCGACCAGCAGCGCCCCCATGATGAATTCGAAGCTCTTGAAGCGCTCGAGCTTCAGTGCATTGATCGTCATGGCAATCCCCTAGCTCTTGCGCACGCGCGGGTCGACGAAGCCGTAGGCGATGTCGACCAGCAGATTGATGGCGATGATCATGAGCGACAGCACCGTGATCACCCCTTGCAGCACCGGATAGTCGCGCGCGGCGACGGCGTCGAAGGCGAGCGTGCCGAGCCCTGGCCAGTTGAACACCCGCTCGATGACCACGATGCCGCCGAGAAGCCCGCCGAACTGCAGGCCGAAGTAGGTGATCAGCGGGATCGAGCAGTTGCGCAGCGCGTGCTTGTAGAGCACCACCGAGTCCGACAGCCCCTTGGCGCGGGCCACCATGATGTACTGCGAACGCAGGGTTTCGAGCATGGTGGTGCGCACCAGGCGCACGTTGGTGGCGGTCAGGATGATGCCCATGGTGGCCGCCGGCATGAGGAAGCTCTGCCAGCCTTCCATGCCGCTGGGCGGCAGCAGGTTGAAGGTGATGGAGAGCAGCAGCACCAGCATGATCGCCAGCCAGAAGTTGGGAAAGGAGAGCCCCACCAGCGAGACGACGCGAATCACCTGATCCGGCCACCGGCCTCGCGAGACCGCCGCCTTGACGCCCAGCGGAATCGACAGCGCAATGGAGACGAACATCGAGGCGAACGCCAGCGCGAGCGTTGCCGGCAGCGCACGGCCGATCAGATCGCCCACGGGCGTGCCGCCCATGAAGCTGCGGCCCAGGTCGCCGGTGAACAGCCCCTTGAGGAAATTCAGGTACTGGACCAGAAACGGCTGGTTGAGACCCAGCGCCTCGCGAATGCGCTCAAGGTCGGCTTCCGTGATGCTGCCGGCGCCCTGGGCGAGCATGACGGCGGGGTCGCCGGTCAGGCGAATCGCGAACGACACGATCAGGGTGACCGCCACCAGCACGAACAGCGCCTGCAGCAGTCGGTAGAAAAGAAACTTGGCCACGTGGCCTCTCCTCGCA
>NZ_JAMZBC010000205.1 GCF_024158715.1 Halomonas sp. 707D7 | reverse complement strand
CCTCCTCCACCGACCGCTTGATGTGGTGGCGATAGCGCTCCAGAAAGCGCTGCCGGTTGACCGCGCTCTTGTGCTTGGCGTTGGGCCGGCGATCGATGAAGTAGGTCATGAGACCTCCTTGAACCAAGGCTTGCGAAACCGGCGCTACTGGGACTTACGCACGCGCAGGTACCACTCCGACAGCAGGCGCACCTGCTTTTCGGTATAGCCGCGTTCCACCATGCGCGCGACGAAATCCTCGTGCTTCTTCTGGTCCGACTTGGACGCCTTGGCGTTGAAGGAGATCACAGGCAGAAGCTCTTCGGTGTTGGCGAACATCTTGTGCTCGATCACGCCCCTGAGCTTTTCGTAGGACTGCCAGCTCGGATTCATGCCGTTGTTCTGGGCGCGGGCCCGGAGCACGAAGTTGACTACCTCGTGGCGGAAATCCTTCGGGTTGGAAATGCCCGCGGGCTTCTCGATCTTCTCGAGCTCCTCGTTGAGCGACTGGCGGTTCAGAAGCTCGCCGGTTTCCGGGTCACGGTACTCCTGGTCCTGAATCCAGAAGTCCGCGTACATGACGTAGCGATCGAAGATGTTCTGGCCATACTCGCTGTAGGACTCGAGATAGGCGGTCTGGATCTCCTTGCCGATGAACTCGACGTAGCGCGGCGCCAGGAACTCCTTGATGTAGCCCAGGTAACGCTCGAACACCTCGGCCGGCAGCTGCTCGCGCTCGAGCGCCTGCTCCAGCACGTAGAGGAGATGTACCGGGTTGGCGGCCACCTCACTACTGTCGAAGTTGAACACCTTGGAGAGGATCTTGAAGGCAAAGCGGGTGGAGAGCCCCTGCATGCCCTCGTCGACCCCGGCGGCATCGCGATACTCCTGGATCGACTTGGCCCGCGGGTCGGTATCCTTCAGGTTCTCGCCGTCGTAGACGCGCATCTTGGAGTAGACGCTGGAGTTTTCCGGCACCTTGAGGCGTGAAAGCGTGGAGAACTGCGCCAGCATGCGCAAGGTATCCGGCGCGCAGGGCGCGTGATTGAGCGAGGATTCTTCCAGAAGTTTCTGGTAGATCATCACCTCCTCGGAGGTACGCAGGCAGTACGGCACCTTGACGATGTAGACCCGGTCGAGAAACGCTTCGTTGTTGCGGTTGTTGCGAAACGCCTTCCACTCGGACTCGTTGGAGTGAGCGAGAATCACCCCGTCGAAGGGAATCGCGCCCATGCCCTCGGTGGGGTTGTAGTTGCCCTCCTGGGTCGCGGTCAGAAGCGGATGGAGCACCTTGATCGGCGCCTTGAACATCTCGACGAACTCCATCAACCCCTGGTTGGCACGGCAAAGCCCGCCGGAGAAGCTGTAGGCATCCGGATCGTCCTGGGAGAAGAGCTCGAGCTTTCGGATATCGACCTTGCCCACCAGCGACGAGATGTCCTGGTTGTTCTCGTCACCCGGTTCGGTCTTGGAGATCGCGATCTGGTTGAGCCGTGAAGGATAAAGGCGCACCACGCGAAACGCCGAGATATCACCACCGTTCTCCTTCAGCCGCTTGGCCGCCCAGGGCGACATCACGCTCTTGAGATAGCGCCTGGGAATGCCGTACTCCTGCTCGAGAAGTTCGCCATCCTCCTCCGGCGAGAAGAGCCCCAAGGGAGATTCGTGCACCGGCGAGTCCTTGATGGCGTAGAACGGAATGCGCTCCATGAGAAGCTTCAGGCGCTCGGCCAGCGACGACTTGCCGCCACCCACCGGCCCCAGCAGATAGAGGATCTGCTTGCGCTCCTCGAGCCCCTGAGCGGCGTGGCGGAAGTAGGCCACGATCTGCTCGATCGCCTCTTCCATGCCGTGGAATTCGGCAAAGGCCGGGTACCGGCGGATGACCTTGTTGGAAAAGATGCGGGAAAGGCGCGGGTCCTTGGCAGTGTCGATCACCTCGGGCTCGCCGATCGCCTCGAGCATGCGTTCGGCGGCACTGGCATACACCTTGGGGTCGCGCTTGCAAAGGGCGAGATACTCCTCGAGGGTCATCTCTTCTTGCTGGATGCGGGCAAATCGGTCTTGAACGTGATCAAAGATGCTCATAGAACTCTCCTGTGGCAAAGCCTCAGGCAGCCACCGCCAAGCCGAACCACCCAAACGGTGTGCCAAACGAGGTGTCGCTCTACAAGCTTAGTCAGCAATGGAAAAAAGAAAGGTGAAACCTTCAACGCTCGACGTCGAGAAGACTCATCTCCTTGAACGTGACGCTGGAACCCGAGGCACAGGTTATGTTCGAATGCAGCAAGACGACACAACGAGGGCGAGCATTGGCTCACCTTCAATCTTCAGGAGAAACGACCCCATGCCGATTCGCCGCGCGCTGATCACTGCCGTGCTTCCACTGCTCGCCGCCTCCACCGCCGCGACCGCCCAGGCACAGCAAGGCGCTCAGAACGCCGACACTCAGCGCTTCCAGGATTGGGAAGTGCGCTGCCAAAACGAAGGGGGGCAGCAAGGCTGCACCATGAGCCAGGTAGTCAACAACCCCGACAGCAACGACCCGCTGATGAGCGCCATGGTCGGCTACTCGCCCGAAGCCCAGAGCGCGGTCATGGCCTTCATGCTGCCGCTGGGCGTGATCCTGGCCCCGGGCATGCAGCTACAGGTGGACGACAACGAGCCGGTCGGCTTCCCCTACCAGTTCTGCTTCGAGCAAGGGTGCCGGGCGGATCTGCCCCTCGAGGCGAGCCTTCTGCAGCAGCTGCGCAGCGGCAACCGCGCCACCGTCAGCGCCATCGCCCCGGATGGCCAGCGCCTCGATCTCAACGTCTCGCTGATGGGCTTCACCAGCGCAAGCCAGCAGGTCGTTCCCTGACCTGACCCTCCCGGCCTGGCCCAGGCGGCATACCGCCTAGGCCAGCGCCTCCTCGACATCCGCCAGCAGTTGATCGAGAAGCTCGACGGTAGTGTTCCAGGCGCACACGAAGCGCGCCCCGCCGGCGCCGATGAAGGTATAGAACGTCCAGCCCTTCTGCCTGAGCATCGCCACCACGTGGGGTGGAAGCTCGACGAAGACGCTGTTGGCCTGGGTGGGAAACATCAGCGATACCCCGGGCAGCCGCTTCAGGCCTTCGCTCAGATAGCGCGCCATGTCGTTGGCGTGCTGGGCGTTGGTGAGCCAGGCGCCGCTTTCCAGAAGCCCGAGCCAAGGGGCAGAGACGTAGCGCATCTTGGAGGCGAGCTGGCCGGCCTGCTTGCAGCGATAGGAGAAGTCCTCGGCGAGCTCGCGGTTGAAAAACAGGATCGCCTCGCCAAAGGCCAGCCCGTTCTTGGTACCGGAAAAGCACAGCGCATCGACTCCCACCTGCCAGGTCAGCTCCGCCGGGCTTGCGTCCAGGCTCGCGCAGGCATTGGCGAAGCGCGCGCCATCCATGTGCAGGCGAAGATCATGCTTGTCCGCCACCGCGCGAATAGCCAGGAGCTCCTCGCGGGAATAGACCGTGCCCACTTCGGTCGCCTGGGTGAGCGAGACCACCTTAGGCTTGGGATAGTGGATGTCGGAGCGTTTGGTGACCAGCGCCTCGATGCCTTGCGGGGTCAGCTTGCCGTTGGCGCCGGGCGAGGTCAGAAGCTTGGCGCCGTTGGAGAAGAACTCCGGCCCGCCGCACTCGTCGGTCTCGATATGGGCGAGCTCGTGGCAGATCACGCTGTGGTAGCTGCGCCCCATGGCGGAAAGCGCCAGCGAGTTGGCGGCAGTACCGTTGAAGACGAAGAACACGTCGCAGTCGTAATCGAACATCTCGCGAAAGCGGTCCGCCGCGCGGGCGGTCCAGGTGTCGTTGCCGTAGGCCAGGTCGTCACTCTGGTTGGCTTTCATCAGGTACTGCATCGCCTCCGGGCAGATACCGGAGGTATTGTCACTGGCGAGAAATCGGGGGGTGCACTCCGATGGCATGGCGGTGTTGTCCTTATGGCTGACGATCGCCCGGCGCGCAGGGTGCCACGCGCCTGGCGACCAGGCATTCGCATTGAGAAGTGCCCGCGTCCGGTCATGGGGTCGCAAAGCAAGACGATAGTCTAGCGCCAATCGAACCCGGCCGTCATCCGCGCCACCCAACGCCTAGAGCGTGGCCGCCAGCCGCATGCCCTGGTCGATCGCCCGCTTGGCGTCGAGCTCGGCGGCCTCGAACGCCCCGCCGATCACGTGCACCTCGCGCCCGGCATGCTTTAGAGGCTCGACGAGATCGCGTACCGACTCCTGGCCCGCACACACCACGATGCTGTCCACCGCCAGCACCCGCTCCTCGCCCTCCATGCGCAGATGCAGGCCATCGTCATCGATGCGCAGGTACTCGCAGCCGCTAAGCATCGCGACGTTGCGCGCCTTGAGGGCGGCGCGGTGCACCCAGCCCGTGGTCTTGCCGAGCCCCTTGCCGGGCTTGGAGCGCTTGCGCTGCAGCAGAGTGATCCGCCTTGCAGGCGCCGGCGGGTTGGGGGCGACGAGCCCGCCGCGCTCGCTGACCGAGAGATCCACGCCCCACTCCCGGCACCAGGCGTCGAGATCGAGCGCCGGGTGTTCCACGTGGGAGAGAAGCTCCGAGACGTCGAAGCCGATACCGCCGGCGCCGATCACCGCCACTTCGCGCCCGACCCGCTCCGGATGTTCGATCGCCTCGGCGTAGCTCAGCACGCTCGGATGATCGGCCCCGGGCACATCGAGCGTGCGCGGCGTGACGCCAGTGGCGATCACCACCACGTCGAAGTCGGCCAGCGCCTCGGCGGTGGCCTCCGCGTTCAAGCGTACGTCCACAGCGTATTTTGCGAGCATCACGTGGAAGTAGCGCAGGGTCTCAAAGAACTCCTCCTTGCCGGGGATCTTGCGCGCGTAGTTGAACTGCCCGCCAAGCTCCTCCCGGCGCTCGAAAAGCGTCACCGCATGGCCACGGCTCGCCGCGCTCACGGCGGTGGCGAGCCGTGGCCATGCGGTGACGCTTTTCGAGCGCCGGGAGGAGCTTGGCGGGCAGTTCAAC
>NZ_JAMZBC010000204.1 GCF_024158715.1 Halomonas sp. 707D7 | reverse complement strand
CCCCAGAGCCCCAGGGCCAGGGCGCGCTCGCCCTCGTCCTCGAAGGTCTTGCGAATGACGCCCAGGACGCAGGGCATGATCATCGCCCCGCCCAGGGCGAGCACCACTCGAGCGCCGATCAGCATGGCCGGAGTGGTGGAGAACGCCGCCAGCAAGGACGCGATCCCGAACACACCGAGCCCGGTCAACAGCAGTCGGCGAGTGCCGATGCGATCCGCCAGGGTACCCATGGGCACCAGCAGGCCCGCCATCAGCAGTGGATAGATATCGATGATCCAGAGCACCTGGGTGCCGGTGGCCTGAAGGGCCGGGGTCAAGACCGGCACCGCCACGTGCAGGATCGTCATGTCGATGACCACCGGCAGAAACGCCAGCATCACCGCAAGCAAAACCCACCAACGGCGGGTGTTCGTCGTTTTCATCGAGCGGTCTCCTTTTCAGCAAGGTCGAACGGTTGCACGGGGTTACTCCTGCTGGCTTGCATGGTGGGTTGAGGCCGTGCGCCGGGCGGCGCGCCAGGCACCGACGCGCTCTTGCAGGCCCATCACGAACACGAAGAACACCGGCACGAACAGCACCACCAGCAAGGTGCCGCTGACCATGCCCCCAAACACGCCGGTGCCGATCGCGTGCTGGGTGTTGGCGCTGGCGCCGAAGGCGAGCATCAGCGGCACCACGCCAAGGCCGAAGGCGAGAGAGGTCATCAGGATCGGGCGCAGGCGCAGCCGGGCCGCTTCCACCGCCGCTTCCCGAAGCCCCCAGCCCTGCTCACGAAGCTGCTTGGCGAACTCGACGATCAGGATCGCGTTCTTGGCCGAGAGCCCGATCACCGTAACCATGCCGACCTTGAAGAACACATCGTTGGGCAGGCCTCTGAGCAGCATGGCCGCCACCGCCCCGAGCAACCCCAGGGGCACGACCAATATGACCGACAGCGGAATCGACCAGCTCTCGTACAGGGCGGCGAGCACCAGAAACACCGCCAGGATCGACAGCGCCACCAGCAAAGGCGCCTGGGAGGCGGACTGGCGCTCCTGCAGGGACTGGCCAGTCCAGGCCACGGCGAAGCCGGCGGGCAGCGCCTGGACCAGGCGCTCCATCTCGGCCATGGCCTGGCCGGTGGAGGCCCCCGGCGCCGCGCTTCCGGAAATGCTCGAGGCGGGGTAGCCCAGGTACCGCTCCAGCTGCAGCGGCGTCTCGTCCCACACCGGCGTGACCACCTCGGACAGGGACACCATGCCCCCGCGCGTATTGCGCACCTGTAGCCTCAGCACGTCGTCGATCTGCATGCGAGCCGGGGCATCCGCCTGCAAGATGACCTGCTGCATCCGCCCGTCGTTGGGGAAGTCGTTGAGATAGGACGACCCCATGGCGGCAGAGAGGATCTCGCCGATATTGGCAAACGGCACGCCCAGGGCCTCGGCCTTGCGCCGGTCGATGTCCAGGCGCAGGCTCGCGCCCTCGGGCAGGCCATCGGCGTAGACATCGCTGACCACGGCGCTTTGGGCGGCCAGCTCGACCAGCTTGGCTTCCGCCTCCTTCAGGGCGGCAGGCCCTTGATTGCGAAGATCCTGCAGGTAGAAGGTGAAGCCGGACTTGGTGCCCAGTTCGTCGATCGCCGGGGGCAACAGGCTCATCACCTTGCCCTCGTTCAGTTGCTCCATGGCCTGCTGGGCCAGCTCCGCTTCCTGGGCGGTGCTGGCGCCGTCGCGCTCGCCCCAGTCCTTGAGTATGGTGAACGCCAGCGCCGTGTTCGCCCCGGAGCCGGAAAAGCCGAAGCCCAGGATGGACATGTTGCCGCTGATGCCCGGGCGCGCCATCACGTGGTCCTCGTAGGCCTTGACCACGTTCAGGGTGCGCTCGGCGGTGGCATTGGCGGGCAGCTGGATGCTGGTCATGAAGTAGCCCTGATCCTCTTCCGGCAGAAATGACGACGGCAGCCGGCTCATGGCGAACAGCAACACCCCCGCCAGCGCCAAAAACAGCACCATCAGCCGACCGCTGCGGGCGACCAGCCCGGTCACGCGCTTCTCGTAGCGCTGGGTCAGCCCGTCGAAGCGGCGGTTGAACCCTCCGAAGAAGCCGCGCTTTTCGTGATGCCCGGCAGCCACGGGCCGAAGCAGGCTCGCGCACAGGGCCGGGGTCAGCGTGAGGGCCAGAAACGCCGAGAACAGAATCGACACCACCATGGACAGAGCGAACTGCTGGTAGATGACCCCCACCGAGCCCTTCGAGAACGCCATGGGCACGAACACTACCGTGAGCACCAGGGTGATGCCGATGACTGCCCCGGTGATCTCCTTCATCGCCTTCTGGGTCGCCTTTTTCGGCGACAGGCCTTCCGTGGCCATGAGACGCTCGACGTTCTCCACCACGACGATGGCGTCATCGACGATGATGCCGATCGCCAGCACCATGCCGAACATGGTGAGCACGTTGATCGAGGATCCGGCCACCAGCATGACCGTGAAGGTGCCCAGCAGCGCGATCGGCGCCACCAGCGCAGGAATCAGGGTGTAGCGCACCTTCTGCAGAAACAGCAGCATCACCAGAAATACCAGCACCATGGCCTCGAGCAGGGTGTGGATGACCTTCTGGATCGAGACCTTGACGAAGGGTGCGGTATCGAAGGGCACCGAGTAGTTCATGCCCGGGGGCAGGCTCGTGGCGAGCTCTGAAAGCCGCGCTCGCACGCCGTCGGCGGTGCGTACGGCGTTGGCCCCGGGGGCAAGCTGAATGGCGGCGGCGGTGGCGGGCTGGCCGTTTTCCCGGTTCGAGAAGCCGTAGGACTGGGCCCCGAGCTCCACCCGGGCCACATCGCCCAGCAGTACCTGGACGCCACTCTCATCTGCGCGCAGCACGATGGCGGCGAACTCGTCCGGCGTGCGCAGCTGCCCGTCCGCCACCAGCAAGGTGGTGACCGTCTGGCCAGGGATAGCGGGGGACGCCCCGATGCTGCCGGGCACGATCGGCGCGTTCTGCGCCTGGATCGCGGCGGAGACATCGTTGATCGAGAGCGCGTAATCCGCCAGCTTCTGCGGATCGAACCAGATCCGCATCGCCTGCTCGGCGCCGAACAGCTGCACCTTGCCCACGCCATCGACCCGACGCACCTCGTCCACCAGGTTGCGGGCCAGGTAGTCGTTCAGCGCAAGCTCGTCGAAACGGCCGTCTTTCGAGGTCAGTCCCACGATCATCAGAAAGCTCGAGGAGGCGGACTCGACGCTGAGACCATCCTGGCGTACCGCCTGGGGCAGCCGGGGCTCCACCGCCTTGAGCTTGTTCTGCACGTCCACCTGGGCAAGCTCCGGGTCGGTGCCGGGCTTGAAGGTCACGGTGACCGAGGCCGAGCCGGAGGAGTCCGCGGTGGACTGGTAGTACAGCACGTTCTTGACGCTGGAAAGCTCGCGCTCGATGAGGCTGACCACCGTATCGCTCATGGTTTGCGGGGTGGCGCCGGGGTAGGTGGCGGTGATGGTCACCGAGGGCGGCGCCACGGAGGGGTAATGCGCCACCGGCAACGACGGAATGGCGATCACGCCCATCAAGATGATGAACAGGGCGATCACCCACGCGAAGATCGGGCGCTGGATGAAGAACTGAGGCATGGCGGCGAATCCTTGAGCTATTTCCGCTGCGGGGGTTAAAACGAAGACGGAAAATCAGTGGGCAGACGCGACTAGAGCACTGCCGGGGGCGGCGGGCGCCCAGTCCGCAGCGCTGACCTTGGCGCCATCGGACAAGCGCTCGATTCCTTCAACGACCACCTTCTGGCCCTCGGTGAGCCCGCTCTTCACCCGGTAGCGGCCCTCCTTCGTTTCGCCGAGTTCCACGGCGACCATCTCCACCCGCTCGCTTTCATCCATTACCCACACATAGGGGTGGCCGCCAATGCGCACCACGGCTTGCTGGGCCACGGTCAGCGCCGCATCGTACTGGGCGTAGGGCACCCGCGCGCGCAGGAACATGCCCGGCAGCAGTCGATGCTGCGGGTTCTCGGCCAGCACGCGCAGCAGCAGGTTGCCGGTGCTGGCGTCCACCTCGATGCCGGAGAACAGCAGGCGGGCCGACATCTCGAGAGGTTCGCCGTTCTGGCCCAGCAGGGTGACCGGCATGCCGCCGTCGAGGGAGGGCCGGGAGGCCATGGCCCCCTGAAGCGACGTTAGCGACGACGACGGGCGGCGAACGTCGACATAGACCTGATCGATGTTCTGCACCCGGGCCATGGCAGTGGTGTCGGCGCTGCCCACCAGTGTGCCCTCGGTCACCATCGCCTGGTCCACTCGCCCGGCGATGGGCGACGTCACGGTCGCGAACTCCAGATCGAGACGCCGGCGGGCCAGGGTCGCCCGGGCCTCGGCCACGTTCGCGGCGGCCTGCTGGGCGGTCGCCACGGCGTCATCGTAGGCCTGGCGGCTCACGGAGGCGTTGCGCACAAGGGTTTCGAGCCGTGAAGACTGATTACGGGCGTTGGCCAGTTCCGCCTCGGCCTTCTGCAGCGCGGCCTGGGCGGTGTCCACATCGGCCTGAAACGGCGCCGGGTTGATCTCGAACAGGGCCTGGCCGGCCTCCACGTCATGGCCCTGCTCGAACAACCGGCGTTGAACGATGCCGCCGACCTGGGCGCGAATGTCCGCTACTTGAAACGGCGTGACCCGTCCGGGCAGATCCTCGGTGAGTTCCCACGGGACGGCGGCCAGGGTGTCGACGGAGACCCGAGGCGCAGGCGGTGCCACGGCCTCCTCTTCCCTGGGCCCACAGCCGGCCAGCACGGTCATTAACACGGCGGCCACACCGGTACGACGGCACAGAGTTGCAAGCTTCATGAGTAGTCCCTTCAGGTACAGGCAGACGCCTGCCAGTTGAATGGACGGGACTATAGCGACCTCGCATGGTGTTCACGTCGACGGTATGTGGAGATATGATGGAGAACGCAAAATTGTTCGAGCCCGCTCATGCCCACGCCCCACCCGCCCTCTTCCAGCCCGTGCGCCCTGGT
>NZ_JAMZBC010000203.1 GCF_024158715.1 Halomonas sp. 707D7 | reverse complement strand
CGCCACCAGCCGCTCGACCCCGGCCTCGGTGGGCACGAAGTAGGCCGAGACCAGCACCACCCGCGAGCGGCTGGTGCTGCGCGTCATCAAGTCGCCCAGCAGCGTCTCCTGCCAGGGGGGGGCGGTTGCGTGGGTGAGCTTGTCCGGCGGGTCGTAAAGGGCGACGCCCTCGCCCCAGTAGAGCGTCTGCCAGGGAGGCGTGTCGCTCGGCGTCTCGCGCAGCTCGCGAATGTAGGCGTCATCGGCGTTGTCGTCGAGCCAGGCGGACAGGTCATGGGCCAGCGGCTGCCAGGCGTCGTCGCTGGCCGCGTGGTAGCGCGCGATCGGCTGGGCAAGCGCATGGTTCCAGTAGTCGTCGAAGCTCTGGGAGAGCGCGGGCACTACCTCGCCCAGGTTGACCAGATCCAGGTCGGCGAAGTTGACCGCGTCGTTGGCGTCGAAGTACTCGTCGCCGAGGTTGCGCCCGCCGGCGATCGCCACGCTGTTGTCGGCGATCCACAGCTTGTTGTGCATGCGCCGGTGCTGACGGGCGGGGTCGGTGAGCGAGGCCAGCACCCGGGTGACCAGGTAGCCGCGCCCGAAGGCGACCGGGTTGAACACCCGGACCTCGACGTTGGGGTGGCTGGCGAGTGCGGCCAGCCGGTCGCCCTGGCCGATGGCGCCCATGTCGTCGAGCAGCAGGCGCACCCGCACGCCGCGTTCGGCGGCGCTGAGCAGCTCCTCCATGACCAGCCGCGTGGTCTGGCCGTCGCCGAACAGGTAGGTCTGGATGTCGAGGGTGCGCTCGGCCTGGTGGATCAGCTCGACGCGTACCGCGAAGGCCTCCTGGCCGTTGGCCAGCAGCGCAAAGCCGTCCGGCGCGCTCTGCCCCTCGAAGGCCTGGGCGACCTGCTCGCCGAGCCAGGTCTCGCGGGCAAGCGAATGCTCCAGGGCGGCGCTCGGCTCGCGAGGGGCGTCCTCGTCGACGCAGCCGACAAGCGCCAGCAGCGTGATGGCGAGCAGCGCGCCGAGCGCGCGCCGCCGGCTAGCCATCCAGCCGCCCCGCCTCGCCTTGGCGAGCATCGGCGGCCTTGCGCTGGCGGTTGCGCCGGTAGAGGCGCACCAGCGCGATGGTAAGCGCCACCGCCACCATGGCCCCGAGCACCACGCCCTGCCAGGGTCGGGCGGCGTCGCCCATCACGGTTTCCAGGGTGATGACCAGTGCAAGGCCCAGTGCCTGCGATCCAATGGCCAGTGCGCGCAGTACATCAACGCCGGGCGAGTGCATAGACAACTCCGTAATCGGTCACGTGCATGATATGGTGATCCAGTGTAACCGCTTAACGGGAAAACCATGAACGCGATCGCCCTCGGGCCGCTATTAATTTCACTGCCCAGGCTCTACGCCGTGGGCTGCGCGCTCGCCCTGCTGCTGGCCTGCCATTTTCTGCTGTCGCTGCCCGGTCATCGCCAGCGCCGCTGGTTCAACGGCCTGCTGCTGGCGTGGCTTCTGGGTGCGCGGCTCACCTACGTGGCGCTCAATCTCGAGAGCTTTGCCCAGGCGCCGCTCGAGGCGCTCAAGTTCTGGCAGCCGGGCTACCATCCGCTCGGCGGCTTCCTCGCCGGGCTCGCCTGGAGCGCCTGGTACCTGCGCCACACTCTGAAACCGATGCGGGTGGCGATGGCCCTGTTCACCGCCGCCTCGGCGCTGTGGCTGCTCGCCGTCACGCTCACCGTGTCGGGCGAGCGCTTCGCCCTGGCCGAGCTTCCGGACGTCACCCTCGAGGATCTCGACGGCAACGCCGTCCACCTGCCGGATCTCGCCGCCAGCGGCGACGTGATCCTGCTCAACCTGTGGGCCACCTGGTGTCCGCCGTGCCTGCGCGAGATGCCGCTGCTGGCCGAAGCCGACGCCCGCGACGGCGTGAGCGTGGTGATCGTCAACCAGGGCGAGGAGCTTCTGCCGGTGGTGCGCTATCTCGACGAGCAGTCGCTCGACTTTCGCCACGCCCTGCTCGACCCGAGCCAGACGCTGATGGCGCGCTCGAACGCCCCGGGGCTACCCACCACGCTGCTGTTCGACACCCGCGGGCGCACCCGCGACATCCACGTCGGCGAGCTGACCCGCTCACACCTCGAGCGCTGGCTCGGCGAATAGCGCACTCACCGCTTAATCCCCGCCAGGCTTTGCGTTAGAATCCCCCGCCCCGTAGCCGCCTGCCCCAGGCGGCCGCCCCCGTTTTGTGAACTTCCTCGAGGCATCATGAGCGATTTTACCCCCGGCCAGCGCTTCATCAGCGACGGTGAAGCCGAGCTTGGACTGGGCACCGTCCTGAACTGCGACGCCCGTAGCGTGACCATCTTGTTCAGTGCCAGCCAGGAAACCCGCACCTACAACACCCGCCAGGCGCCGTTGACCCGCGTCGCCTTCGGCGCCGGCGACAGCGTGCTCGCCGCCGACGGCTGGCAGATGACCGTCAGCGAAAGCCAGGAGCACCGCGGCCTGATCACCTACTACGGCGAGGATGCCGAGGGCGTCGCTCGTGAACTGCCCGAAACCAAGCTGGCCGACACCATGCAGTTCAACCAGGCCCGCGATCGCCTGCTCACCGGCCAGGTGGATCGCAACGACTGGTTCGACCTGCGCTTTCGCACGCTGCACCACTACCAGCGCATCGAGCAGCACGCCGCACTCGGCTTCGGCGGGCCACGCATCGACCTGATTCCCCACCAGCTCTACATCGCCGACGAAGTGGCACGCCGCCACGCCCCGCGCGTGCTGCTCGCCGACGAGGTGGGCCTGGGCAAGACCATCGAGGCCGGGCTGATCCTGCATCGCCTGCTGATGACCGGGCGCGCCTCGCGGGCGCTGATCCTGGTGCCGGACAGCCTCACCCACCAGTGGCTGGTGGAGCTTCTGCGCCGCTTCTCGCTGGAGGTGACGCTGCTCGACGAGACCCAGAGCCAGGCCCACGGCGAGCACAACCCCTTCGACAGTGCCCAGCTGATCCTGGCAAGCCAGGGGTGGCTGTTCGCCAATGCCGCGCGCCAGACCCAGGCGCTGGAGAGCCGCTTCGATCTGTTGATCGTCGACGAGGCCCACCACCTCGACTGGAGCATCGAGGAGGGCGGCGGCGCCGGCTATCGCTGCGTCGAGCAGCTCGCCGGCCAGATCGCGGGGCTTCTGCTGCTGACCGCGACCCCGGAGCAGATGGGACTCGAAAGCCACTTCGCCCGCCTGCGCCTGCTCGACCCGGAGCGCTACCACGACATCGCCCGCTTCAAGCAGGAAGAGGGCCACTACATCGATGTGGCCTCCGCCATCGAGGCACTGGAGGCGCTGCCCGCCACGCGCGACGCCGTCGCGGCGGTGGCCGACGACCCGGACAGCCAGGCGCTGCTGGACACGCTGTGCGACGCCGCCACGAGCGACGAGCAGAAGGCCCAGGCCCGCGAGCAGTTGCAGAACGCGCTGCTCGATCGCCACGGCACCGGGCGGGTGATGTTTCGCAACAGCCGTCGCCACGTCGGCGGCTTCCCGGAGCGGCGTTTACACCAGAGCACGCTCGAGCTGCCGTCGGCCTACCGGCGCGTACAGCGTCGGGTCGAGCGCGACGAGGATTACCTCGACGAGCTTCTGATCGAGACCGGCATGGATCACCCGGACGTGCTGATCTACCCGGACGCCACCTACCGGTCGCTCTCGGAGGATCCGCTCAACGGCGAGCCCTGGTGGCAGATCGACCCGCGCGTGAACTGGCTGCTCGAGAAACTCGCCGACACCAGCGACGACGGCCTGGCCGGCGACAAGGTGCTGGTCATCGCCCACCACCGCGAGACCGCCGAGGGCCTGTCCGAGGCGCTGCGCGTGCTCGGCGGCTACCATGCGCCGGTGTTCCACGAGGGATTGTCGCTGATCGAGCGCGACCGCGCCGCCGCCGCCTTCGCCGATGAAGAAGATGGCAGCCAGGTGCTGGTGTGTTCGGAGATCGGCTCCGAGGGGCGCAACTTCCAGTTCTGCCGCCACCTGGTGATGTTCGACCTGCCCCAGCATCCGGACCAGCTCGAACAGCGCATCGGCCGCCTCGACCGGATCGGCCAGCGCCACGCCATCGAGCTGCACGTGCCGATGTTCGCGGCCAGCCCCGGCGCGCGGCTCGCGCGCTGGTACCACGAGGGCATGCGCGCCTTCAGCGCCCCAACGGGCGTGGGCAGCGAGCTGTTCGATGCCTTCGGCGACGACCTGGCGGACGCGCTGCTGGACGACGAGGCGCTCGACGAGATCATCACCGATACCCGGGCACTGTTCGAGACCAAGCTCGCCGAGCGCGAAGCCGGGCGCAACCGCCTGCTGGAGCTCAACGCCTGCCGCCCGCAGCGCGCGGACGCGGTGATCGAGGCGGTGCGCGAGCTCGACGACGACACCGCCCTGCCGCGCTACGTGGAGCGGGCGCTGGACGTGTTCGGCGTCGACAGCCAGGAGATCGGTGCGGGACTCGTGCATCTCAAGCCTGGCTCGCACATGCTCGACGGGCTGCCGGGGCTGGTCAAGGGCGAGGAGGGGTTCTCGGCGACCTACCGGCGCGAGACGGCGCTGGCCCGGGACGACGTCCACCGCCTCTCCTGGGAGCATCCGCTGGTGCGCGAGATGATGGGCCGGGTGCTCGACGGCACCATGGGCAACACGGCGCTGGCGCTTCTGCGCCACCCGGCGATTCCCAGCGGCCGGCTGATGGCGGAACTGGTGTTTCGCACCCACTGCCCGGCGCCCCGGGCGCTGCACCTCAACCGCTTTTTGCCGCCGACCGCCGTGCGCGTGCTGCTCGACGAGTCCGGCGCCAACCTGACCGCGAGCATCTCCTTCACCGGACTCTCCAAGAACCTGCAGAAGGTCAACAAGTCGCTGGCGCGGGATCTGATCAAGAGCCGCCTCGAGCCGCTGCGCGGCCTGCTTGCCCAGGGCGAGCAGGAGGCGGAGACGTCGCTGCCCGGACTCGTCGATGCCGCCCGCGCCCGCATGCGCGA
>NZ_JAMZBC010000202.1 GCF_024158715.1 Halomonas sp. 707D7 | reverse complement strand
ACGTCGGCCTTCTTCTCCGGGCTCGGCAGCGAAAGCTCCGAGCCGCGAAAGGCGGTGCGCGCGCAGAATTCGCCCAGCGTCCTGCCGAGTCCTGCGACCCACTCGCCCTTGATCAGCTTGCGGCGCAGGATGACGTGGGGGTGCAGGTACTCCATCACGATCAGCGCCTGGGCCTTGTCGAAATGGTACACCGCCGGGGCGACGCCGGGGGCGCGTTTGGCCTGGCGCGAAAGCGCGTAATACTCGTAGTGCGCGCGGTAGAGCGGCAGCGGCCAGCTCTCGCCGACCATGCGCACATAGGGCAGCGCCTGCTTGACCACCACGCTTCCTGCCTCGCCGGTGACGATGAACACCAGGTTCAGGTTGCCGTCGCCCACCTCGCGAATGTCCCAGCGCGCCGGGTCGCCGCCGACGCGCTCGCTCACCGCCGCGACCGGCGCCAGGCGTTCGCCCAGCGTGCCTACCTCCAATGCGCAATACGCCTGCTCGTCTGCCACCGCCTGCTCCTCGATCGTCGAAATGTGTCCGCTCTGGGTCCAGGCCGGCATTTTACGTCAATCAGGGCGAGAGCGTGACCATCCGGCAGCGATTGCGCCCTTCGCGCTTGGCCTGGTAAAGCGCTTGGTCAGCGGTGGAAAACAGCCGTACGGTACTGATCAGCGGTCCGGGCGTCGCGATGGCGATGCCCACGCTGACCGTTACGCAGCCGTGCTCGACGCCCTGGTGATCGAGCGCGAGCGCCGCCACGCCTTCTTTCAGTCGCTCGCCCGCCTGCTTCGCCTGCGACTCGTCCGCGTCCTGCATCAACACCACGAACTCTTCGCCGCCAAAGCGGGCAACCAGATGACCCGGTCGGCTGTGCTGCCTGAGCGCTCGAGCGACCCGGCACAGGCACTGATCGCCCTGCAGGTGGCCGTAAGCATCGTTGTAGGCCTTGAAGTGATCGATATCGATGATGGCGACGCCCAACGGTGTGCCCTTCTCCATGGCCCGCTGCCAGTAGAGTTCGACCATGCTCTCCAGTTGGCGGCGGTTGGCGAGGCCGGTCAGCGGGTCGGTCTGCGAGAGATGGGTGAGCTGCTGATTGTCGCGCTGGAAATCACCGGCGCGCAGCGTCTCCTTGAGCAGCAGCAGATAGGAGAGCCGCTCGCTCTGCTCGAGCCGATAGCTGGCCAGCAGCGTGAACAGCGCCTTCGCGACGATGGCGAAGACCGCCAGGCGCTTGATGTCCATCGGCATCGGGGCGTAGGTGGCGACACAGTAGAGCATGATGGCGACGCTCAGCGTCGTCGCCCCCAGCGCGTAGGGAAAGCGCAGCGAGTAGAACAGGTTGCCCACGACCAGAATGAAGCTGAACAGCAGTGCATCCAGGTAGGAGTAGGGCATCGAGGAGGCGTGCATCACCCAGCACGAGATCACCATGGCCAGCACCACGGTGCTGGCCATCATCGCCTCGCGCCATCCGCCCGCCATGCCGCGATGAACGAACCACAATACCGTCAGCCCGAAGGGCATCATGACGCCCAGGCGAAGTATCACGGCGGTATCGAAGGCGTCGGGCCGAACGCTGTAGTCGTTGAGCAGAAAGAGGCTGTAGACCAGCCCGGCCAAAAGCCCGGCGAACACCATGTGGCGGTTGCGCGCCGCCTGGGTGTCCCGTTCGAACCGCGCCTCCAGGGCGGCGTCGAAGCGCAGATGCCAGCGGCGCTTCTCGAGCGCCAGGTCGATTCCCTTGAGCAGAAAGTCACTGGTCATCGGCCCCTCGGTGGTGACCTCTGGGCGCATCGGTGACACCCAGGCACAGGTTATATCAGGCGTCTCGAACAGCGACGGGCATGGCCGTAATATAACCGCTCGATCGCGCCCTGGCCTTTAGCAAAGAGTCTAGTCCAGGCGCTTTACCTGCAAGTGAAGACTCACCAGTGAGATCGAAGGTCAGTACTCGAGCTCCAGGCGCCTTTGCACTCAGCACTGCTGGCGATCGACCCCGTGACGCAGGCGCAGATAGCCGCGCAGGCGCCTGGCCAGCACGTCGACGCCGATGTTGATCAGCGCGGTGATCAGGATCAGGACCATCGCACGATCGAAGCGCATCTCCTGGATCGCGCTGTCGACGAAGAAGCCGAGCGTGGCGATCCCGAGGATCCCCAGGATCGCCGTCTCGCGCAGGATGATCTCCCAGCGGTAGAACAGAAGCGCCAGAAACGGGCCGTAAAGGCGCGGCACCATCTCGAAGGCGTAGCGGTTCATCCCCTGCGGCGCGTCCTGCCTGAGCGTGATTTCGTTGCTGCGCCGCCCCACCAGGTGGGCGATGATGCCGCCGTTGTGCAGCGCCAGCGCCACCACCGCCGGCAGCATGGAGGGCCCCCAAAGCTGGAGCAGGATGAACGCCAGCATGTACTCCGGCGTCGAGCGCATCACCACCAGTACCACATGGCCGGCCATGCCCCCGGCGCGACGGGTGAAGTGGCGCGAGATCAGCGGGAAAAGCGCCAGCGCCAGCGCCCCGGTCGCCACCAGCGCGATCTGGGTCAGCAAGAGCGTATTCCAGATGCCCGGCAGCGCCTGTTGGACGAACAGCTGGCCGAACCACTCCCACAGCGCCTCCAGCCCCTCGCCTCGCCTCAATGGCGCGGGCACGATGTCCTCGGTGAAGAACCGCGTCACGTTCGACCACATGATCGGAAGCCCGGTGCCCAGCAGAAATGGCGCCGCCGCGAGGTAGAGCGGCAGGATCTTCGGGCGCACCCACCACCGGAGCGTGCCGATCAGCAGATAGAACATCAGAAGCAGCGCCCCGACCGTCGGGTAGTGCCCCTGGGCGAAGGCCGCCATCAGGTGGTAGCCGATGGTCGGCATGCCGACGAAGCCCAGCACCGCGCTGGAGCGCAGCCCGCACTCCAGCCGGTAGGCGGTATAGCTCACCAGGTGCGGCCAGGCCTGGCTGACCCGCGCGTAGACCAGCGCCGACAGCCGCCCGGCTCCACGCGGCAGCACCTGCCCGGGCAGCGGATCGGTTTCATCCAGAATCTCCGCGTACACCTTGGCGAAGATCCCCGCGTAGGGGATGGCGATCGCCAGCACCCCGGTGACCGGGTGCAGGCCGAAGCTCTGTAGAAAGATCAGCGCCCAGAACAGCTCGTGAATGGCGCGAATGAAGGCGCAGAAGGTGCGCACCCACCAGCGGTGGAAACAGAGCGCCAGCGCCATGCCCGCAAGCGCGCCGACCCCGACGCCGACGAAGGCGAACGCCACGGTGCGCAGAAGCGCCTCGCCGAGGGAATCGACGCTGGTGAAATCCGGCTGGATGAGTCCCAGAAAGAGCTGGCCAAGCGAGCGCCAGGGGTCGTGGGCGCTGATCTCGAAGTCGCCGAGTAGCAGGCAGACGAGTGCCAGCAGGACGAGCCCGAGCGTGACGCGGGTAGTGGCGCGAAGCGGCATCAGTAGAGATCCTGAAGCGCGGCGGCGGTGAGCGTCTCGCTGGGTGCGTCGAGCACGATGGCGCCGTCCTTGAGCCCGACGATGCGGGTGCAGAAGGAAAGCGCCAGCTCCAGATCGTGCATCGCCAGCACCGTGCGCGGGTAGCGTCCAGTGAGCTTTGCCATCACCGCGCTCGCCTGGGGGCCGTCGAGGGCAGAGACCGGCTCGTCGGCAAGGAGCAGATCGCCCTGCTGATAGAGCACCCGCGCTGCCGCCACCCGCTGGCGCTGCCCGCCGGAGAGCTCGCCGCAGGGCGTCCAGCGTTTCTCGGCGATGCCTACGTCCTCCAGGAGAGCTGTGATCTCGTCGATGTCGCGCCGCCAGGGCCTGGCGAGCGTTGCCAGGTTGCGCCACCAACGGTGGCGGTCGAGCCGCCCCATGTAGACGTTGTGGAACACCGAGAGCGTATCCACCAGCCCCAGCGCCTGGGGCATCAGCGCCACCGGCTGCTCGCGCCAGTGATCGAACATCAAGGAGAGCAGCGTCGACTTGCCCGCCCCGCTCTTGCCGATCAGCGCCACGTGCTCGCCCTCGTCCACCGAGAGCGACAGCGGCCCGAGCACCCGCGTGGCGCCGTAGTGCGCCTCGGCGTCCGTCAGCGTAAAGCGAGTCACCGTCAGAGCAGATCCAGCGAGATGGCCACGTCACGCACCGGCTCGAAATCCTCGTTGGAAGCCGGAATGAAGCCCGAGCGCGGGAAGCTCGCCAAAAGTTCCGGGTCGTCCATGTCCAGCAGCGCCTGCTGCAGGCGTTCGGTGAAGCCTTCGCCGAAGCGCTCGTCGACGTCGCCGCGCACGGTCCAGTGGTAGTCCGGGTAGGTCGGCGACTCCCAGATCACCTGGACGCGCTCCGGGTCGACGTTGCCCTGCTCCACTTCGTTCTCCCAGGCGGTGTAGCTCAGAACCCCGGCCTGGTAGGCACCGGACTGCACCAGCGACACGGTGCGGCTGTGATTGCCGCTGAAGCCGACGCGCGCGAAGAGCTCCTCCGGCGAGGCACCGAGATCGCGGGTCAGAAAGTACTCCGGCAGCAGCCGCCCGGAGGTCGAGCTCTGCGAGCCGAAAGTGAAGGTCAGGCCCTTGAGCGCCTCCGGGGCGGTGTCGGATTCGACCGGCTCGATGCCGGTGGAGGCGTTGGCGATGAAGTAGCTCTTGTACTCCGGGTCCTCGATGCCCTGGGCGATCGCTTGGGAGCCGGGCACCAGCTCGCGCGCCTGCACGCCGGTGAAGCCGCCGAACCAGGCCAGTTGAACCTGGTTGTTGCGAAAGGCGGTGACCGAGGCGGCGTAGGAGGTCACGGGGATGAAGCGCACGTCGACGTCGAGCTCGTCGGACAGGTAGTCCGCCACCGACTGGAAGCGCTGCTGCAGGCGCGTTTCGTCCTCGTCGGGAATGGCGGTGAACACCAGGGTGTCGGCGGCGGCGAGCGGCGAGACCAGCGCAAGCAGAACGGCCGCACGGGCCAGAAACGGTTGGCGAGACATAAGAGCGTCCTTTCATGAAGAGAGAAACCGGCGCCGAACACGCCGAAGCAGACCTCAGGAAAGCATACCAGCTCTTCGCTCGAAAGCCTTCACCGCGCTGCCCGGTTTTGGCCTTTTCCGCGCCGGGTCGCTTCGCCGCGCCGCTGTCACAAAGCTGTAAGGTCTTCGTCCTACGCTGGTCGGCGCCCCTCACCCGGAGACTCCCATGTTCAAGCGTCCGCTCTG
>NZ_JAMZBC010000201.1 GCF_024158715.1 Halomonas sp. 707D7 | reverse complement strand
CGCTGGGCACGCTGCTCAGGCCCCACCAGGCGCCGATCGCCGCGCGCAAGCGCTGGCTCGCCGGCCAGCTCCAGGTGCGCGGCACGCTCACCCTGGATGCCGGCGCGGTCAACGTGCTGCGCGAGAAGGGCTCGAGCCTGCTGCCGGTCGGCGTTCGCCAGGTGGAGGGCAGCTTCAAGCGCGGTGACATGGTGCTGTGCGTCGACGAGCAGGGCGGGCGCATCGCCAAGGGGCTGATCAACTACGGCGCCGAGGAGGCGCGTCGCCTCGCCGGCAAGCCCAGTCACCAGATCGAGGCGATCCTCGGCTTCGTCGAGGCCCCGGAGCTGATCCACCGCGACAACCTGGTCATCGTCTAGCGGCCTGGCAGCGGCAGCGGCACCTGGCGCGGCCAGTCGTCGGGCACGATGAACACCCGCTCCTCCTTGCCGTCCCATCCTCCTTCGGCCCTCAGCATCACCTGCTGGGGGCCGAAGCGTTCAAGGGCCTCGGTCAATGCCGGCAGCAGGCGCGATGGCGCGAGGAACGCGTCGTCACGAGGCGGCGCGAGCCAGAACGGCTTCTTCAGCCACGCCAGGCGCGCCGGCATGCGCTCTTTCAGCACCGTTTCCCAGTCGCTTGCATGGCACCAGAGCCCCCGCGCGTGGTGGGCGCTGGCCCCTGTCGGCGGGGGCAGCGGTGCGTGAAAGGGGTAGAAGAGCACGCCGGGCATCGCCAGGCGCCGGGTCAGCCCCTCGAGCCCCTCGTCGCCTGCGCCATCGCGGGGTGCCAGCAAGCGCCGCAGCGTGTCGCGGGCAAGCGGCGTGGCGGAGAGCGGCAGTTGATGGGCCACCAGGTGGGCGCACTTGCGCGCCAGACTGTCGAGCCCGCCGGGGCCGATCCAGCGGTCCTGGCCTTCGAGCGCCCCGGGGCCCTCGGGCAAGCCCAGGTAGAACTTGATCGCCACTTCCAGGTGGATCGGGGCGGGGTCGGCCAGCGTGCGATAGACCAGGTCCAGCTCGCCCAGCGTTCGCCGCTGCTGGCGTATCGCGACGTTGTGCGCCAGCAGCCGGGTGGCCGGGGCGCTGCCCAGCAGGAGCCGCCACAGCGCCTCGTGGTAGTGGCCCAGGCGCGTCGGGAGCTTGCCGGCCAGCGTGCGGGCGGCCTTCGCACGCCGCTCGTTCCAGCCCGGCGGCGTTGGTGCAAGCCCGAGCTCCGCGCGGCTCGGGCGGCCCTCGTAGCCGTCGAGGGCGACGATGTCCGGGGCGTCCAGCAGCCACGCCAGATCGTGCGCGATGGCCGTCTCGGGCGGCGCGGCAGGCGGTTCAGCGATGGCGTCAGTGCGCATGGCATCATCCTAAGGCGGCTTGTATCAGGCGAGGGCGAAACAAGCGCGGGCTGCTACGCTTTCAAGGCCCCCTCGCGGCAACGATCCCATCGATACAACGGAGTGTGTTCATGGCCAATGCGAAGACCAAGAAACAGAAAACCGCCAAGAAGGATGCGACCCGCCGCTCCCATGGTGAGGCCCGGGCGCTCTCCCCGCAAACCGGCGCGGCGCTTTTCGACGATGCCCGTTCGCGGCTCGAGGAGGTCTTCGAGGCGCTCGACGTCCATCCGGACGCGCGTTCGCGCCTCATGCAGCCGGCATTGTCGCTGCAGGTGAGCGTGCCGGTGCGCATGGACGACGGCCGCCTGCAGACGTTTCCTGCCTGGCGCGTGCAGTACGACGTGAGCCTGGGGCCGGCCAAGGGGGGCGTGCGTTTTCACCCGGACGTCAACCAGCACGAGGTCACCACCCTGAGCTTCTGGATGGCGGTGAAGTGTGCGGTCGTGGGGCTGCCCTTCGGCGGCGGCAAGGGCGGCGTGCAGGTCGATGCCAAGGCGCTTTCGTCGCTGGAGCGCGAGCGCCTGGCGCGAGGCTACGTTCGCGCCATCGCCGACGTCATGGGGCCGGATCGCGACATCCCCGCGCCGGACATGAACACCGATGCCGAGGTGATGGGCTGGATGATCGACGAGTACGAGCATATCCTGCGCGCCCGGGCGCCGGCGGCGATCACCGGCAAGCCGCTGTCGCTGGGCGGCTCGCAAGGCCGCGTCGAGGCCACCGGTCACGGTGCGCTCGCCGTGCTCGACCTGTGGGTCGAGCAGGAGAAGCGCAAGCCCGAGGAGACCACCGTGGCGGTGCAGGGCTTCGGCAACGCGGCCTACCACTTCGCCCGCGAGGCCGCCGCGCGCGGCTACCAAGTGGTGGCGGTGTCCGACTCCAGCGGCGGTCTCTACAAGAAGGAGGGGCTCGATATCGATGCGGCCAAGAAGGCCAAGCAGAAGCACGGTGAGCTCGCCAAGTGCCGCCAGGGCAAGCGCATCGAGGGCGACGAGCTGCTTGCCCTCGAGGTCGACGTGCTCGCCCTCGCCGCCATGGAGAACCAGATCACCGAGGCCAACGTCGGCGCCGTCAACGCCGGGATACTGCTCGAGATCGCCAACGGCCCGGTCACCAGCGACGCCGACGCCGCGCTCGAGAAGCGCGGCATCGACGTGCTGCCGGACGTGCTGGCCAACACCGGCGGGGTGATCGTCAGCTACTTCGAATGGCTGCAGAACCGCGCGGGCCAGGCCTGGAGCGCGGAGGAGGTCGACCGGCGCCTGAACGAGACCCTCGAGCGCGAGGCGCGCCGGGTGCTGTCCCGCGCCAGGGACGAGAAGATCACCTACCGCCAGGCGGCATACCGCCAGGGGATCGAGCGCATCAGCGAGGCGATCATGGCGCGCGGCAACTGCCAGGACTGCCGCTGAGCGTCGATCCTCATACGCAAAACGGGTCACCAGGACCCGTCTTGTCGTCGAGGGAACGAGGGCGCCTTCAGTCGCGGTCGACCTCGGTCACCTCGAAGGAGCCCTGGCGCAGGCTGATCTCGAGCTCGCGGCCGTTCTCGTCGCGCCCTTCGATGTCGATCATGCCGCTGCGGTCGATGTCGATCTCCTCGAACTCGGTCATGCCTTCCTGGCGCGCCGCCTCGAACGCCTGGCGGACGTCCTCCTCGCTCATGCCCCAGGCGCCGGAGATCAGTCGCTCGCGCTCCTCCTGCAGGGTCTCGCCGTTGTCCAGCGAGAACTCGATGTCGGCGAACCACTCGTCGTCGAGCCAGCCCTCGATCTCGGCGCGGTTGCGGCTCTTGATGCCGATCTCCTCGAAGTGGGTGAAGCCGTAGTCGGCGGCGTGGCCGAGGACCTCGTCGAGGCGATCCATCGCCAGACTGTCCGCCTGGGCGCTGCCCATCGCAGCGGTAAGCAGTACGGCGGTCGCCGGAATCGTCAGCCTCTTGGTCATGGTCGTCATGGCAAACTCCTGGTCGAGAAAAAAGTGAACGTGCGCCGGCTCCTCCAGCGCGATGACACCGTTATAGCAGCGCGCAGCTTTCGCCAACCTGACGGCGCCGTTCATGGTGCGTTCATGTACTCTTTGGCATGCTGGCGCCATGAACCTACGCTGCCTTCGTCCGCCCACGCCTGCGCTTCGCCGCCGACTTTTCGCCGGCGCCCTCGCTGCCTGCGTGCTGGCCGGCGGCGCCTACGCGGACCAGCACTGGGAAGGGCTTCACGGCGAGGTACGCCAGGGCGAGGCGGTGAGTTTGGAGCAGTTGCTGGACTGGCTGGAGGCGCGCTACCTGGGCGAGGTGATCGAAGTCGAGATGGAGCGCGACGACGACGAGATCGAGTACGAGATCAAGATGCTCGGCCCCCAGGGCCAGGTCGTGGAGTTCGAGTTCGACGCCCGTACCGGGCAGTTGATGAAGATCGAGGGAGCGCGTATCAACGAGATGATGCGCGCAAGGTGAGCGCCAGGGAGGGCGACCATGAAGTGTTTGCTGGTGGAAGACGACGCGGCGCTGGCCGACGAGCTCGCCAAGGCCTTGAAGGAGGGCGACTGGCTGGTCGAAGTCGTCGGTGCCGGCCAGGAGGCGGACTTTCTGGTGCGCACCGAGGTGTATGACGCGCTGATCCTCGACGTCGGCCTGCCGGATGGCGACGGTACCCGCTGGCTCGGCGCCTGGCGCGACGACGGCATCGACCTGCCGGTCCTGATCCTCACCGCCCGCGAACGCTGGGCCGACAAGGCCGCCGGCTTCACCGCCGGCGCCGACGACTACGTCACCAAGCCCTTCGAGGCCGCCGAGGTGCTGTTTCGCCTGCGCGCCATCCTGCGCCGCACCCACGGCCACGCCCACCCGGTGATCAAGGTGGGCGAGCTCGGCCTCGACACCCATACCCAGTACGTCACGCTCGCCGGGCGCCCGGTCGGCCTCACCGCCCAGGAGACGCGGCTTTTGAGCTACCTGATGCACGCCGCCCCCCGGGTGGTGAGCCGGTCCGAGCTCGCCGAGCACGTCTACGACCGCGATCACGAACCGGATTCCAACGTCATCGACGTGCAGGTCAGCCGCCTGCGGCGCAAGCTCGGTGCCTGGCGCATCGCCACCCTGCGTGGCCAGGGCTACCGGCTTCTGGCCGAGGCGCCGGATGGCCTTTGAGCGCGCGCGTCTCGCCCGGCGCTGGGCGCGTCGTTCGATCGCCACGCGCCTGCTGCTCGCTGCGCTGGTGATCATCGCCCTGGCGCTGCCGCTGGCCGGCGCCTGGCTCTCCCACTACTACCGCGCCTCGGCGGTCGCCGCCTTCGACGAACGCTTGAAGGCCACCCTCAACGTGGTGATCGCCGGCGTCTCGGTCGACCCGCAAAGCCGCGAGCTGCGCTATCGCAGCGCCCTGGGCGATGCGCGCTTCGACCAGGTGTTCTCTGGCTGGTACTGGCAGGTCACCGACCAGGACGCGCACCAGCTGGCGTCGCGCTCGCTGTGGGACCAGCGCCTGCCGGTGACCGACAACCGCCAGGTCAGCGCGCGCAGCGTGACCGGCCCGCGCGCTCAGCCGCTGCGTGTGGTGGAGCGCGACATCTACCTGGCGCCGCTGTCGTCACCGCTGCACGTCAGCGTCGCCGCCGACGAAAGCGCGCTGCGCGACGATATACAGCGCTTCCAGCGGCTCTTGTGGCTCGGCATTCTCGCCCTCGGGGCGCTGCTGCTCGGCGTGCTGGCGCTGCAGGTGCGCTTCGGGCTGGCGCCGCTGCGGCGCATGAACGCCAACCTGCGCGAGGTCGAGAAGGGCGCGGCGAGCCGCATGGACACCCGCCTGCCCGAGGAGCTCGCCACCCTGGCAAGCTCGATGAACGCCGTGC
>NZ_JAMZBC010000200.1 GCF_024158715.1 Halomonas sp. 707D7 | reverse complement strand
GGCCGAAGGCGCCGGGCACGTGCTCGCCGAACACGCCGTAGGCAAGCGCGATCAGCGCCACCAGCGGCAGCGGCCAGCCGATCGCCCGGCGCGCGGCCTCCAGCGCCAGCAGGATCAGGAACACGCCGATGGCCATCTGCAGGTGCGTATCGATGAACCCGTACTGGTTGGCCAGCGCCGGCTCGTTGAAGGCGATGTAGCCGCAGGCCGCCACGCCCAGAAGCGTCAGCAGCCAGCCGCTTGCGCGCTGCAGTCGCGTGCGCGCCATGTAGACCAGCACCCAGGGCAGCAACAGCGCCATGTGCAGCGGTCGGCTCACCAGCGCCGGGGCCAGGCCGTAGAACACCAGGCCAAGGTGGAAGACGACGCTCGCCGCGCCAAGGGCCACCCAGCCGCTCGCCCAGGGGCGCGCCGGATGGAGGGAAGTATCAGAAGGAGCCTGCATCGAAGGTGCCTATCGACGAAATCCCCCCGCAGGCGGGCCCTGCGAGGGGATGCAAGAAGGAGGAATCAGCGCAGCGCGTCGGGAATGTCGATGCCGGCTTCGTCGTAGTAGCGCAGTGCGCCGGGGTGCAGCAGCGTGGTCATCTGCGCGAGCATGTCCGGGGTGATGGCGCCCCACCAGGCGGCCTCTTCGGCCATGGCATCGCGCCGCTCCCAGAAGGCCTTGGTGAGCGCGAAGGCGGTCTCGTCGTCCATCTGCGCGGTGGTGAAGGCCATGACCGGCAGCGACGTGGTCTGCACGTCCTCGTCGACGCCCGGGTAGGTGCCGCCGGGAATCACCTGGGCCGTGGACCCGGTCTGCTCGATCTGCTCGTCGGTCAGGCTCACCAGGGTGATCGGCATGCTGGCGGCGATCTCGATCACGTTGGGCGTGGGAAAGGAGCTGGCGGTGACGAAGGCGTCGATCTGGCCGTTCTTCAGCGCGTCCGGGCCGCTGCCGAGTGCGGCGTCGGCGATGCGCACGTCGCCGTCCAGCCCGAACAGCTCGAGGTAGCGCTGCGCCTCGCGGGCGCCATAGGTGCCGCGGCCGATCAGCACGTGCTTGTCGGCGAGCGCCTCGACCCCGGCGGTGCCGTGATCGCCGGCGATGACGAAGTGCATGGTGATCGAGGGAATCGGGAACAGTCCGCGGATCTCCTGAAAGCGCGGGCTCTGGCGCTCGGCGAAGGGCCCTTCACCCTGCATCGCCTGCTCGACCAGCGCCGGCGGCGTGGTGAACACGTAGTTGCCCTGGCGCGCCATCACCTCCATGACGTTCTGTACCGAGCCCTGACTCTCCTCGAGCGTCAGGACGATGGCGTCGTCGGTCTCCTCACGGATCGCTTCAGAAAGCTCCACGCCCATCTGATAGTAGGCCGTTCCGGCCGAGGAAGATTTATAGGTGATGCGCGTCTGCGCCTGGGCGGAAAACGCGAGCGTGGTCGTGGTGAGCAGCGCGACCGAGAGCGTCAGCGCGCGATGAAGAGAGCGAATCGAGTAGCGCATGGGCGTCCTTCGTATGTTCAGCCCCCGTCGAGGGGGTCTCGTTTTAGTGGCCCGGGGCGGGCCTTGCAGGGCTAACATACCACGGCGCGCCGCGCCCGGCAGCTCCCCCCGGGCAGCCAGAGGCGTGCCGGCTTCGACCAATGGCTAACGCCTCCTGCAGGTATGCCACCCCCGGGTGGCAAAGGCTATTAGCGAAACGATTAATTTCCTAAAAAAAGACGTCTCGACGCCGCCCCAAGGGGGCTTTGTTCGGTTTTATTCCGTATTGGCGTAAAGGCGCGATTGTTAAACTGACTTTGCTTATTCCCGCCTATTACAACGTCTATAGGATAAATGCCTTATGCCTTTGCTCGACAGCAAACCCGGCCGGCCACGATGCACGCGTGGCCGGCTTTTCGTATTGGCCTGCGCGCTGCTCGCCTTCGCACCGTCGGCGCTGGCGATCACCGGGGAGCTCGACCTGACCACGACCGGGATCGGCCTGTTCGCCCTGGCGGTGTTCGTGGTGGCCTACGCGTTGGTGATGCTCGAAGAGAAGATCCACATGCGCAAGTCCAAGCCCGTGCTGGTGGCGGCGGGGGTGATCTGGGGGCTGATCGGCTTCGTCTACGTGCAGAACGGCTTGTCGGAAACCTCGGAGTACGCGTTTCGCATGACGCTTCTGGAGTTCACCGAGCTGATGCTGTTCCTGCTGGTGGCGATGACCTACATCAACGCCATGGAGGAGCGGCGGGTGTTCGATGCGCTGCGCTCCTGGATGCTGCGCAAGGGGTTCAACTATCGCACCCTGTTCTGGCTGACCGGCGGGCTCGCCTTTCTGCTCTCGCCGGTCGCCGACAACCTGACCACCGCGCTTCTGATGTGCGCGGTGATCACCAAGGTCGCCGAGGGCGACAAGCGCTTCATCAACCTGGCCTGCATCAACATCGTGGTGGGCGCCAACGCCGGGGGCGCCTTCAGCCCCTTCGGCGACATCACCACGCTGATGGTCTGGCAGGCGGGCATTCTCGAGTTCCAGGAGTTCTTCATCCTGTTTCTGCCGGCGCTGGTCAACTTCCTGGTGCCGGCGCTGATCATGAGCGCGTTCATCAAGGACCAGAAACCGGCAAGCGTCCACGAGGAGGTGATGCTCAAGCGCGGCGCGCGGCGCATCATCGCGCTGTTCCTGCTGACCATCGCAACAGCGGTGGCCTGCCATACGCTCCTGGATCTGCCGCCGGTGCTGGGCATGATGACCGGGCTTGGCTATCTGCAGTTCTTCGGCTTCTACCTGCGCAAGAGCCTGCCGCGCTCGCTTGCCCGCAAGCGCGAGCGCTACAGCCGCCTGGGCGACAACAAGAAGCTCGAGCAGCTGGGCAGCGTGGTGCCCTTCGATGTGTTCAATCGCGTGGCGCGCGCCGAGTGGGACACCCTGCTGTTCTTCTACGGCGTGGTGATGTGCGTGGGCGGACTCGGGTTCATGGGCTACCTGGGGCTTCTGTCCGAAGCGCTCTACAGCGGCTGGAACCCGACCTGGGCCAACGTCACCCTCGGCGTGGTCTCGGCGGTGGTGGACAATATCCCGGTGATGTTCGCCGTGCTCACCATGCAGCCGGCCATGTCCGAAGGCCAGTGGCTATTGATCACCCTGACCGCCGGCGTCGGCGGAAGCCTTTTGTCGATCGGCTCGGCGGCGGGGGTCGCGGTGATGGGCCAGGCCCGGGGCGCCTACACCTTCATGGGGCACCTGCGCTGGGCGCCGGTGATCCTGCTGGGCTATGTGGCGAGCATCCTGGTGCACCTGTGGCTCAACGCGGGCAGCTTCGCTGCCCTGGGGTGAGTCGCGCGGCTCAGCGCTCGGGAAGATCCAGCGGGCCCACCCGGTCGATCACGCGCTGCCAGGCGGGGTCGCTTTCGAGCCGCCGGGTGTAGGCGTCGATCGCCGGGTAGCGTGACAGCGACCGGGTGCCTTTCAGCGCCAGCATGGGAAAGCTCATCTGCACGTCGGCCCCGCTTGGCCACGCGCCGCCGAAACTGCCCTGTTCGGCCAGGTGCGCCTCGATGAAGTCGAGGTGACGGTCGAGCTGCGGGTCGAGAAAGCGCTCGCGGATCGCCGCGCTGATCCCCTTGGCGACCGGGCGCACCAGCGCCGGCGACTGCTTGGGTATCTGGCCAAAGACCAGGCTCATCAGCAGAAGCGGCATCAGCGAGCCTTCGGCGTAGTGCAGCCAGTAGCGGTAGTCGACCCACTCGCGGGTCTCGTCGGCATTCGGCTGCAGGCGCCCGTCGCCGTAGCGCTGCACCAGGTAGTCGACGATCGCCCCGGACTCGGCCACGGTCAGCTCGCCGTCGGTGATCACCGGTGACTTGCCCAGCGGATGCACGTCACGCAGCGCCTTGGGTGCCTGCATGTGCTTGTCGCGCCGGTAGACCTTCACGTCGTACTCGAGCCCGAGCAGCTCGAGCAGCCAGATCACCCGGTGCGAACGGGATTTCTCGAGATGATGTACCTGGATCATGATCGCTCCTTGGCGGCGATGGGTGACGTTCACAGCGTGGCCTAGGTGCGCCGGGTTTGCCACCAACGCGCCAGCAGGTCCCGTGGCGACCACTGGCCTTGAAGCCAGGGGGCGAGCAGCCGGGTGGAGAGCGGGATGAACACGAACACCATGATCGGCGTGAGCACCAGGGTGCTGGCCAGTACGCGCGGCACCAGCGGCCAGCCGGCGAGCCAGCCGCCGAACAGCAGCTGGAAGGCAAGCGAGATGGGGAAGAACGCCAGCCACACCGCCACCGCCTGCTTCCAGCGCGGGGTGGGCTCGACCCCGTCCATGTGGAACCAGGCGCCGAGGCCCGTGGCCCGCTGCTCGCTGGGCGAGTCGAACAGGCCCTGGCCGCGCTTGAGCCAGCCGCTGCGCGAGGCGGACTGCTGCCAGGTCTCGAGGGTGTCGGGGTCGGCGAAGCGAAACACGATCTGGTACTCGTCGTCGCCCTGGGGCGGGGCGAGCACGCCGGAGCCGAGGTAGCCGGGAAAGTCCGCGGCTAGGTCGCGCCCCTCGTTGAGCCAGCGGTGGAAGTCGTGATAGCGGCCGTGGGCCACGCGGCGGGCCACCATCAAGGTAACGGGCGAGGTAGACATGGGTTATCTCCGGATCGAAAGCCGCCGGCCGGGTAGGCGGTGGCGAGCGCCCGGGGCGGGTGATCCCCGGGCGAGTGTCGCATTATAGAAGCAATTTCGATGCCAGGGGAGTCAGCGCGGGGCGTTTGCCACCGGGTCGCGGCGCTCGCCGCGCTGGAAGGCGCGCACGTGGCGGTAGATGGCGATGGCCTCGTCGATGGCGGCCACCTCGTCGTCCTTGAGCAACAGCGCCGGCGGGCGGTGGCGGGGGTCGGCGAGCAGCGCGTTGACATCTAGGCGGTAGCGCTCGAGCAGCGCCTCCAGAATCAGCCGCAGCCGATACACGGCAAGGGCAAAGCGCTCCTGCTGCTGCCTGCGCCACAGCACGTCGAGCGGGTCGCTGGCGCTGTCGATCAGGCTTGTCAGGGTATTGCCGACCAGCGTCTCGGCCAGGTTGAGGTCGGGGATGACGCGAAGTACCAGGGTGTCGAGGCTCATCGGCGCGGGGTCATCAGGGTGATAAGGGGTCATGACGGGCTCGATACGGGAGCGATGGCGCTGAACCGCCCCTGGTCGGTGAAGGTAAGTCGAAACACGCCGCGAACGCCGTCGCGGCCCACCACGCGGCGCAGCG
>NZ_JAMZBC010000199.1 GCF_024158715.1 Halomonas sp. 707D7 | reverse complement strand
CGCTTCTCGGCGTGGCGCTGGCCTGGTGGCTGCTGGGCCTGCGCCTTGGCCATCAGTTCACGATCAGCGCGGCCCTGTTGTGTCTGGGCGTGCTCGTCTGCCACTTGGCCGCGCGCTATCACGGCGGTATCGACCACGGCAGCATCGTGTTCGACGAGATCGTCGCGTTTCCACTGACGGTCATGGGGCTGGCGGGCGCGCGAACGCCGTGGGCCATGACGACGGCATTTATCGTCTATCGCGTCTTCGACGCCTTGAAACCGCCGCCGGTCAACCTGGCCGAGTTCGCCCCGGGCGGGCTCGGGGTGGTGCTGGACGATGTCATCGCCGCACTTCTGACCTGGCTCGTGATGGTGGCCTTGTTGGGCCTGCGCCACCGCGTGTTTCATAAAGCGGCATGAAAAACGCCGCAAGCGAAGCTTGCGGCGTCGATCGAAACTCAAGCCAGCAAGGCTCTCGACCTCACTCCTGCACGACGATCACCGCCTTGGCGTTGACGAACTCGTGCATGCCGAAACCGCCGTGCTCGCGGCCGTAGCCCGAGTCCTTCACCCCGCCGAAAGGCATTTCCGGGGTCGCCACGCCAAAGCCGTTGATGAACACCATGCCAGTATCGAAGTACTTGCTGGCAAGCTCGGTGGCGCGCTTGACGTCCTTCGAGATGATGCCGCCGCCGAGGCCGTAGCGGCTGTCGTTGGCGATGCGCATCGCATCCTCGTCGTCCTTGGCGCGAATCAGCGCCGCCACCGGGCCGAACAGCTCGTCATCGTAAGCCGGCTGGCCGGGCTTGACGTCGTCGAGCACCGTGACCGGGTAGAAGGCGCCGGGACCAGAGGGTTTCTCGCCGCCGCAGAGAATCTTGGCCCCCTTGGCCACGCTCTTCTCGACCTGGTCGTGCAGGCCGTCGCGCAGGTCCACCCGGGCCATCGGGCCGACATCGGTGCCGCTCTCTTTCGGGTCGCCGACCTTGAGCGCTTTCATCTTCTCGACGAAGCGCTCCTTGAAGGCCTCGAAGTTCTTCTCAGTCACCACGAAGCGCTTGGCCGCCACGCAGGTCTGGCCGCCGTTGAACACGCGCCCGGTCACACAGGTGTCCACCGCCAGGTCCAGATCGGCATCGTCGAGCACCAGATAGGCGTCGTTGGAACCCAGCTCCAGCACGGTCTTCTTGAGGTTCTCGGCGGCCTTCGCGGCCACCTTGCGCCCGGCGGTGTCGCTGCCGGTCAGCGTCACACCGCGTACGAGCTTGTGCTCGATGATCTTGTCCGAGACATCGTGGGAAATGACGATGGTGCGAAAGACGTTCTCCGGCAGGCCTGCATCGCGGTAGAGCTTTTCCAGGAACAGACCGCTGCCGGTGACGTTCTCGGCGTGCTTCAACAGCACCGCGTTACCCGCCATGAGGTTGGCGATGGAGTAGCGTACCGCCTGGTAGGCCGGGAAGTTCCAGGGCTGAATGCCGTAGATCACGCCCATCGGCGCGTAGGTGACGATGCCGCGCTCACCGTTGCCGGGTTTGCGCTCCTCGTCGGCGAGCTTCTTGGGTCCGTTTTCCGCGGTGTAGTCGCAGATGCCGACGCACAGGTCGATCTCCTGGCGCGCCTCTTCCGGCGGCTTGCCCATCTCGTCGACGATCAGCTTGGCGAAGGCTTCCTTGTTGTCGGCCAGCGCCTTGCCGATGGCCCTGATCACCTGGGCGCGCTCGTCGAGCGACTTCAGGCGCCACTGCAGAAAGGCCTGATGGCTCTGCTCGACGATCTCGAGGGCCTTCGGTTCATCCATCAGCGAGTAGGTCTCCAGGTTCTCGCCGGTGGCCGGATTGACTGTCGTGATGCTGTTGCTCATAAGACCTCCTATCTCTAGATCAACGCCTTGGATTCGAAACGCGCGGTTTCATCCATTAATCGACTGGTCTATTCAGTGCGTCTACCACCTTAGTAGATAAAAGCCGTCATGACCAAATCCATCGTTTTGCTCGCGACCATCGTTACAAGATGGCCAGTTTTCGGCACTCCTTCGGCTCCAAGGTTCCTTTAAAAATGGCTTGTTGCGAAAAGAGGCGGGCGACACGAAAAGCGCCCTATAGGCTTTGGTCCCTCTTTACAGACACCGGCTCATGCGAGATAGAGGGTAGTGGGTGAGCAAGGGAGCGCCAGGCCACCGTTTCGGGAGCGACCGTGAACAACGACAACCATCACTTCGACTACATCGTCATCGGCGCCGGTACCGCAGGCTGTCTGATGGCCAACCGACTCAGCGCCGACCCAAGCAACCGCGTGCTGCTGATCGAGGCGGGCGGGCGCGACAACTACCACTGGATCCACGTGCCGGTGGGCTATCTCTACTGCATCGACAATCCGCGTACCGACTGGCGCTACAGGACCGCGCCGGAGCCGGGCCTGAACGGCCGCTCGCTGATCTATCCGCGGGGCAGGGTCCTGGGGGGCTGCTCGAGCATCAATGGCATGATCTACATGCGCGGCCAGGCGCGAGACTACGACCACTGGGCAAGCGTGGTGGATGACCCGGCCTGGCGCTGGCAGAGCTGTCTGGCGGATTTCATGCGCCACGAAAACCATTACCGCCAGGACCCCGGCGCCGACGCCGAGCACGGCGACTTCCACGGCTACGGCGGCGAATGGCGGGTGGAAAAGCAGCGGCTGACGTGGCCGGTGCTCGACGACTTCGCCCGGGCCGCCGAGCAGGCGGGCATACCGCGCATCGACGACTTCAATCGCGGCGACAACGAAGGCGTGGCCTACTTCGAGGTCAACCAGCGCGATGGCTGGCGCTGGAATACCGCCAAGGCGTTTCTGCGCCCGGCGCTTTCGCGCCCCAATCTGACGCTCTGGCATTCGACCCAGGTCGATGCGCTGCGCTTTGCGCAGGGGACGGGCGGGCCGCGCTGTCTCGGCGTCGACGTGGTGCGTCGCGGGCGGGCCCGGCAGGTGAGCGCGCGCCGCGAGGTGGTACTGTGCGCGGGGGCGATCGGCTCGCCGCGGCTGCTTCAGCTCTCCGGCATCGGCCCGGCCAGACAGCTCGAGAACCTGGGTATAAAGGTGGTGAAGGATCTCCCCGGCGTCGGCGAGAACCTGCAGGATCACCTCCAGATCCGCTCGGTGTATCGAGTCAGCAATACCTTGACCCTGAACGCCATCGCCTCCACGCTGCGCGGCAAGGCGGGCATCGGCTGGGAGTATCTCACCAGACGCACGGGGCCGATGAGCATGGCGCCCTCGCAGCTTGGCGCCTTCACGCGAAGCTCCTCGGACTACGCCCACCCGAACCTGCAGTACCACGTCCAGCCCTTGAGCCTCGAGGCCTTCGGCCAGCCGCTGCATCCGTACCCTGCGATCACCGCAAGCGTATGCAACCTGAACCCCACCAGCCGGGGCAGGGTCGGTATCGACAGCCGCGATCCTCGGGCGGCGCCGATCATCAGCCCGTGTTATCTGAGCACCGACGAGGATCGCCGGGTCGCGGCGGACTCCCTGCGCATCACCCGGCACATCGCCGCGCAGCCGGCGTTTGCCCGCTACGCGCCCGAGGAGGTCAAGCCAGGCGTCGAGTATCGAACGGACGAGGAGCTTGCCCGGCTGGCCGGTGATATCGGCACCACCATCTTCCATCCGGTGGGTACCACGCGCATGGGGCGAGCCGGGGATTCCCGGGCGGTGGTGGACGCGCGACTGCGGGTGATCGGCGTGTCGGGGCTGCGAATCGCCGATGCGGGCATCATGCCGACGATCACCAGCGGCAACACCAATTCACCCACCTTGATGATCGCCGAAAAGGCCGCGCGATGGATTCTGGAAGCCGCGTCATCACATTGACTTTTTTTTCGAACATAGTGTTGACGTGCGTGTTGGTTAAGCGCATGCTTCAAGCAGTAGGTTAGCAAGTCGAACGTTGTCAGCAGTATCGAAACGCTTAAGCGTTGAGTCTGGTGAAAGTTTCTTGTTCTACCCACTGCAACTCGGGTATTACCCGGCTTCACATTGAGCTAAATCGAGGATTTCGATCATGGCAACTGGTACCGTTAAGTGGTTCAACGACACTAAAGGCTTCGGCTTCATCTCTCCGGACGACAACGGCGACGATCTGTTCGCTCACTTCTCCGAAATTCAAGCTGACGGCTTCAAGACTCTGCAAGACGGCCAGAAGGTTTCCTTTGACGTCACCCAGGGCAAGAAAGGCCTTCAGGCTTCCAACATCAAGGTTCTGGGTTAATTCCTGACTTGATGTGACCGTCGGGCATCAATGCCCGATGTGTTCGAAAACCCCGCCTCGGCGGGGTTTTTTGTTGCCCGCGTTTCACCGCAGATAACCGGCTTATATTCTTTTTCGATATTAATGTGTTTCTAAAAATAACTGTTTTGAATAACTTGCAGGCGTCACAATGACTCGGTTTTCGTTTCAAGGCGCGTGTCATGTCATTGGATGCTTGGATTGCGATAGCGGTGGTACTGACGGTATTTCCGCTGATGGCGTTGTCGCGCCTGGGGCCGGACATCATCCTGCTGGGCGCGGTGGTGCTGCTGATGACGCTTGGCGTGATCGACCCGCAGCAGGCCCTCGGCGGGTTTTCCAATGCGGGCCTGTTCACCGTGGCGTTCATGTACGTGCTGGTGGCGGGCATTCGTGAAACCGGCGGAATCGACCTGATCATCCGCTACGTGCTCGGCACGCCGCCGACCGAACGGCGCGCCCTCGTCCGGCTGGTGCTGCCGGTCGCCTCGCTGAGCGCGTTCCTCAACAATACCCCGGTCATGGCCACCTACATTCCCGCGGTGATGAGCTGGAGCCGGCGCATCAAGCGCTCGCCCCAGCGGCTCTTGATGCCGCTGAGCTTCGCCTCGATCCTCGGCGGCACCATCACGCTGTTCGGCACCAGCACCAACCTGGTGGTGTACGGGCTTCTGACCTCGCGCTACCCCGAGCTCTCCATGGGGCTTTTCGACCTGGCCTGGGTGGGGCTGCCGGTGGCGGTGGCGGGGCTTGGCTACCTGATCTTCGTCGCGCCGAGGCTTCTGCCCAACCGCGAGGGCATGGCGAAGGTGTTCGCCAACCCGCGGGAGTTCACCATCGAGATGGAGGTGGACCCGGACGGCGTGCTGGTGGATCGCACCGTCGAGGAGGCGGGGCTGCGGCATCTCCAGGAGCTCTTTCTGGTCGAGATCGAGCGGGCCGGCAACGTGGTCAGCGTAGTGGGGCCCGGCGAGCGCTTGAAGGCCGGCGATCGGCTGGTGTTCGCCGGTACCAGCGATGCGGCGGTGGAGCTCCAGCAGATCCGCGGGCTGATCCCCTCCAGCGAGCACGGCTCGAGCCTCGAGAAGGAGTTCAAGG
>NZ_JAMZBC010000198.1 GCF_024158715.1 Halomonas sp. 707D7 | reverse complement strand
GGCGATCCTGCTGATCGCGCTGTCGATGACCGGCACGGTGCGCTACCGGCGCGAGCGCCTGGAAGCCGCGCCGGTTGTAGAGCGAGGTGAGCGGGTCACGCTCCGCCAGGCGCGTGATCTGGCGCTCGCGCCGGTAGCGCACCGTGCCGGTCATCGACAGCGCGATCAGCAGGATCGCCATCACGCCTTCGATCAGCGAGACCCGAATCATCAGCCCCTGGTAGAGCGACAGGTCGAGCAGCGTGCCCGGGACCAAGGCGTAGACCGCCTTGACCAGATAGAAGAGGCCGTGCGCCAGCAGTACGTAGTGCAGTTGGCGCGTGCCCACGCTGGCAGCCCCGGGTTCGAGCTTGAGAAGCTGCCCTGCGTAGATCGCCAGAGTGCCGACGAACAGCGAGTTGACGACCATGTAGAGCCGCGAACTCAAGACCCATTCCGAAAACGGCAGCAGGGCGCACCAGGCGGGCACCAGCAGCCACCAGAGACGCGAAGGCGCATGGTTGACGAAGCGCGCCACGCCGAGCATGAAGCAGGCGTGGGCGAGTACCAGCAGACCGTTGGCGAACCAGACGCCGACGAAGTAGAACCCGTAGCTGCGCAGCAGCGACAGGCTCGAGCCGAGGACCACCAGCAGGAACCCGGCGGACCAGTACACCAGCGCCCGTTCCCGGGCGCTGCGCCATTCGAGCAGCAGGTAGAGGGCGGCAGCAAGCGCCAGGGCGACGTTGATCGTCAGAATCGTCGGGGGGTCGAACGCCATGGGTCACGCAACTCGGTTGATTGGCCGTTGAGTCTGGCTGCCATGATGCTTCAATCCCTCAAGCTCATGATTCGCCAATGGCGCGCTTCGGCGACCTGGCGCAGCGTATCGTCGGGGTCGACGGCGACCGGATGCTCCACGGTTTCGAGCAGCGGCAGGTCGTTGTGAGAATCGCTGTAGAACCAGGCCCCCTCCATGGTCAGGTCCTGCGATTCGAGCCATTCGTTCAGACGTGTGATCTTGCCTTCACGGTAGCTGGGAACACCCGATACCTTGCCAGTATAGCGTCCGTCGACCATTTCCGGTTCAACGGCGATCAGGTCGTCGACGCCCAGGCGTTCGGCGATCGGCCCGGTGATGAAACGGTTGGTGGCGGTGATGATCAGCAACGTGTCGCCCCGGGTGCGGTGGCGGGCCAGAAGCTCCTCGCCCTTGGCGAGAATGTGCGGCTCGATCTTGCTGACCATGAACTGCTGATGCCAGGCGGCGAGCTGCTCGGTGGAGTGCTCGGCCAGGGGCTTGAGCGCCACGGCCAGAAAGGCGCCCATGTCGAGCGTGCCCGCCTGGTAGTCCGCCAGGAAGCGGTCGTTGGCTTCACGGTAGGCCACCGGGTCGACGGCGCCCTGTTCCAGCAGGAACTCGCCCCAGGCGTGATCGCTGTCGATGGATAAGAGCGTGTTGTCCAGATCGAAAATGGCCAGGCTCACGGTGTTCCCCTTGTGCTTGATGTTCTGGTCTCGAGTGATCGGCGTTCAGGCAAAGGCAGTGGTGTTTGGCCACCTGAAGGCAGGGCCTGAACGAAAGCGCGGCGGATTATCGCAGACTCCCTCTTTTCTGCCCACTTCGGCTGTCCACGCTCGGCAAGCGTCGGTTTTGCACCGTTATCGCCCCTGGACGTCATATTGTATTGATACGCTTGACCGCCTTATGGAAAAATGAGGACAACTGAAAATTCAAGAAGGTGAAGTCCGTGATCGACGCTGACGGCTTTCGCCCCAATGTTGGCATCATCATCGTCAACGGCCAGGGGCAGCTGCTTTGGGCGCGTCGTGTAGGGCAAAATGCGTGGCAGTTCCCCCAGGGAGGCATCAAAGCAAGCGAAACTCCACAACAAGCGCTTTATCGTGAACTGTTTGAGGAGATCGGCCTGACCGCCGACGATGTCGACATTGTCGCCTGCACCCGGGGGTGGCTGCGCTACCGTCTGCCACGACGCATGATTCGTACCCACTCGCGGCCGGTGTGTATCGGCCAGAAACAGAAGTGGTTTCTACTCAGGATCCGATGTCAGGAGAACCGGATCTGCATGACGGCCACGCCCAAGCCGGAGTTCGACGGCTGGCGCTGGGTGAGCTACTGGTACCCGCTGGGCCAGGTCGTGCCCTTCAAGCGGGAAGTGTACCGGCGAGCCTTGAGAGAGCTTTCCCCGCGCGTCCAGCGCCTTGCCCTGGACGACGAGTAACGAGCGATGAGCCGGGCGCGTTTCATGGCGCCCGGGACGCCGTGGCCTCAACTCCTCAGCGAGGACAACAACAGTGAAGTCTAAAACATCCATGCTCGAGGTATTGCGGCGCGTCATCCAGGAGGTCAATGGCGCGAGAACCCTGGAGGCCGCGCTCTCCACCATGGTACGCCGAATTCGCAAGGCGATGCAGACCGACGTCTGCTCGTTCTATCTTTTCGACCGCGAGCTCGAGTCGCTGGTGCTGATGGAAACCATCGGCCTGCGTACCCAGGCGGTAGGGCGCGTGGTGCTGCCCCTCGGCGAGGGTCTCGTGGGCATGGTCGCCCAGCGCAGCGAACCCTTGAACCTCGAGGATGCCCGCGCGCATCCGCACTTTCGCTACTTCGAGGCCACCGGCGAGGAGCGCTACTCGAGCTTTCTGGGCGTGCCGATCATCCATCAGCGCCTCATGCTGGGCGTCCTGGTGGTGCAGCAGGCGGAAAAGCGCCGCTACGACGACGAGGACGAAGCCTTTCTGGTCACCATGGCCGCCCAGCTTGCCGGCGTGCTCGCCCACGCTCTGGCCACCGGCAACCTGACCCGCCCGGCGCTGCCCGGCGGGCAGGCGATGTTCAAGGGCGTGGCCGCCTCGCCGGGGATCGCCATGGGGCAGGCCGTGGTCATCACGCCGCCGGCGGATCTCAACAGCGTGCCGGACTTGATTCCGAGCGACCAGGAGTTCGAGATCGCGCGCCTCAAGGAGGCCATTGCCCAGACGCGCCAGGAGATCCGCGCCGCCGCCGAGCGCCTGGCCAACCGGATATCCGCCCAGGAGCTGGCGCTGTTCGACGTCTACCAGCAGATGCTGGGCGAGGCGGCGCTGGCCGAGGAGGTCGAGAAGCGCATTCGCGAAGGGCAGTGGGCGCCGGGGGCGCTGGCGGACGTGGTGCGCCGCCACGTGCAGTATCTCGAGCGGGTCGACGATGACTACCTGCGCGAGCGTGCCGCCGACATTCGCGACCTGGGGCGGCGCGTGCTCGGCCACCTGCAGCAGGACACCCCGACGACCCCGGAAACCTATCCGGACAACGCCATTCTCGTCGGCGACGAGATCAGTGTGGCCATGCTCGGCGAAGTGCCCAAGGGCAAGCTCAAGGGGCTCGTGTCGGTGCGCGGGTCGAGCACCTCTCACGTCGCCATCGTCGCCCGGGCCATGGGCATTCCCACGGTGCTGGGCATGGTCGATCTACCGCTGCCTCGGCTCAACGGCGCACCGGTGGTGCTCGATGGCCACCGCGGGCGGCTGTTCGTGCGTCCCGCCCCGGAACTCCAGGCCCGCTACGCGAGCTTCATCGCCGAGGAGCAGGCGCTGAGCGACCTGCTCGAGCACGAGCAGGACCTGCCCAGCGAAACCCCGGATGGCCACCACGTGCCGCTGATGGTCAACACGGGCCTGGCGGTGGATGCCGCGACGCTGTTGAAAAGCCGCATCGGCGGGGTGGGGCTCTACCGTACCGAAGTGCCGTTCATGATCGCCGAGCGCTTTCCCGGCGAGAAGGAGCAGATGCGCATGTACCGCGAGCAGCTCGAGGGCTTCGCGCCCCTGCCAGTGGTGATGCGCACGCTGGACATCGGCGGCGACAAGGACCTGCCCTATTTCCCCATCGAGGAGGCCAACCCGTTTCTTGGCTGGCGCGGCATGCGCGTCACTCTCGACCATCCGGAGGTGCTCATGGTGCAGCTGCGCGCCATGCTGCGTGCCTCCCACGGGATCGACAACCTCTACGTGCTGTTTCCCATGATCACCAACGTCGAAGAGCTCGACGAGGCCTTGAAGCTTCTCGACCGGGCGATTCTGGAGCTCGGCGAGGAGGGCATCGCGGTCGAGCGCCCCTTGGTGGGCGTGATGATCGAGGTGCCCGCGACCATCTATCAGATGGACGCGCTGGCCAAGCGGGTGGATTTCTTCTCGGTGGGCAGCAACGACCTGACCCAGTACCTGCTGGCAGTGGATCGCAACAATCCCCGGGTATCGAGTCTTTATGACGCGATGCATCCGGCGCTTCTCGGCGCACTGGTGGAGCTCTCCCAGGATGCCCTGCGCCTGGGCAAGCCCATTTCACTGTGCGGCGAGCTCGCCGGCGACCCCTCCGGCGCTTTGCTGCTGATGGCGATGGGCTTCTCGACGCTTTCCATGAACGCCCCCAGCCTGCCCAAGGTGCGCGCCGCGATTCGCCGCGTGTCGCTGGCGGACGCGAAGACGCTGCTGGGCGAAATCATGGCGCTGGATACGCCGGCGCAGGTACGCGAGCACTTGAACCGACGCATGGACGAGTGGCAGCTTGCACACCTGCTGCCGCCCCGGGATTGAGCGCGCCCTTCAAGGCTGGTGCATGGTGGTTCCGCCTATGAGCCGGCCCAGCGGGCCGAAGCGCTGCTCGGTGATGCTGACCCCGCCGCGATGATCCAGGCTCAGCCAGGTCGTCGCCCGGGTGCCGTACTCCTCGCCTTCGATGAACGCCGCCGACAGGCGGCGTTCGAGCTCGAGCGACACGCCGGTATCGGGTAAGGCATCGTCGGGTGCCGTGCGCGCATCGTGCAGCGCTCGCCGGGTGGCCTCGCGCCAGTCGTCATCCGAAAATTCCAGCGCCCGACGCGCGGCGGTGAGCTTCGGCCAGGGCGTATCCAGGGTGGCGTTGGAGAGCCCGTGCACGCCCGGCGCCACGCGATCGAGGATGACGCCCGATGCACTGCGGTGCAGGTGCCAGAGGGTATCGCCCTGGGCCACCAGCAGGTTGAAGCCGGCGAAGCGCTGCGCTTCCTCACGGGCCAGGGCGCGCAGCCAGTCCTCGAGATCATCGGCCTGTAGCGCACGGGCGACGAGCTCGCCCCGGCTGGGGGCGCTGGCAGGGAGCGCGACGGCCGGCTCGCGCACGTTGGTCAAGGCAGCGACCCGGCCCTGGGCGTTGGCCGCAAGCCAGGTGCCGCCGGCCAGCAGGTCGCGCCCGCCGAGAAGCCCGGGCACGTCCTGCCAGTAGTCGAGCGGCGCGGTCGGGCGGGCGTGGAACTCATCGCGGTTGCCGGCGAGCTTCAAGGGCGTGGCGCTGCCGGGCTGCCAGGCGAAGGTGATCAGACACATGGTCGTCGTGGCTCTGTTGCGTGGCGGGGCGGGG
>NZ_JAMZBC010000197.1 GCF_024158715.1 Halomonas sp. 707D7 | reverse complement strand
GAAAGATCAGCAGCAGCATGGCGATACCGACACCGCCGATGTTGGACTCCACGCCGAGCAGCATGCCCAGCACGTCTCCAGCCCACAGGCCGACCAGCATGCAGCCGGCGAGCAGCGCGACTCCGTAAATGACCATGGCGTTTTCCTTGTTGTATTGTCGTTGTTGTCAGGGGGCGCCGCGTTTTGGCGGCGCCGTGATTCTCATCAGGCGGTGGCGTTGCTCCGATCAAACGTGCTGGAAAACGTGTCGGCGAAGGTGTCGCGCAGCTGGTTCTTCTGCACCTTGCCCATCACGTTGCGCGGCAGCGCCTCCACGAAGAAGACCCGCTTGGGCTGCTTGTAGCGGGCGAGCTCGCCCTTGAGGGCCTCCAGCACCTGGGCCTCGCTCACCGCGCCCTGGGCTTTCGGCACCACCACCGCGACCACGCCTTCGCCGAGATCCGTGTGACGCACGCCGATCACGGCGGACTCCGCCACACCCTCCATGTCGTCGATGATCTGCTCGATCTCCTTGGGATAGACGTTGTAGCCGCCGGAGATCACCAGATCCTTGTCGCGCCCGACGATGTTGAGATAGCCGTGCTCGTCGATCAAGCCAAGGTCGCCGGTGATGAAGTAGCCGTCATCGCGAAACTCGGCCTTGGTCTTCTCCGGCATGCGCCAGTAGCCTTGGAACACGTTGGGCCCGGTCAGCTCGACCAGCCCGGTCTCGCCCCGGGCAAGCTCTCTGCCGGTCTCGCGGTCGGTGATGCGCACCGTCACGCCAGGCAGCGGCGTGCCCACGGTGCCCGGGCGGCGCTCGCCCTCATAGGGGTTGGAGGTGTTCATGTTGGTTTCGGTCATGCCGTAACGCTCGAGAATGGCGTGACCGGTGCGCTCGCTGAACGCTTCATGGGTTTCGGCCAGAAGCGGCGCGGAGCCGGAGATGAACAGGCGCATGTTGGCGACCACCTCGCGGTCGAGGCGCGGGCTTGCCAGAAGGCGCGTGTAGAAGGTCGGCACGCCCATCAGCACAGTGGAATGCGGCATCAGGTCGAGCAGTTCGTCGACGTCGAGCTTGGGGAGGAACGTCATCGAGGCGCCGTTGATCAGCGTCACGTTGCAGGCCACGAACAGCCCGTGGGTGTGAAAGATCGGCAGCGCGTGGATCAGATGGTCGTTTTCGCTGTAGTGCCAGGCCTTGGTCAGCGCCTGGCTGTTGGAGGCGAGGTTCTCGTGGCTCAGCATCGCGCCCTTGGAACGCCCGGTGGTGCCGGAGGTGTAGAGGATCGCCGCCAGGTCATTGGCCGCGACCTCGGTGACATCGGTCGTCTCCTCGGCGGCGTCGGCCTTCTCCATCAGGCTGCCGTCGGCCTTGGTGCCCAGGCTCTCGATCTGCGCCACGCCGGTCTTGGCCGCGGTCTGGCGGGCGCTTTCCAGCGCCTCCGGGCGGCAGACGTAAAGGCGCGGCTCGGCATCAGCCAGGAAGTAGTCGATCTCGCTGTCGGTGTAGGCGACGTTGAGCGGCAGGTAGACCGCGCCGACCTGCAGGCAGGCGAGATACAGCATGACGATCTCGGGGCTCTTGTCGACCTGGACGGCGACCCGGTCGCCGGGCGTCACGCCGAGCTCCTTGAGCACGGTGGCCAATCGGCGGCTCAGGTTCAGCACGTCCTGGTAGCGGTAACGCTGGCCGTCGAGCGTGTCCATCAACACCTTCTCCGGGGCGCGCTCGAAGTGCGGGTAGAAGTGGCAGTAGAGGTTGTGGTTCATGAGAGACTCCTTGTTATTGTGGCAGGCGCGATCAGGGGCTCACGCCTTGGCCGGCGCTTTCGCCTCGAAGTACTGGCCTGCCTGATGGGCCTGGCGGCGAATGTCGCTGGCGCAGACCACCGTGTGGTTCACGCTGTAGGCTTCGTGGTTCTGCTCGATGCCCTTGAGCTGGTAGAGATAATTCACCATCAGGGCGTGGGACTGCTTGAACCCCTTGGGCGAGGTGTCCCCCTGCCAGTTCAGCCGGTGCAGGCTCGCGCCGTTACCGAGGTGAAAGCGGGCCACCGGGTTCAGCGGCTGGCCGCTCTTGTGCTTGACGTCCACCAGGTAGTGGGCCGCCAGGCGCATGAACTCCTTGTGAGCGGCGGATGAGAGCGCCTCGCCGTCATGGGTGTCGAGGTAGGTGGTGAGTTCCTCGGAGAGCGTCGCCTCGCTGCGTGCGCCCTCGAGCCAGTCGGCGAAGCCCGGCACCGGCGAAAGGGTGACGAAGTTCTTGATCTGGGGAAGTTCGCGACTCAACTCCTGGACTACCTGCTTGATCAGGAAGTTGCCGAACGAGACCCCCTTGAGCCCGGCCTGACAGTTGCTGATGCTGTAGAACACCGCGGTGTCGGCGTCCTCCAGCGGCAGCTCCTCGCCGTGTTCGAGAATACGCTGGACGTTGCCGGGAATGCCGTCGCACAGCGCCACTTCGACGAAGATCAGCGGCTCGTCGCCGGTCGCCGGGTGGAAGAAGGCGTAGCAGCGCCGATCTTCCGGGTCGAGGCGTCGGCGCAGGTCGCGCCAGTCGCCGATCTCGTGCACCGCCTCGTAGCGGATGAGCTTTTCGAGTACCGTCGCCGGGGTGTTCCAGTCGATGCTTTCGAGCATCAGAAAACCGCGGTTGAACCAGGAGCTGAAAAGGTGTGCGAAGTCGCTGTCCAGCGCGGAAAGTTCCGGCGCCTCGCGCAGGCACTTGAGCAGGTCGGCGCGCATCTTGACCAGATCGAAGGTACCACCCGGGCAGAGGTTCAAGCGGCGCAGAAGCGCCTGGCGGCGCGGCTCGCAGGCGTTGAAGAGCGTTTCGAGCGCCGCGTTGTCCTCGCGCTCGCGATACACCGCGTAGGCGCTGTGGATGTCGGCGGGCTCGGCGGCGTAGTCGTTGGCCAGCAGCTGGAAGAAGGCCAGCCGCTCCTCGTCGTTCAGCGCCCGGTAATGCGCCAGCGCCTTCTGGGCGAGCATGATCTGCGACGCTTCGCCGGTTCGGCCCATCAGGGCCTGGCAGGCCTCGGTCAGCGCGGTGAGGTGGTGTTCGCTACCCTTGTCGGCGCCCAGCGCATCGCTGAGCTGGCGGGTGCGCGTCGAAATGTTGGTGAGCAGCCCCTGAAGAAACGTCATGTTCATGTTCATGCGCATTGGCCTTCTGGTTCGTCGGATGGGCGATCTGCCTTCTACCGTGCCGACGGTTTATCATTGTCGTTCGGCATGATAAATATTGAACAGCGCGTCATGTTGTATATAACAGATACAGGCAACGAATTTATGCGTCAAGACAGGCGAGGGTAGACATATGGCGAAGGTGTCCCAGGCGCAGCGGCTGCGCGACCTGCTCGAGGATGCGATCGTCGCCGGGCGCTTCACCCCGGGCGAACGGCTCGACCCGGACGCGCTGGCGCTCGAATACGCCTGCTCGCGCACGCCGATCCGCGAGGCGATCCAGCAGCTCGCCGTGTCCGGCATGGTGCAGGTGGTGCCCAAGCGCGGCACCTTCGTCACCCGGCTGGGCGTCACGGAGCTGGTCGAACGCTTCGAGGTGATGGCCGAGCTCGAGGGGCTGTGCGGGCGCCTGGCGGCCCGGCGCATGAACGACGAGGAGCTGGCGGCCCTGCACCAGGCGCTGCACGCCTGCCGCGCGAAGGCCGAGCAGCGCGACATCAACGGCTACTACTACGAGAACAGCGTCTTTCATCACTGCATCTACGCCGCCAGCCACAACCCGTTCCTCGCCCAGGAGGCCGCCCGGCTGCACGCGCTGCTGCAGCCCTACCGACGCATGCAGCTGCAGGCAAGAATGCGCGTCGAGAACTCGCTGGCCGAGCACGAGGCGATCGTCGCCGCGATCGAAGCCGGCGACGGCCCCCGCGCCGAAACGCTCCTGCGCGATCACGTGCTGGTGCAGGGCGAGCGGTTCAACGACCTAGTGGCGTCGGTTCGGGTGCTCGAAACGCTCTAGGCCCCAGGAGCGCAGCCTTTCCTTTTTCCTGCTGACCGCGACACTCATCACGCGCCGAGGCCAAGAGCCCGGCGCCGTCTGCGCTTGTCCTCGTGCGGCTTGCCCCGCGCTCCTTCATCGCGCCTCTGGCGCACCCTCCTTCAGCATCGTCTTGCCCTGCTCCTACCAAAGCCCCTGGTTTTTCCGCGTTTCGACGGACGTGTCAGGCGCGGATAAAAGATTTGACCGTACGCCAGGCGAGCGCTAGCATTATTTCCAATAATGAGATTAAAGTCTCCATTATAGAAATATCCTCATTCGGTGCTTTGCCTCCCCAGCCGAGTCTCGAGTGAAGAGAAAAATAAAATCAAGACGAAGGCAGGAGAACGGACATGACATTGCGCTCCAGAAAAATTTCGCTCACTACCTGGATATTTTTGGCACTGATACTGGGTGTACTGGCGGGCATCTTCTTTCCCGACGAAGTCGGCGGGTTCAAGTTCATCGGCACCATGTGGCTCAATTTGATCAAGCTGATCATCGTGCCGCTGGTACTGATCATTCTGATGCAGGCGATCGTGGGCAACGGGCAAACCGGTGGCGTCGGCAAGGTGGTGGCCGCCTGCCTGCCTTACTACCTGTTCACGACGCTGGTGGCGGTGAGCCTGGGCGGCGGGCTGGCCTATATCGTCAAGCCCGGACTGGGGTTCGAGCTGGACCTTGGCAGCGCGGGCACGCCGATCGAGACCCCGGAAGTCACGCTGGACGGCTTCTTCACCGGGCTGGTCTCGAACAACCTGTTCGCTTCCTTTGCCGACGGCAACATGATCCAGGTGCTGGTCATTTCGGTACTGCTGGGCTTGTCGGTCAAGATGATTCCCGATGTCGAGACGCGCACGAAGATCGCCGACGGGCTGAACGTGATCAGCGAGTGGGTGTTTGCCTATCTGCGCATCGCCATCGCCCTGTCGCCGATCGGTGTCTTCTTTCTCATGGCCAGCACCATCGGCCATAACGGCGGAGCGCTGCTGGGCGCCGTGGCGGTGCTGCTCGGCGTGTTCTACGCCGGGGTCATGCTGCAGGTCTTTCTCGTCTACGGCGTGTCGGTGTGGCTTGCCACGGGCATGAACCCGCTGGCTTTCGTCTCCCGGGCATCGAATCTCTGGATGTTCTCCATCGCGACCACCAGCAGCGTTGCCTCGATTCCGGTCAACATCAAGGTCGCCCACGAGAAATTCGGCGTCAAAAAGCGTATCTGTGACTTCGTCATTCCGCTCGGCTCGCAGATCAATTCCGACGGGCATGCGCTGCTGTTCCCGGCAGTGATCGTGTTCGCGGGCCTGGCGACGGGGATCGACGTCAACCTGGGGTACCTGATCAAGGCGGCCCTGATCTCGATTCTGGTGTCGTTCATCGGCGGTGGCGTGCCGGGAAGCG
>NZ_JAMZBC010000196.1 GCF_024158715.1 Halomonas sp. 707D7 | reverse complement strand
GGCGCCGAGCTTCCCCGAGTCGATCCAGGAAGGCACCGTGGCCACCTGGCACAAGAAAGTGGGCGAAGCGGTCAAGCGTGACGAAGTGCTGGCCGACATCGAGACCGACAAGGTCGTGCTCGAAGTCGTCGCCCCCGCCGACGGCGCACTGGCCGAGATCAAGGCCGAAGAGGGCAGCCAGGTCGAGTCCGAAGCGGTTCTGGCCGTGTTCACCGAAGGTGCCGGCGGCGATAGCGGCGCGGGCGAAAGCCAGAGCGCAAGCGCCTCTGAAGGCAGCGACGATGACGGCGCCGACGAGAAAGTGGGCGACAAGATCGTCGCCCCGGCGGCGCGCAAGATGATCGCCGAGCACGATCTGGACGTGTCCAGGATCGAAGGCACCGGCAAGGGCGGTCGCGTCCTGAAGGAAGACGTGCAGAAGGCCGTGAAGGATGGCAGCGCCAAGAAAGCCACCAAGTCCTCGGCGCCGGCCAAGAAAGCCGCCGCGCCGGTGGCAGAAGGGGATCGCGCCGAGAAGCGCGTGCCGATGACGCGCCTGCGCAAGACCATCGCCAAGCGTCTGGTCGAAGCCCAGCAGACCGCCGCCATGCTCACCACCTACAACGAGGTGGACATGGGCGCGGTGATGAATCTGCGCGCGCAGTACAAGGAGACCTTCCAGAAGGCCCACGACACCAAGCTCGGCTTCATGGGCTTCTTCGTCAAGGCGGCATCCGAAGCGCTCAAGCGCTTCCCGGACGTCAACGCCTCCATCGACGGTGACGAGATCGTCTACCACGGCTTCCAGGACATCGGCGTGGCCGTGTCCACCGACCGTGGCCTGGTCGTGCCGGTACTGCGTGACACCGACGCCATGAAGATCGCCGACGTCGAGAAGGGCATCGTCGATTTCGGCAAGCGTGCCCGCGACGGCAAGCTCGGCATCGACGAGATGCAGGGCGGCACCTTCACCATCACCAACGGCGGTATCTTCGGCTCGCTGCTCTCCACGCCGATCATCAACCCGCCGCAGACGGCCATCCTGGGAATGCACAAGATCCAGGAGCGCCCGATGGCGGTCAACGGCAAGGTCGAGATCCGCCCGATGATGTACCTGGCGCTCTCCTATGACCACCGCATGATCGATGGGAAGGACGCGGTCCAGTTCCTGGTCACCATCAAGAACCTGCTGGAAGATCCGGCGCGCCTGCTGCTGGACGTGTAACGCCACGTGCGCCGGGCGACTCCCGGCGCACTCGCACGCTCTCCCAGACGTTTCATGTTATCGCCCAAGGCCTCTTGCTCTGTTTCAATCACCGCAAGGGTCACTCAGCGAAAGGAGCCAACATGGCTGACAAGTTTGATGTAATCGTTATCGGCGCCGGCCCCGGCGGCTACGTCGCCGCCATCCGCGCGGCCCAGCTCGGCAAGAAAGTGGCCTGCGTCGAGAAGTGGATCGGCAAGGAAGGCAACGTGGTTCACGGCGGCACGTGCCTGAACGTGGGCTGCATTCCTTCCAAGGCGCTGCTCGAAGCCTCGCACAAGTACATCGAAGCCAAGCACGATTTCGATGACCTGGGCATCCAGGCCGGCGATGTCTCCATGGACGTCACCAAGATGATGGCCCGCAAGGACAAGATCGTCAAAAACCTGACCGGCGGCATCTCTGGCCTGTTCAAGGCCAACGGCGTCACCGCCATCGAAGGTACCGGCAAGGTCGTGGCCAACAACCAGGTGGAAGTGACCGATCTCGACGGCAACGCCACCACCTATGACGCGGACAACATCGTCATCGCCGCCGGCTCCGTGCCGGTCGAGATTCCGCCGACGCCGCTGACCGACGACCTGATCGTCGACTCCACCGGCGCGCTCGAATTCAAGGAAGCGCCGAAGCGTCTGGGCGTGATCGGCGCCGGCGTCATCGGTCTCGAGCTCGGCAGCGTCTGGAACCGCCTGGGCTCGGAAGTCACCGTCCTCGAGGCGATGGACAGCTTCCTGCCGATGGTCGACACCACCGTCGCCAAGGAAACCCAGAAACTGCTCAAGAAGCAGGGCCTGGACATTCGCCTGGGCGCTCGCGTCACCGGCTCCGAGGTCAAGGACAACGAAGTCGTCGTCAAGTACACCGACGGTGACGGCGAGCAGGAGATCACCTTCGACAAGCTGATCGTCTGCGTTGGCCGTCGTCCCTACACCAAGGGCGTGATCAGTGACGGCGTGAGCATCGAGCTCGATGAGCGTGGCTTCATCTTCGTCGACGACCAGTGCCGCACCAACGTGCCCGGCATCTACGCCATCGGCGACTGCGTGCGCGGCCAGATGCTGGCGCACAAGGCCTCGGAAGAGGGCATCATGGTTGCGGACATCATCGCCGGTCACAAGGCCGAGATGAACTACGACGCCATTCCGTGTGTCATCTACACCGCGCCGGAAGTGGCCTGGGTCGGCATGACCGAGCAGGACGCCAAGGCGAAGGGCATCGAGGTCAAGACCGGCACCTTCCCGTTCGCGGCGAGCGGCCGCGCGATGGCCAACAACGCCACTGAAGGCAGCGCCAAGATCATCGCCGATGCCGAGACCGATCGTATCCTCGGCGTTCACATCGTCGGCCAGCACGCCGGCGAGCTGATCGCCCAGGGCGTGATCGCCATGGAATTCGGCTCCAGCGCCGAAGACCTGGCCCTGACCTGCTACGCGCACCCGACCATGTCCGAGGCGGTCCACGAAGCGGCGCTCGCCGTGGAAGGCCACGCCATCCACATGGCCAACCGCAAGAAGCGCAAGTAATTCAAGCAACAACCAGGCGCCACCTCGCGGTGGCGCACCACTTTCGGCGCGGTCCACATGATGGCCGCGCCGATCGCACGGGGACGCCGAGTGCCACGCACTCAGTGTCGTTCGAGTCACATGCAACCAATGGCATGAATCGATGAACCTTCACGAGTATCAAGGCAAGCAGCTGTTTGCCGATTATGGTCTGCCGGTGTCCAAGGGCTTTGCCGTGGACACACCGGAAGAAGCGGTAGAAGCGTGCAAGAAGATCGGCGGCGACATGTGGGTAGTCAAAGCCCAGGTGCACGCGGGCGGCCGCGGTAAAGCGGGCGGCGTGAAGCTGATCAAGGACCCGGCAGAAGCGAAAGCCTTCGCCGAGCAGTGGCTGGGCAAGAACCTGGTCACCTACCAGACCGACGAGAAAGGCCAGCCGGTCGCCAAGATCCTGGTCGAGAACTGCACCGATATCGCCGAAGAGCTGTATCTGGGCGCCGTGGTCGATCGTACCACCCGTCGCGTGGTCTTCATGGCCTCCACCGAAGGCGGTGTCGAGATCGAAACCGTCGCCGAAGAGACGCCGGAGAAGATCCTCAAGGCCGAGATCGACCCGCTGGTCGGCGCACAGCCCTACCAGGCGCGCGAACTGGCTTTCCAGCTGGGCCTGAAAGGCGACCAGATCAAGCAGTTCACCAAGATCTTCCTGGGTCTTTCCAAGCTGTTCCACGACAAGGATCTGGCGCTTCTGGAAATCAACCCGCTGGTCATCACCAACGAAGGCAACCTGCACTGCCTCGACGCCAAGCTGGGTCTCGACAGCAACGCGCTGTACCGTCACCCGGACCTGCAGGCGATGCGTGATCCGAGTCAGGAAGACCAGCGTGAAGCCGACGCCGCCAAGTGGGAACTCAACTACGTGGCGCTCGACGGCAACATCGGCTGCATGGTCAACGGCGCGGGCCTGGCCATGGGCACCATGGACATCGTCAACCTGTCCGGCGGCAAGCCGGCCAACTTCCTCGACGTGGGCGGCGGTGCGACCAAGGAGCGCGTGGCGGAAGCGTTCAAGATCATCCTGTCCGACGACAACGTCAAGGCCGTGCTGGTCAACATCTTCGGCGGCATCGTGCGCTGCGACATGATCGCCGAAGGCATCATCGGCGCCGTCGAGCAGGTCGGTGTCAACGTGCCGGTCGTTGTCCGTCTGGAAGGTAACAACGCCGAGCTGGGCGCCGAGAAACTGGCTTCCAGCGGTCTGAACATCATCGCTGCCACCAGCCTGAGCGACGCCGCTCAGCAGGTCGTCAAAGCAGCGGAGGGCAAGTAATGAGCATCCTGATCGACAAGAACACCAAGGTCATCTGCCAAGGGTTCACCGGTGGCCAGGGCACGTTCCACTCCGAACAGGCGATTGCCTACGGTACGCAAATGGTCGGCGGTGTCACGCCGGGCAAGGGCGGCCAGACGCATCTGGGCCTGCCGGTCTTCAACACCGTGGCTGAAGCGGTCAAGGAAACCGGCGCCGAAGCCAGCGTGATCTACGTTCCGGCTGCTTTCTGCAAGGACTCGATCCTCGAAGCCGCCAACGCCGGCATCAAGCTGATCGTGTGCATCACCGAGGGCATCGCCACCCTCGACATGCTCGACGCGAAAGTGAAGTGCGACGAGCTGGGCGTGCGCCTGATCGGCCCGAACTGCCCCGGCGTGATCACCCCGGGCGAGTGCAAGATCGGCATCATGCCGGGCCACATCCACCAGCCGGGCCGCGTCGGTATCGTGTCCCGTTCCGGTACCCTGACCTACGAAGCCGTCAAGCAGACCACCGACCACGGCTTCGGCCAGTCCACCTGCGTGGGCATCGGGGGCGACCCGATCCCGGGCTCCAACTTCATCGACATCCTCGAGATGTTCGAGAAGGATCCGAAGACCGAAGCGATCGTCATGATCGGTGAGATCGGCGGCACCGCCGAGGAAGAAGCCGCGGCCTACATCAAGGAGCACGTCTCCAAGCCGGTGGTTTCCTACATCGCGGGCGTCACCGCGCCTCCCGGCAAGCGCATGGGCCACGCCGGCGCGATCATCTCCGGTGGCAAGGGCACCGCGGACGAGAAGTTCGCAGCTCTCGAGAGCGCCGGCGTCAAGACCGTCCGCTCCCTGGCGGAAATCGGCGACGCGCTGAAAGAAGCGACCGGCTGGTAAGACACTGCCGTTCGCAAGCGAAAAGGAGCACCCTCGGGTGCTCCTTTTTTTATGACCGTGTCAGCCGTGGTCGGTAACAGGGGCCGCGAAGCCGCGCGCGCCGAGCAGCACGAACACCGGCGCCCCAACGGCGAGATACAGGTGATAGCTCACCAGACGCCACACCAGCACCGCCGCCGCGACCTGGGGCGGTGCCATCATCGGCAGCAACAGCCCGCCCACGCCGAGCTCCGCCGCCCCGGCGCCACCGGGCAGGAAGCTCAGCTGGCTCGCCGCCAGCGCCAGCATCTGGACCAGGAAGGTCCAGAGCCAATCAACCTGCCCACCCACGCCGAGCACCGCCAGATACAGAAGGCTGTAGCGCAACAGCCAGTGCAGCGCCGTGAGCGCCAGGATGGCGCCGAGTGTCGGTCGAGGCAGGCGCAGGGTGACGCC
>NZ_JAMZBC010000195.1 GCF_024158715.1 Halomonas sp. 707D7 | reverse complement strand
GTCGGGGAGAGGCCTCGGCCTCTCCCCGCTGGCGCTCCATCCGAGGTAGACACCATGTTATTCAAGTTCGACAAGCTCTATCGCCTGGGTGCGTGGGGGGCGGCTGCCTGCATGATCGCGATCTGCGCGCTGATCACGCTGCAGGTCTCGTTTCGCCTGATCGATGCGCTGCTGGTGCTGGCGGGCCAGGCCCGGCTCGGCATCAGCATCACCGGGGTCTCCGAAATGGCAGCGTATCTGCTGGTCGGGGCGACCTTTCTGGGCCTGGCCTATACCTTCACCCACCATGCGCACATTCGGGTGACGCTGCTGATCGCCAAGCTGCCTTCGCGGGTGCGGGTGTGGTTCGAGGTCGCCGCGCTGCTCGTGGCGCTCGCCATCAGCCTGGTGCTCGGGTACGGCCTGATCGAGCTGGCGCGCGAAAGCCTCCAGTACAACGACGTTTCATCGGGCTTTCTGAAGCTTCCGCTGTGGATTCCGCAGACCGTGCTGGTCACTGGCGTGGCGCTTCTGTGCCTGGCGCTGGTCGAGGCGCTGGTGATCGCCCTCAGGATCGCCGTGCGCGACCCGTCGAGCTTTCGCGAAGCCACCGCCACCGACGATAGCGAGATGCATTGATTCGCCGGCCGCCAAGCCGGTATCGAACGATAAAACCCTGGAGAAGCCTTCGTGCTACTACTGAGTCTGGTCACCATCGTCACCCTGTTCGCGCTGCTGGGCAGCGGCGTCTGGGTGGCCTTTGCATTGATGGGCACGGCCTGGGTCGCGCTCGAATTCTTCAGCCCCTTCGCGCCGGGCACCGTGCTCGCCTCGGACTTCTGGGGCGCCAGCTACGGCTGGGATCTCACCGCGCTTCCCATGTTCATCTGGATGGGGGAGATCCTGTTTCGCTCGGGCCTTGCGGACAACATGTTCCGCGGGCTCTCGCCGTGGCTCAATCGCCTGCCGGGGCGCCTTCTGCATACCAACATCATCGGCAGCGGCCTGTTCGCCGCGGTGTGCGGCTCGTCGGCCGCCACCTGCGCCACCGTGGGCAAGATGACGCTGCCCGAGCTCGAGCGTCGTGGCTATGACAGCAGCCTCGCGATCGGCACGCTCGCCAGCGCCTCGACCCTGGGGCTTCTGATTCCGCCGTCGATCGTGCTGATCGTCTACGGCGTGGTCACCGAGCAGTCGATCTCGCGGCTGTTCATGGCCGGGGTCGGCCCGGGCCTGATGATCCTGGCGCTGTTCATGAGCTACCTGATCGTCTGGGCGCTGGTGAAGGGCGAACGGGCGGGATTGACCGGAAGCGACGAGGCCTCGATGAGCCTGGTCGAGAAGCTGCGCAGGACGCTATCGCTCTTGCCGATTCTGCTGCTGATCGGTGGCATCATCGCCTCGATCTACGGCGGGCTCGCCTCGCCCACCGAGGCGGCGGCCATCGGCGTGGTGCTGTCGATGATCATCGCGCGCTTCAACGGCCACTTCGATCGCGCGATCTTCACGAGTTCGCTGTTCGCCGCGATCCGCACCGCCTGCATGATCGCCTTCATCATCGCCGGGGCGTCGTTTCTGACCTCCGCCATGGGCTTCACGCAGGTGCCCATGCGCCTGGCCCAGACGATCGGCGAGATGGGGCTTTCGCCGACCATGCTGCTGGTCGCGCTGACGCTGCTGCTGCTGGTCATGGGCTGCTTTCTGGACGGCATTTCGCTGATTCTGCTGGTCACGGCGATCATCATGCCGGTCGTCAGCGCAGCGGGGTTCGATCTGATCTGGTTCGGCATCTACCTGGTCATCGTGGTGGAGATGTCACAGATCACCCCGCCGGTCGGCTTCAACCTGTTCGTCATCCAGAGCCTGACCGGCAAGGACATCCTGACGATCACCAAGGCGACGCTGCCGTTTTTCCTGCTGATGCTGCTCTCGATCGCGCTGCTGCACCTGTTCCCGGCCATCGCCCTGTATCTGCCCCGGGCGATGACGGGTTAATGGCCGTAGACCGCCACGCCGCTGCGGCCCGAGCGCTTGATGTGATACATGCTCTGGTCGGCGGCGGCAATCAGCTCCTGTTCGCTTGCGAACATGCCGTCTTCCAGGCAGGCGATGCCGATCGACACCGAGATGTAGAGCGGGCCGAACTCGCTCTGGGCCATGGGCTCGCGGTCGAGCAGCGTCATGATGCGCTGGGCGAGCTGGCGGGCGCTTTCTGCTCTCTCGTCGGGCAGGATGATCAAGAACTCCTCGCCGCCGTAGCGGCCCGCCACGTCGGTGGCCCGTACCAGCGAGGAGAGCGCCTGACCGAAGCACTGCAGTACCTCGTCTCCGGTGCCGTGGCCGTGCTCGTCGTTGAGCGCCTTGAAGTGATCCAGGTCGATGAAGACGACCGTCATGGCGCGTTTTTCGAGGCGACAGCGCGCGAAATGCTCGTGAAGCTGCTCTTCGAGCCAGGCGCGGTTGGCAAGCCGGGTCAAGGGGTCGATGCGGCTGCGCTCGAGCAACTGACCGTGGCGGCTTTCGAGCGCTTCGAGCGCTTCCTGCTGGGCCTGCAGACGGGCGCCAAGGGCGAGCGCGTGCTGATACAACAGCTGCTTGGCTTCGGTGAGCACGTCGACGCTGTCCAGAGGGAGCGGAATCGCCAGCTTGAGCAGATCGCTCAACAGCGCGATCTGACGATGCATGGTGTAGAAGAGCGCCTCGAGAATGGTCACGTGCTCGGTATTGGAGACGGAAAGCTCGTAGAGAAGCGTCGAGAACGCACGCGCCGGGTTCGCCGAAAGCCAGGCATCCGCCAATGGACCGGAAAGCCGCACGCACACGGCGACGTTGTCGTCGGTGAAGACGCTGTCGTGGCTCTCGTTGATGGCGTGCACGAGGCTCTCGGGCAGCCCCCACCGGGCGGCGATCCAGGCACCCACCAGCGTATGGTCGCAGCCGAAATGATGGCGCTCGTTCTGGGCCAGCTGCATGTGGGACTGATCGCGTCGCTCGTAGAGTGCTGGCGCCTGGGCCGGGAACGTCATCTGCAGCGCCAGCACGCCGATGTCCTGCAGCAGGGCGACGGTGAACACGTAGCCCAGCCGATCCGGGCAGAGCTTCTGGGCCAGTTGGCTCGCGATCGCCGCCGCGGCGATCGCGCGCTGCCAGACGGGCACCGCCGTCTCGTTGGCCTCGAGGTCCTTGAGCAGCGCGAAGCTCAATACGGTCGCGATCGTTGCGTCCGTGCCGAGCCGCTGGGTCGCCTCCAGCCCGGTGCAGGCCGGTCCCGCCGCGTTGAGATGGTGGGCGCTGTTGGCGGCGCCGATCAGTCGCGCAGTGAGTGCGGGGTCGTGTTCGATGACGCTGGCGTAGTCCTGGAGCGAGGCATCCGGCGAGCGCGCGACCTCGAGCACCTCGAGCGCCACGGCGGGCAGCGACGGAAGGTAGGGCGCGCGGACGAGGGATTTTGCCACCATGCGCGGCAGCTTCGCCGTCAAGGTGTCATAGAGCGTGTTGTTCACCGCTGAAAGGCTCGTCATCTTCTCTCCAAAGGCACTGTTCAGCGCAGTAAGCGGTCATGATGAATCGCGCTAGCATATACCCTCGACTGCGCGGCGTCGCCACCTAAGCGCCCCGGGGCATTGACGACCCTCGAGCGGCCGAGGACGAGCGCCTCGCTGGCTACGTTGGTCTTGAGGGTGGGGATGCCTTTATCGACCAAAAATGGGACGCCCGCCTCGTTTCGTCAATTGGCTAAAGGTGCAGGGGCGTGGCGGTCGAGTTCACCGACTTGCCATGGGCGTGGAAAGCCGCGCCTGGGCGCGGCCGGTGGGCGAGAGAGGCAGCGCCTGGCGCGAACCACCTGGAGCTGGCGGTTTCGGTGCGCGGTAGCCAGGCGCGGAGGTGGCCATGCAGGGCTCAGTCGCGCGGGAACCTTGCTTCGAGTTCGGCGACCTGCTCCGGGGTCAGGGTGCGCGGGTTTTCGCCGCGCAGCAGCAAGAAGAGCTTGGCGGTCTCCTCGAGCTCCTCGGTGGCGTAGACGGCGGCCTCCAGGTTCTTGCCCGCCACCACCGGGCCGTGGTTGGCCAGCAGCACGGCGCTGTGCTTGCCCGCAAGCCCGCGTACCGCGTCTCCCAGCGCCTTGTCGCCGGGAATGTGGTAGGGCACCAGGGGCAGCTTGCCCACCCGCATCGCATAGTAGGCGGTGATCGGCGGAATGCAGTCGCAGGGGTCGATGCCCGGCAGGCAGGAGACCGCGACGGAGTGGGTGGAGTGCAGGTGGACGATGGCGCCGGACTGAGGACGCTCGTCGTACATCGCCGTGTGCAGGAAATGCTCCTTGGTGGGGGCATCGCCACTCACCAGGCGACCGTGCTGGTCGAGATGCGAGATGCGCGCCGGGTCCAGTCGACCCAGGCACGCGTTGGTCGGCGTCATCAGCCAGCCGCCGTCCTCCAGGCGCACGCTGATGTTGCCGCTCGAGCCCATGGTCAGGCCCCGGTCGAACAGCGACTTGCCGAGAAGGCTGATCTGCTCGCGTTGGCGGTTCTGCTCGTGAATGCTCATGACAATACCTCGAAAGCGCGGGTGAAGAAGTCGACGCCGCCGAAATTACCCGATTTCAGCGCCAGGGAAAGCGGAGCGGTGTGGCCCTTGAGGGTGGCCTGGGTCCAGGGCACGCCCGGGTCGATCTGCTCGCCGATGCGCAGCGCCGAGATCCTGAGCGCCGACACCACCGCCCCGGAGGTTTCGCCGCCGGCCACGAGCAGTCGCCCCACGCCTTCGTTGACCAGCGTCACCGCCAGTTGACTGAGTGCGCACTCCACCAGCTCTCCCGCCCTCTCGACGCCGAGCCTTTGCTGGGCGGCCTTGACCTTCGCCGGGTCGGCGGAGGCGTAGATCAGCGCCGGTGCGTCTTGCTCGATACGATCCAGGGCGAAGGCCAGCGCCTGTTCCCACTGCTCGTCGCCCAGAGCCAGGGCGTCCGGGTCCAGGGCGAAGCCGGCGCCGGGGTGACGGCCCAGGAAGTCGTCCACCTGGGCGAGCGTCGCCCGGGAGCAGCTGCCCGATAGCACCAGCGCCGCCCCGGAGGCGGGCGCCAGACGCCCGGGGGTGGCGATCTCGTCGAGCCAACCCTTGGCGCGGTACTGGGCGGGCAGGGCCTGGCCGAGCCCGGAGCCGCCGGTCACCAGCGCGAGATCGACGCTGGCTTCGGCGAGAACCTCGAGATCGGCATCGTCCACGCTATCGCAGACGACGTGACGCACGCCCTGATCCGCGAGCTCGGCCAGACGCCGGCGGGCGGCATCGGCACCGCGCCCGAGGGTGGCCCGGTCGACCAGTCCCACCGGGTGGGGGGTCTGGTGCGAGAGCACGCGTACCAGGTCCGCATCGGTCATGGGCGTGAGCGGGTGGTGCTGCATGCCGCTATCGTTCAAGAGCCGGTCGCCGACGAACAGGTGCCCCTGGTAGACCGTGCGCCCGTTGATCGGAAAGGCGGGCACCATCACG
>NZ_JAMZBC010000194.1 GCF_024158715.1 Halomonas sp. 707D7 | reverse complement strand
GATCCAGGCTCCAGTTGCCAGTGAGCATGTCCAGCGGCGAGCGGTCAGCCTGGCCGGCATGGCAAGCCCGATCCGCCGCTCGCCGCTGGACATGCTCACTGGCAACTGGAGCCTGGATCAGTCGCCGGGCTACATCGCGATGGATCTGATGAGTCGGCTGATCTCGCCGTACCAGTTCAATCCTTTCAACGTCAATCCGCTGCGCGACATCGTCGACAAGCACGTCGACTTCGAGCGTGTGCGCCGCTGCGACCGGCTGAAGCTGTTCGTCGCCGCCACCAACGTGCGCACCGGCAAGCAGCGCGTGTTTCGTCGCGAAGAGATGACCCTGGACGCAGTGATGGCCTCGGCCTGCCTGCCGTTCATGTTCCAGGCGGTGGAGATCGAAGGCGAAGCCTACTGGGACGGCGGTTACATGGGCAACCCGGCGCTCTTCCCGCTGATGGAGGAGTGCAGCGCCCGGGACATCATGCTGGTCCAGATCAACCCCATCAGCCGTGACACGGTGCCCACCACTGCCTCGGCGATCATGAACCGGCTCAACGAGATCACCTTCAACGCCGCGCTGATCAAGGAGATCCGCATGATCGCCCTGCTCCAGCACGCCCTCGACGAGCAGGGCATCGAAAACTGCTACCAGCAGACGCTTTTTCATCGCATCAGCGGCGAGCACGCCCTCGAGGAGCTGTCGGTCTCGAGCAAGATGAACGCCGAATGGGCATTTCTGAGCCATCTGTTCGAGCTGGGCCGCGCCGCTGCCCAGCGCTGGCTCGACGAGCACTTCGAGGCGCTGGGAAAGCGTTCAACGCTCGACATCGATACCGTCTACATGAACGAATGACCCTGCACGATCGAAGGGCCCTGCGCGCATAGGCGCCCCCTTTTGATGCATCCCCGCCGGGAACTCCCCTTCCCGCTGCTCTTGAAACGACCTAAAACGCTGTCGTCGAAACGAAAACGACCATATGGCGAAGTAATTGCTTCGTAGTCGATCGACAGTGACAGGCGTGGACCAGGCCCCCGGGTACGAGTGCGTCGAGCTTGCCCTTCAATGGCGAAGGCATCATCTCGTTGACCTGCGTGCAGGCGCACGCGGCGACAACGACTCGTTCGCGCTCGGTGAGGTCTCCATGGACATTCGCAACAAAGCCACTCGTATTCGATTGCTCAGTTTCTCGACGCCGCAGATGCGCGCGTTTCACTTCTCCTGGTTCGCCTTTCACGTCTGCTTTTTCGGCTGGTTCGGCATCGCCCCGCTGATGGTGGTGGTACGCGAGGACCTGGCGCTGACCCAGACCCAGATCGGCAACACCATCATCGCCTCGGTCGCCATCACCGTGATCGTGCGCCTTCTGATCGGCCTGCTCTGCGACCGGCTGGGGCCGCGCAAGACCTACTCGGGCCTGCTCGTGCTGGGCTCGATCCCGGTGATGAGCATCGGTCTTGCCGACAGCTTCGAAAGCTTCTTGCTGGCAAGACTCGCCATCGGCGCGATCGGCGCCTCCTTCGTCATCACCCAGTACCATACCTCGGTGATGTTCGCCCCCAACGTGGTGGGCACCGCCAACGCTACCAGCGCCGGCTGGGGAAACCTGGGCGGCGGCACCACCCAGATACTCATGCCGCTGATCCTGTCGGGCCTTCTCATGCTGGGCGCAAGCGAAACCCTGGGCTGGCGCCTGGCCATGCTGGTGCCGGGCGTGGTGCTCTTTTGTACCGGCATCGGCTACTGGCTGTTCACCCAGGATGCGCCGGACGGCAATTTCGCCGACCTTCGCCGGCGTGGCGAGCTGCCGCCGGCCGCCGGCGAGTACGGTGCGCTCGGAAGCTTTCTCGCCGCCGCCCGGGACATTCGCGTCTGGGCGCTGTTCGTCGTCTACGGGCTGTGCTTCGGGGTGGAGCTGACCATCAACAACATCGCCGCCATCTACTTCTTCGACCGTTTCGACTTGACCCTGGCCACTGCCGGACTGATCGCCGGGCTCTTCGGGCTGATGAACGTCTTCGCGCGTACCCTGGGCGGAGTCTTCTCGGACCTCTTCGCCGCCCAGCACGGGCTCAAGGGCCGGGTGCGGTGGCTGTTCATCGCCCTGGTGTGCGAGGGTATCGCGCTGATCGCCTTCTCGCAGATGCACGTGCTGAGCCTTGCCATCGGCATCATGCTGGTCTTCAGCCTGTTCGTGCAGATGGCCGAGGGCGCGACCTTCGGCGTGGTGCCGTTCATCAACAAGAAGGCGCTGGGAGCCGTGGCGGGCATCGTCGGCGCCGGTGGCAACGTCGGCGCGGTACTGGCGGCATTCCTGTTCAGAAACGAAGGCCTCACCTACCAGCAGGGCCTTTTCTATCTCGGGCTGTGTGTGCTGGCACTGGCGGCCAGCGTGCTGGTGGTGCGCTTCAGCGACGCCACGGAAGCCGAAGAGGCAAAAGCCTACGAAGAGGCCGCAAACCAACATACCGGCGCGGGGGCGCTGTCGCTGCGCTGAACCGATACTCCCCGGCGCGTCCCCGCGGCGCCGGGCCTTCGAGGGAAGTCACCATGTCTTCGGGCCACCCGCTTTTATTGAGGGCACTGCGCCTCGATATCGACAACCTGCGCCATCTGGCCGTCACCGCCAACCTGGTGGGGGATATCAGTCGTTTCATCCACGTGCTGCAGCGCGAACGGGGGGCTTCGACCCTCTATCTCGGCTCGCAGGGCCGGCAGTTCGCCGACCGGCGCGAGGCGTTCGTGATCGCCAGCCAGCAGGCCGGCACGCTGATGCGCCATCGCCTGGAGACCCTGGTCGAAGAGGCGCGCCCGCAGGCCACGTCACACCTTCTGCGTCGCATCGCCACGGTATGGCTGGCGCTCGACGATCTACCCAGGCTGCGCACTGCCGTCGCTACCCTGTCGCTGTCGGCGGATGCGGCCACCCATGCCTTCAACCAGTTGATCAGCGGGCTGCTCGCCATCGTGTTCGAGACGACGAATACCTCGGCGGATCATGACATTACCCGGGCGCTGGTGGCCATCTTCCATCTGATGCAAGGCAAGGAACTGGCCGGCCAGGAGCGCGCCTGCGGCGCCTTTGGCTTCACCCAGGGCCGGTTCGACGACGCGCACCGCCAGCTCTTCGAGCAGTTGATTCATGATCAGGCGCGCTGTTTCGATACCTTCATGGAGTTCGCCGGCGACGCCTCGCGCGCCGCCTGGCAAGACGCCCTGTCGCGACAGACCCAAGCGCACATCGAGGCGCTGCGCGAAAGCGCGGGTCGTGCGAGCGAGGCCCCGGCGCACGACCGCGCCCGCCTGAGCGAGACCTGGTACGAGCTCACCACTAACCGCATCGACCGGCTGAAGGTGGTGGAAGACGGCGCGATCGACGAGCTGACCCGGCTTTGCCATGACAAGATCGCCAAGGCCCATGCGGCGCTGGAGCAGGCCAGCAAGCCCACACTCTCCTCGCCCGCTCTTTCCTGCGCGCCCGGCGAGCAGCTTCTGGGCCTGGGCGGCGCCGCGGGACTCGGCGAGCTGACCGAAAGTGCGTTCACTTCGCCGCTGGGTCGCTCGCTGATCGAGCTCACCCACGCCCAGTCGAGCCGCCTGCAGAGTTTGAGCGACGAGCTCGAGAACACGCGCAAGACGCTTCGCGAGCGCAAGCTGATCGAACGGGCCAAGGGGTTGATCATGGCCCACCAGTCGATGAGCGAGGAGCAGGCCTACCGCTTTCTGCGCAAGACCTCGATGGACCAGAGCAAGAGCATGGCCAGCATGGCCCAGTCGATTCTCGATCTCTCGAGCATGCTGGCCCGCCAGGAGCGCTGAATCGCGCCGGGTTTGCAACATTACCCGGGGTTGGCCATTCTTAAGCTTCCCCTTAACAAATGGCAAGGAGTGCTGTTCATGCAAGAGAGAGTATTGCTGATCACCGGTGCCTCGAGCGGCATCGGCGCTGCCACCGCCCGTGCCGCCGCCCGCGAAGGCTACAAGCTGGTACTCGCCGCGCGCTCGGCGGACAAGCTCGCCGCCCTCGCCCACGAACTCGGCACCGACAACGTGCTGACCGTCGAACTCGATGTCACCGACATGGCGCAGCAGCGTGCCATGGTCGACCACGTGCTGGAGACCTTCGGCCGCCTCGATGGCGTGTTCGCCAACGCCGGGCGGGGCGGCACCGCCGGCGGGTTCAGCGGCGCCGACCACGAGACCTGGCGCGAGATGATCCTGACCAACGTGTATGGCGTGGGGCTGACCCTCCAAGCCTGCCTGCCCGCGCTCAAGCGCTCGGCGGGCCATGTGCTCTTGACGGGCTCCGCCGCGGGGCGCTCGACCATTCCCGGCTCGATGTATGGCGCCACCAAATGGGCGGTGACCGGCATCGGCTACAATCTGCGCGAGGAACTTCGTGGCACTGGCGTGCGCGTCACGCTGATCGAACCCGGCATGGTCGACACGCCATTTTTCGACGAGCCGCCGGAGTACGCCCTGGAGGACAAGGATATCGCGGGCGCGGTGATCTACGCCCTCGATCAGCCGGCCCACGTCGATGTCAACGAGATCCTGATCCGCCCGACGCCGCCGCGTGAGTGACGATCCCACGCCCCGGTCGTGTGGCCGGGGCTTGTTTTGAATGCCCTTCGCCCGCATAACACGGTGATATGGATATGTGGCTAACGAGTTCGTCGCTTCCGCGCTCGCTTGGCCGCCTTTCACTGACCTGCAGGTGACTCATGAGCCAACTCGCCGACACCGCCCTTTCGGTGCTGGATCTTGCCCCCATTCGCGAAGGCGGCAGCGCCGGGGAAACCTTCGACAACTGCGTGACGCTCGCCCGGCACGCCGAGCGGCTGGGCTATACCCGCTACTGGCTCGCCGAGCACCACAACATCGCCGGGATCGCCAGCGCCGCCACCTCCGTGCTGATCGGCCACGTGGCCGGCCACACCTCGACCATCCGGGTAGGCAGCGGCGGCATCATGCTGCCCAACCACCCGCCCTTGGTCATCGCCGAGCAGTTCGGTACGCTCGAAACCCTTTATCCGGGTCGCATCGACCTGGGGCTTGGACGCGCGCCGGGCTCCGACGGCGCCACCATGCGTGCCATGCGCCGAAGCGCCCACGCCGGGGTCGACGACTTTCCGGCCCAGCTCGAGGAACTGACCCGCTACCTGGGCGATGAAACGCCCGATCAGCAGGTCAAGGCGGTGCCCGGGCAGGGCACCAAGGTGCCGCTGTGGCTTCTGGGCTCGAGCGGCTACAGCGCCCAGCTCGCCGCGCGCCTGGGGCTGCCCTTCGCCTTCGCCGCCCAGTTCGCGCCGGGCTACCTGTACGAGGCGCTGCGCCTCTACCGCGACAACTTCCGTCCCTCGAGCGTGCTCTCCAAACCCTACGCCATGGTCGGTTTGCCGGTGATCGCCGCCGAGAGCGACGCCATGGCCCGCTACCTGGCCACCACTGCCCAGCAGAAGTTTCTCAACTTGATCCGCGGGCGACCCACCCAG
>NZ_JAMZBC010000193.1 GCF_024158715.1 Halomonas sp. 707D7 | reverse complement strand
GATTTGGCTACCGAAGGTGGTGGGAAGCCCCGCCACGTCCACCATGTCCTTCACGCACAGCGGCAGGCCGTGCAGCGGGCCAAGAGGCTCGCCCCGGTCGATGGCGCGCTGGGCGTTCTTCGCGCCCTGGCGCCAGGCGTCGAGGTCCTGGGCCACCAGGGCGTTGACGGCGGGATTGACTGCCTCGATACGGGCCAGGCAGCTCTCGGTCAGCTCCACGGCGGAGAGCTTCTTGGAACTCATCAAACGGCGCGCATCAAAGGCGCTCAGGTCACAGGCATTCATGGGCGATCTCCTTCACGGTATAGGGTTTACAGTAATCGCCCCCTTTCCCGCTGTATATCGCGTCTCGCCCTGTGCTTGCGCGCGAATGGCACAGACAACCTTTCAGCGATGCTTAAAACGAAAAAAACCACGACGTTTTCGTCGTGGTTTCTTGTATCGATCAAAGACGTGTCAGCGAGCCTTGCCCGCCGCCAGCACGTAAAGAAACTCGAGCCCCAGGGTCGCCGCGGCGAGTGAGGTGATGTCGCCGTGATCATAGGCCGGGTTGACCTCGACCAGGTCCATGCCGACGAGCTCCATGCCGACCAGGCCTCGAATCACTTTCAGCAGCAGGTCGGTACTCATGCCGCCGCACACCGGGGTGCCGGTGCCCGGGGCGAAGGCCGGGTCGAGGCCGTCGATGTCGAGGGTCACGTAGGCCGGGTGGTGGCCGACGCGAGCGCGTATCTTCTCGAGCACGGCTTTCGGTCCGTGGTCGTTGACCCAGTCGGCGTCCAGCACTTCATAAGGGTGGTTGTGGCGATCATAGCTTGTCCGGATGCCGATCTGCAGCGAGTGCTCCGGCACCACCAGGCCCTCTTTCAGCGCGTGATGGAAGATGGTGCCGTGATCGAAGCGCGTGCCCTGCTCGTAGGTGTCGGTATGGGCATCGAAGTGGATCAGCGCCAGCGGGCCGTGCTCGCGGGCATGGGCACGCAGCAGCGGCAGGCTGATGTAGTGATCGCCGCCGAGCGTGAGCATCTTCTTGCCGGCGGCGAGCCAGCGCCCGGCGTGGCTCTCCAGATTGTCCACCAGGCTTTCGGGTTCGCCGTAGGCGTAGTCCAGGTTGCCCGCATCCACGACTTTCAAGCGCTCTTCCAGGGCGAAATCCCAGGGCCAGCGCTTGCCTTCCCAGATCAGGTTTGCCGTGGCCTGGCGAATGGCGTTCGGCCCCATGCGCGTGCCCGCACGCCCCGAACAGGCCAGATCAAAAGGTACGCCGCTGACCACCACGTCCGCCTGCGTCGACCTGGGATCAAACGCCCGGGGCACGTTCATGAAGCTCGTGATGACATCGCCAAAGAGGCTTGGCATGGTGGGTGAGGTGAGCGGGGTAGAGTGGGTCACCGGCGGTGATCTCCTGGGGCGCAAGGTGGAAAAGCGACGAGAGCGCGACGATAAAAGTTTTGCAGCGATGAATGAAATGAATGTTTAGAATCTATTCATTCACTTCATGAATGGTGGCGGGCATGCGTCTACTGCGTCAGTTCGATCTCAACTTGCTGCTGGTGTTCGTGACGCTGATGCACGAGCGTCACGTCACCCGCGCCGCCGATAAGCTCCATGTGAGCCAGCCCGCGATCAGTCACGCCCTGAAGCGCCTGCGCGAGGCCCTCGACGACCCGCTGCTGGTACGCACCGAGCAGGGCATGCAGCCCACCCCCCGCGCCCAGGCGCTGCTGCCGGTGGTGCAGCAGGCGCTCGCCGTGCTGCAGGAGGGGCTGACGCCCCCGGCCTCCTTCGCGCCGCTCACCAGCACGCGGCGCTTCACCCTGGCCACCACGGACTATTTCGAGGAGGTGATGTACCCGGCGTTCCTGAGCCGGCTGCTGGCCAAGGCGCCGGGCATCAGCTTCGCCATCGAGCTGATCACCCCGGAGGTGCTGAGCAACGCGCTGGAGAGTCGTCAGGTGGATATGGTGGTGGGCGTCGACAGCCGTATCGCCCTGCCCGGCGGGGTGGTGAAGACCGCCTGGCTCGACGAGGCGTGGGTGTGCCTGGCAGCCCTCGACAACCCCGACATCGGCGCGCGCCTGAGCCTTGCCGCGTTCGCCCAGGCAAGCCACGTGGAGCTTGCCGACATCAGCGGGCTGGGGCCGACCCCCATCGACCACTGCCTGGAGCAGCACGGCCTGGGGCGGCGGGTGATCTCGCAAAACCTCAACTATCTCGCCGCCGCCCGGGTGGTGGCGCTGACCGGAGCGATCATGACGCTGCCCCGGCGCATGGCCGAGCGCTTCATCTCGCTGCTGCCGGTGCGTCTCGTCGAGGCGCCGGTGGAGCTCGGGGCGCTGACCATGACGCTGGCCCAGCACGAGCTCTACGCCAAGGAGCCCGCCATCGCCTGGCTGCACGCGGAGCTGCGGGCCTTTGCCGACACCGTGCGTGCAACGGGCTGACTGGCCTCCATCTTGCTTGATCCAGAGACGTGGCGGTTCGAGACGTAGCCGCCCGGGATGCGGTAGTCTCGAAGCGGCCCTTTTGATCATCATTCACCAGTGAGGAGGCGCTATGGCGCTGGATATCGTCGTGATCGGCGCGGGCATGGGCGGGTTGAGCGCCGCCCTGGCGCTGAAGGCCCGAGGGCACCGGGTGAAGGTCTTCGAGCGTGTCGAGGTGATGCGCCCGGTGGGCGCGGCCATTTCGCTGTGGCCCAATGGCGTCAAAGTGATGCACGCGCTGGGGCTGGGCACCACCATCGAGCGCGTGAGCGGCGAGATGACGCGGATGCGCTACCTGAGCCGTGACGGGCAGCCGCTGAGCGATTTTTCGCTCGTCCCGCTTTATGAGGCGGTGAACCAGCGCGCCTGTCCGATCTCCCGCGCCGCGCTGCAGCAGACGCTGTTCGACGCCGTCGGCGCCGAGCACATTCATCTTGGGCGCCACTGCGTGGACTACACCACAGGGATCGACAAGGTCGTCGCCACCTTCGAGGATGGGGAGCGCGTCGAGGCGGATCTGCTGGTGGTGGCCGACGGCACTCACTCGAAGCTTCGCGACACGCTCGTCGGCCGGCGCGTCGAGCGCCAGTACGTGGGCTACGTGAACTGGAACGTGCGCGTGACGGCCGACGCGGCGCTCGCCCCGCTCGAGAGCTGGGACCAGTATGTGGGCGAAGGCAAGCGCGTCTCGCTGATGCCCATGGGAGTGGGAGGCAACGACGCCGGCGAGCAGGAGTTCTACTGCTTCTTCGACGTGCCGCTGCCGGCGGGCACGCCCAGCGCCCCGGCCCGCTATCGCGACGAGTTGAAAGAGCACTTCGCCGGTTGGAGCGCCCCGGTGCAGGCGCTGATCGAGCGTTTCGACCCCGCGCGCATGGCGCGGGTCGAGATCCACGACATCGAACCGCTCTCGCGGCTCACCGATACCCGCGTGGCGCTGCTGGGCGACGCCGCCCACGCCATGGCGCCGGATCTCGGCCAGGGCGGCTGCCAGGCGATGGAGGATGCCTGGGTACTGGCCGAGGCGCTGACGAGCGCGCTTGCCGAACAGGCCGAGCCCGACGCGGCCCTGGCTCGGGCGCTGGCGCGCTACGACGAGGCGCGCGTCAAGCGGGTCGGCGAGATCGTCAGACGAGCACGCTCGCGGGCGGCGATGATTCACGGCGAGAACGCCGCCGAGACCCAAGCCTGGTACGAGGAGCTTGGCCGCGAGCAGGGTGTCGGCGTGCGTGCGGGGATCGAGAAGACGATCCGGGGCGGCCCGCTGGCGTGACCGCCCGGTCGATCACATGATGAATTGCACGACGACGTAGCCGATCGACAGGAGCGTCAGCGTGGCGATCGCCAGCCAGCTCCAGGCGTTGATCAGTTTCGAGGGGCGCAGGGCGACGGGCACGGTGCGGCCGTTGGCGGTGAAGTGGTTGAGCGCGGCGAGGATCGGGCTCAACAGAAACGCCACCACCATCACGAAGTCCATGAACAGGCGGAAGTTGCCCATCAGGGTGTAGAGGATCACCACCGCCAGCAGCGACAGCCCGACCAGCGAAACCAGAAACGCCGGGCTGCCTTCCAGGGTGCGCGACTCGTTCGCCGCGTCCGCCGGGCGAATGAAGGTGTACCAGGAGGCGCTGATCATGCGCGGGAAGCCGTCGAGCACGGTGAGCAGGGTAGTGAGCATCACCGTGAAGGCGGAGATGCCCACCACCACGCCGCTCCACTCGCCAAGTGTCGAGGTGTAGAGGCTGATCACCTGGCTTGCAAAGCCCACCGCGCCGTCGGCGGGGCTCACGCCCTGGCTGTGCATCACGCCGGCGCCCATGATCACGAAGCAAGCCGCCAGTACCGCCGCGCCGATGTAGCCGATGTTGAAGTCGATCTTCTCGGCGGCGGTGTCGCTGCGCCGTCCCTGGGTCTTGTTGCGCGCCTCGGACCACAGCGAGTTCATGATGGCCAGGGTGATGTCGGAAGGCATCAGGCCGAGCACCGCCACCAGGGTCACGAAGGTGGTCACGCTCCAGAGCGGCGAAATCGCCGTCGACGGGTAGAACGACCAGTCCACCAGCGGCAGCGCCGCCAGGGCGGCGAACAGCGTGGTCACGCTCAGGATCACCACGAACACCTTGTTCACCCAGTCCAGCAGCCGGTAGCCGCCGGCGACGGTGAGCACGCCGCACAGCGCGATGAGGATCACCGCCACCGTGGGCGGAGAGAGCGCAAGCGAAACGAGACTGCCGGCAAGTCCGGCGGTGGTGATGGCGATCGCCGCGATGATGATCGCCGTCACCGGGATCTGCACCAGCGCGAACAGCGCGACCACCGAGCGGCCGAAGGTCTGGCGATATCCCTCGACCAGCGACTGGCCGGTCACGCTGACGTAGAAGGGCCCGAACAGGAACGACGGATACTTCAGCAGCACCGCGAGCAGGATGAAGCCCAGAAGCCCCGTGCCATACTCCGCTCCGGCGCGGGTGGACTGCACCACGTGAGAGGTGCCGATCGCCGCGCCCGCGAACAGAAAGCCAGGGCCGAGGGCGGCGAGGTATTTGGCGTAGGTGGACCGGGAAGGCGCATCGCCAAGGGATGCGGAGTCTTGAGAGGGCATGAAGTGCTCCTTGTGAGCCATATGTGCGGGGGCGGCTTGTTGTTCTGCCCCCGCTGCGCGAGGCGGCTATGGTAGCCCAGCTCGCCTGCGCTTTCATGCCGCATGCGACCATAAGCGCATATCTGCTACATATACGGCATACCTTTAGTACTCTAGGTCGTCTTAGCGTTTCAACGTCCACCCACCAGCAGGTTCGCCCATGCTCAGCGCTCTCATCTACGTTCTGATCTTCGTTGGCGTCACCGCGACGCTCTACCAGCTCTACGCGGTGAACTATGCGATCAATTTCGATAACCACAAGCGGCTCTCGCGCGACCAGGCCGAGCGCCTCGAGACGCTCAAGCACGCGGGCGCCGAGTACCGCGCAAGCGGTGAGCGCGCGCCTTTTGAGCAGGTGGTACGCAGCACCCTGGGAGAGCAGGTGGAGACGGCGCTGGTGCGCGAGGCCCTGGAGCACGACGACGAGCAGGCCATCAAGGCGCTGCTGCGCCGCCGCCCGCGGCTGCGC
>NZ_JAMZBC010000192.1 GCF_024158715.1 Halomonas sp. 707D7 | reverse complement strand
GCTCGCTACGGAGGGGAGGAGTTCGTCTGCCTGCTGCCGGAAACCGAGCTCGATGACGCCGCGCGCAAGGCCGACGAGCTCGAAAGAGCGGTGAGGGCGCTGGGGCTGGCCAACGCCAAATCCGACGTGGCACCGGTCATCACCATCAGCCTGGGCGTCGCCAGCGCCCGTACGCGCCTTGACTGTGACGCCACGGCGCTGATCACCGCCGCCGACCGGCTGCTCTACCTGGCCAAGGCCACCGGGCGCGGGCGCGTTTGCGCGGCCTATTTGCCGGATGTAGGTTCGATGCCCGAGGAGTAGGGCGGCGAAGCCTGGCAAGGTGCCGGTCAACGGCGCTCGATACCACCGGTGTTGGCCCTAAAAAAAGACGGGGGAGCCGAACGATACGTTTCGGCTCCCCCGTCTTGCAGTGCTCAGCGCCGGGCGCGTCTACTGGCGGTAGGCAGCTTCCTTGAGGGCGCGGATGCGCTCGTCCAGCGGCGGATGGCTGGCGAACAGCTTCTCCATGAACGACCGGGTCTGGCCCTTGGTGATCGCCATGGCGCGCAGGGTGTCCGGCATCTGGTCCGGCATTTCGGTTTCGACCTTCAGGCGTTCGAGCGCGTTGACCATGGCGCCGGTGCCGGCAAGGCGGGCGCCGGCCTCGTCCGCGCGGTATTCACGAAAGCGCGAGAACCAGGCGACGATGGCCGAAGCGACGATGCCGAAGACGATCTCCGCCACCATGACCACCGCGAAGTAGCCCATGAAGCCGAGCCCGCCTTCGCTGCCGCGGCTCTTCATGAAGCCGTCGAGCAGTTGCGCCACCACGCGGGCGAAGAACATCACGAAGGTGTTCACCACGCCCTGGATCAAGGCCAGCGTCACCATGTCGCCATTGGCCACGTGGCCGATCTCGTGGGCCAGCACCGCGCGCACCTCGTCCGGGCGCATGCGGTTCAGAAGCCCCGCCGACACCGCCACCAGGGCGGCATCCTTGTTCCAGCCGGTGGCGAAGGCGTTGGACTGCTGGGCGGGGAAGATGCCCACTTCCGGCGTCTTGATACCGGCCTCGCGGGAGAGCTCGGCCACGGTGTCCACTAGCCACTGCTCGGTCGAGTTGGAGGGCGACTCGATCAGCACGGTGCCGGTGGAGCGCTTGGCCAGCCACTTCGACATCAGAAGCGAGATCAAGGAGCCCGCCATGCCGATGATGAAGCAGAAGATCAGAAGCCCCGTGAAGTTGATGCCCTGGCTTCGCAGGTAGCCCTCCACGCCGAAAAGGCGCAGCGTGAAGCTCGCCACCAGCACCACCGCCAGGTTGGTGGCCAGAAACAGCAGAATGCGCATCATGTATGTATCTCCCTCTAAGGTCCTTGAAAGGTGGCTATCATCGGTCTGTTGTCGGTTTAGATGCCTGCGCGGCCCGCCGGGTTCACTGTCACTGACGATAGCGCGACAGGAAGTTGGCGAAGCGGTCGAGTGCATCGCCCAGCTGGTCCGCCCAGGGCAGGGTGACGATGCGCACGTGATCCGGCGCCGGCCAGTTGAAGGCGCTGCCCTGGACCAGCAGGATCTTCTCCTGCAGCAGCAGGTCGAGCACCAGCTGCTGGTCGTCCTTGATGTTGTATACCTTGGGATCGAGACGCGGGAAGGCGTAGAGCGCTCCCTTGGGCGTCACGCATGATACGCCAGGAATGGCGTTGAGCTTTTCCACGGTAATGTCGCGCTGGGCCAGCAGCCGCCCGCCGGGCAGGATCAGGTCGTTGATCGACTGGTAGCCGCCGAGCGCGGTCTGGATGGCGTGCTGGGCCGGCACGTTGGCACACAGGCGCATCGAGGCGAGCATGGTCAGCCCCTGGATGAAGTCCTTGGCGCGCTGCTTGGCGAGCGTCCCCGAGATGGTCATCCAGCCGGAGCGAAAGCCGGCGCAGCGGTAGCTCTTGGAGAGCCCGTTCATGGTGATGACCAGCTGGTCGTCGTCGGCCAGTGCCCCGGTCGCCGTATGGGTGACGCCGTCGAAAAGGATCTTGTCGTAGATCTCGTCGGAAAAGACCACCAGGTGGTGCTCCTGGGCGACCTTCAGCACCGCCTTGACCACGTCCGGCGGGTAGACCGCCCCGGTGGGATTGTTGGGGTTGATCAGCACGATCGCCCGGGTGCGGCTCGTCACCTTGGCGCGAATGTCGTCGATGTCCGGCGCCCAGCCGGCCTGCTCGTCGCAAAGATAGTGCACGCCATGGCCGCCGGAGAGGTGCGCGGCGGCGGTCCACAGCGGGTAGTCCGGCGCCGGGATCAGCACTTCGTCGCCGTCGTTGAGCAGCGCCTGCATGGCCATCACGATCAGCTCGGAGACGCCGTTGCCGATGTAGATGTCCTCGATGCCGACGCCGGGGATTTCCTTGCGCTGGCACTCCTGCATGATCGCCTTGCGCGCCGAGTAGAGCCCCTTGGAGTCGCAGTAGCCCTGGGCGGTGGGCAGGTTGCGCATCACGTCCTGAAGGATCTCTTCCGGCGCCTCGAACCCGAAGGGGGCGGGGTTGCCGATGTTGAGCTTCAGAACCCGCTGGCCTTCCTCTTCCAGGCGCTTGGCGTGGTCGAGAACGGGACCGCGGATGTCGTAGCAGACGTTGTGCAGCTTGTGCGATTTCTTGAGAGGCTGTGGCTCGGTGGGCGTTGGCGTATCCATGGGGTGTCCGACAGTACCTTGATGGTTGGGGTCACTGGCCATTATGCGCGCCATTCAAGGCGCTGTCTTGATCATTGTCCGCGTCGTCGGGCGCCGGCGGCGGCGGGATGTCCGCCGGGGTTTCCAGGGTGATGCGGCCGAGCTTGCCATCGCGCAGCTCGTGCAGCAGCACCTCGGCGCCGCGGTGCCAGTCGACCTCGCCGCCGGCACGCAGCCCGCCGCGCCGCGCGGCGATCTCCTTGAGGATCGCGTGGCCGTCGAAGCCTGCCAGGGCGAGAAAATCCGGGCGCTTGGGGCCGTCGGCGTCGATCTCCTGGGCGGTGTCGGGCGCCTCGTAAGGCGGCAGTTCCTTGAGCTTGTAGCGGGCGCTGAGCGCGTCGGGGTAGCGCTTGGCGAGTTCGGCGCTGGCGACGATCGCCACGTCCACGTACTCGATGGCGGTATCGCGGATGGCACCGCTCGCTGCCAGCCGGTAGGCGCTGGCCTGATCCTCGATCTTCGGCCACAGCACTCCGGGGGTGTCGATCAATGCCACGCGCCCGTCGATGCGCACCTTCTGCTGGCGCTTGGTGACGGCGGGCTCGTTGCCGGTCTTGGCGATCTTGCGCCCGGCCAGGCCGTTGATCAGCGTGGACTTGCCCACGTTGGGGATGCCCATCACCATCACCCGCACGTCGCGATCCGCGCGCACGGCGCCGGCGAGCTCGTGGCAGAGCCTGGGAATCTTCTTGAGCTCGCGGCTCTGGGTGGTAGTGACCGCAAGCGCCCGGGTGTCTTGCTGAGCGTCGAAGTGGGCGACCCACTCCCGGGTGCGCTCGGGGTCCGCCAGGTCCGCGCGGGTCAATATCTTGAGCACCGGCTTGTGACGGGTCAGCTCGGCCAGCATCGGGTTGGCGCTGGAGTAGGGCAGGCGTGCATCGATCACCTCGATGACCACGTCGATTTCCGGCAGCGCCTCCTTGATCTGGCGGCGGGCCTTGTTCATGTGTCCGGGAAACCAGCCGAGCATGGAACTCTCCTAGGGCTCAAAGTGAGGCACAAAAAAACGGGCCGCCATTCTATCAGAACGGCGGCCCGTCGGGTCGGGCGCGGTCACTCGTCCGGGTGGAACTCCAGCGCCACCGAATTGATGCAGTAGCGAAGCCCGGTGGTCTCCGGCGGTCCGTCCGGGAAGACGTGGCCCAGGTGGGCGTCGCAGTGGGAGCAGACGACTTCCGTGCGCTCCATGCCGTGGCTCTGGTCGCGGTGCTCCTCCACGCTGCGCTTGCCCAGCGGGCGATCGAAGCTCGGCCAGCCGCAGCCCGCCTCGAACTTGTGCTCGTTCTCGAACAGCGGCGCGTGGCAGCAGACGCAGTGGTAGATGCCTTGCTCGTCGCGCACCTGGTAGTCGCCGGTGAACGGACGCTCGGTGCCTTTTTCGCGGGTGACGTGGTACTGCTCGGCGCTCAGCTCGCTGCGCCACTGCGCCGGCGTTTTATCGATCTTGGCCATGGGCGCCTCCTGATCGGCGGGGAGAAAAACGCCTTGCTCGTCAACGGGCAAGGCGTATATCGGACCTTCACTTGTGGTATGGGTTCAGTCTAGGCCATAACCCTGGGTGCGCTCAAACGCTGGCCGCGCCGCCGTCGCTGCGCGGGTCGTGGGCGCTTTCGATCAACCCGTCCGGGTGGTGCACGATGGCGCCGGCATGGCCCATGGTGTCGCTGTAGGAGCTTGCGAGCACTTCCACGTCGTGGCCGGCCGCGCGCAGGCGCTCCACCACCTCCGGGGCGACGCGTGATTCGAGCTTCAGGTTGGTGCTCTCCTCGCCCCAGGTGCGCCCGAGCAGCCAGCGCGGCGCAGCCACGGCCTGCTGCAGCGGCATGTGATGAAAGGCGTAGCGCGAGAAGAGCGCCGCCTGGGTCTGCGGCTGGCCTTCGCCGCCCATGGTGCCGTACACCATGCTGCGGCCATCGTCGAAGCGCGCCAGCGCCGGGTTCAGGGTGTGAAACGGCTTGCGCCCCGGCGCGAGTCCGCGCAGGTCGTTCTCGTCCAGCGAGAAGCTGATGCCGCGGTTTTGCCACAGCACGCCGCTTTCCGGCAGCACCACGCCGCTGCCGAACTCCCAGTAGATGCTCTGGATGAAGCTCACCGAACGCCCTTCGGCATCCACCGTGCCCATCCAGATGGTGTCGCCGGGCGCCGGCGTATGCGGCCAGGCCAGGGCGCGCTCGGGATCGATCTCGGCGGCCTCGCGGTCGAGGTTCTCGGCGCTCAAAAGCGACTGCAGGTCGATATCGAGGCGCCCCGGGTCGGTGACGTAGCGATCGCGCAGCAAAAAGGCGCGCTTGGTGGATTCCACCAGCCCGTGCAGGTGCGCGAAGCCTTCGCCATCGCTTACGCCCAGGCGCTCGTAGAGTGCCAGGATCATCAAGGACGCCATGCCCTGGGTGGGAGCGGGCAGGTTGTAAAGCGTGGCGCCCTTCAGGGCGACCTCGAGCGGCGTGACGCGCTGGGCGCGGTAGGCGTTGAAGTCCTCGAGGCGCAGGGGGCTTCCCAGCGCCTCCAAATCTCGCGCCATGCTTTGGGCCAGTTCGCCGCGATAGAAGTCGTCGAGCCCCGCCTCGGCCAGGCGTTTCAGCGTGGCCGCAAGCCGGGGCTGGCGAAGCCGCGCGCCTTCGCGGGGCACCTCGCCCTCGGGCAGAAAGGCCTCGCCGAAGCCGGGGCTCTGGGACAGGCGCTCGAGATGCTGGCGCGTCAGCGCTTCCTGGCTTCGCGACACGGCAATGCCCTGTTCGCCGTGGCGAATGGCGTCGCCGAGCAGGGTGGACAGGGGCAGGGCGCTGCCCCAGTCGCTTGCCACGTCGAGTGCTTCCTGCCAGCCGCCGACGGTGCCGGCCATGGTCAAGGCGGCAGTGGGGCCGCGTTCGGGAATCTGCGCCTGGCCCTGGTAGAAGGC
>NZ_JAMZBC010000191.1 GCF_024158715.1 Halomonas sp. 707D7 | reverse complement strand
GCTTTAACGCTTACCCCTGAGTACTTGACAGAGTTTTTTGATGTGGTACGAGTATTGAGAACACAAAAAATTTCTCCTAAGGCTTCAGTATACCCCGCCACAGATTATGGTGCCAAGTTTCACGCTGATCATGAGGCAGAGAAAGTTAACGTCTGGCTTTCTGTAAATGATCCTAGTTATATTGATATAATGGGGGCGATATCAAAGCAAAGATTTCCAGTCTTAGATATAAATCAAGACGTTGACTTCTTGTTAAGATATGCTGCTTTTGGAGTGCCGCGAGCGTACCTTACTATGCTAAGAGAGTATGAGCATGGTAAAGGAAGACCTCATCAGTTAGCAAATAAAGTCATTGAGTCACATTACAATTCTAGAAAATACGAATATGAGTCCATGTCTATTAAAGTGCCTAGGTTTGAAACTTTAATAAAGGCTGGTATGCAGATTTTTGACTCAATGATTCACGATCTTAAAGATTTTAATGCTAAATCTATCGAGAAAAATGAAAAGCAGTTAATGCTAGGTGTTCCAGGAGTAGAGATAGCAGCGCAACCATTAGTAGATAGAATGTTTAATCTTCTAATAGAAGCGGGAATGTTGTATGAAAATCCAAGTGTATCGCATGGAGAAGATAGAATTTACCGACGCTATACTCCTCACTTGGCGGCACTAATATCTTTACGTGCACTTAGTGGAGGAAGTCGTAGTTCCTCAGCAAGCCTAACTTTAAAAACAATAGGCTTAAAATCTGCAAAGCATCCGCTCAGAAGAAGTGTTTCTAAGCTTGCTGACCGTGAGATTTTGGAAGGTTTACGAATAGATCTTCCTCCATGTAGAGTATGCGATACACCAAGGTTAACAGACCAACAGAAGTTTTGTCATAACTGTGGTAGTCAATTGTTAGATGACTCAACATTTACTAAGTGCATGTCTTTACCCCTGAATAGTGTGCCTGGCTTAACTGCTTGGCAAAAAGAAAAAGTATCAAAGCTTGAAAGAGTTCAAACAATTGGTGATTTATTAGCTATACGCGACCCAGGAACTGAGTTACGCAAAATTCATAGGGTTGGAACTGTTCGCGCAAGTAAAATGATAGAGCTTGTTATAAGTTTTGTTGATGATTTTTTATCTTGATTACAGGGTTATCTTTCCATGGCTATAGAACAAAGTCTTTTTCGCTCTATTACAGTAGTTCAGACATCTCAGCAGAGCGTTGAAACTACTGCTATGTTTGATGCAACTTATGTTGACCAGGATATGAGCCCAGTCGATCAATTTATAGATAATACTAATAAAATAAACACTATTTATTTGCCTTTGAACCATTTGAGTCGTGAAATGGGTACGTTGGTTCTTCTTGGTTATATGTCGGCAGTTGAAAGCTACTTTAGAGCTGTTTTTAGGCACTTAGTGAATGTGGACGAATACTCTAGAAAACTAGTTGAGCCTCTAAATGTTACTTATGGAGCTGCTCTTAATCATAAGCCTGAAATATTAGCTGAAGCTTTGCTTGAGGAGTACTCTTTTTCTAGTTCTTATAATGTTAAACAAGCATTAAAAGATTTTGCGGGTATTAAAGGTAATTGTCCATCTGAAGTTGAAAAGTCTTTCTTAGATTACCAAAAAATATGTGAGATGAGACATTGTTGTGTACACAGATTTGGAAAGCTTGGAACAAAAAATGCTATTAAACTTGGTTTAGACTCCCATAAAGATATATTGGAAAAACCGCTTTATTTAACTATAGATGGTCTGCAAGATGTTTCAGAGGTCATTAGAAACTTTGTTAAAATAATTAATAATTATATGTTTGAAAGTATTTTGTCAAGGACTTTTAAAAATCGTGTAGATAGTGGTGTGATACCTTATAAAAATAATTGGACTTGGGATTTTAGAAGAGATAAAAATCGTTTTTCAAAGTATTATAATATCTTTTCAAGCAGTCTTGATACTCGTCCCTCGCCTCCCATGAAAAATGTTTATGATAGTTTTAGAGATAGCTTTAAGTAGACTTTTTGATTAGCTTTTAATGATTAAAGTGTTGATTTTAGTTTCGTGAGTTACTATAAATGCTATTCTAAGACGCAGGTGATTAGGTTTGTCGTAAGTCGTGTTATATGATGATGAGATTTAGTGTTTGGTGTGGAGTTAGTTCCCTGAGCTGAGCCAGGATATTACCCCCACAATAACCCTCTGTGTCAGTCTAGTGGTTCGGTTAGCGCAATCGCATCAATAAAATTCAGAGAGAGCGAAATGAAGCCTATGTGCCACTTTATTTTAAAGAACGTAAAGCCGCCGTACTAAAAAAGTTACTGCTATCCCCGCCAGTCCCGTGTAGTTCAGCTCAAAATGCAATAGCTGAGATGAGCATGCTGCTGCGGCTCCAGACGCGCTTAGTAGAGTAACGGATAGGGGAGTGATAACGCCACGCTATTTAAGTGTCAGATCGCCATCATATTCAATGCACCTAAGCTCATTGGTTACGGGATCAGTGAACTCGAAGCCTTTGGAGAGTAGCTGCAAGGGGCGCTTATAGTCATCCGGCGAGAGCGGCTGCAGCACTGGGTAGTAGCGGTCGTTCAAAATCGGCCAGCCGAGTGACTGCATGTGCAGGCGTAGCTGGTGGCGGCGCCCGCTGACGGGGTGTAATTCGAACAGCGCCTGAGTGTCGGTTTGCTGCACGCAGCGGATCACCGAGTGGCTGTTGGCGTCGCCCTCATTAATTCGCATGCGAAAGCGCTGCTCGCTGGGTTCGATGCGATTCTTGACGTCCCACTCTCGACCCACCCATGACGTAGAGCCGTCTACCTCGGCGATGGCCTGATAGGTCTTGTGAATCTGGCGTGACGTGAACAGCTGGTGATACAGCGCGCGGGTTTCGGGATTCAGCGAACACAGCACCAGCCCTGCTGTCACTCCATCCAGGCGATGCACCGCTTGCAGCGCCTCGATCCCCGTGCTTTGTCGCAGACGCTGTTGCAGGCACTCGTTGACGTAGCGCCCGCCGGGTGTGACCGGCAGAAAGTGCGGTTTGTAGGCCACCAGAATGTGCTCGTCTCGATAGACAATATGCTCGGCGAAGGGAATGCTCGGCTCGCGTGCCACTTCGCGATAGTAGAACACGCGAAGATGGGGCTTGAAGGGTGATGCCGGTGTAATCAAGGAGCCGTCATCGCGATGCACCTTGCCGGTGGCCATGCGCTCGCGCCATGTCGCCTCACTGATGGCCGGAAACATGAGCAGCAGATACTCAAGCACCGTCGATACACCGGGATTGAGCTGAGGCAGGCTCAGCTTCGAAGGGCATTGGCAAATGGACATGACAGGTATCGCAGGTTGGGAAGCGGGGAAAGTGGTAAGAAAACCTCGCCCTCAAGACGGTCGCGCTAGTGTAACCGACGTCACCCCTTTATTGGGTAGCGCCACTCTTTAGAGTCCGGCCTTGTGATGACCAGCCCCAATCCGAGGAGCATATGGTAGAGCAGGCTCAGGATGGCACCTGCGGTACCGAACCGGTCCGGGTCGCCCTTCCGCGCCCGCCGGGATATTCGGTATGGCAATGGCGTAGACCATGGCAACGATGGTCATGCTGATCAGAAAGGCCGGGCTGAACGCTGGCAAGCTTCGCCAATTAGCAATTGAGCCGAATAATCTTCATAATCGGCTCATACAATGATTCGAATAAGCATGGTAATTGGCTCATGTATATTTGGGAGCGGCGCAATTGGCCTTCGTTCGACTGGGATGAGCCCGCTTTACGCCCCTTGCTGGATGCCATAAGGCTGCTGCAAGGGCGCGCGGTGGGGCGAACGGATGCAATGTCTGAACACACGGATTTAACCGTGGAAATGGACGCGCTCATTCAAAACGCCATTCGCACCAGCGAGATCGAGGGCGAGCGTTTGGATGTTGGTTCCGTGCGCTCGTCGGTGGCTCGTCATTTGGGGTTGGAGCAGGCGGGCGTTACTCTGCGAACCACCCCGGAATCCGAAGCGCTGATCGAGCTGCTGCTTCAATCGACTCGCCAGCCCGAGGAGCCGCTATCCCGGCAGATGCTATGTCATTGGCAGTCCTTGCTCTTCGTGCAGCGCTCCGGCTTGCTTCACGAGGTACGCGTGGGCGAGCTACGTGGCGATCACCCCATGCAGGTCGTATCGGGTCGAATGGATCGGCCGACGGTGCATTTCGAAGCGCCGCCGCGGGCCCAATTGGAAGGGGAGCTCGAGGCGTTCCTCGAATGGTTCAACCAGCCGCCGGAAGGGCTCGACCCTTTGGTTCGAGCAGGTATTGCCCACCTTTGGCTGATTACGCTGCATCCGTTTGACGACGGTAACGGGCGTGTTACGCGTGCAGTGACCGATCGGGCGCTGGCCCAGGCCGAACGGCAGTCCATACGCTTTTATTCGTTGAGTGCCGCGATCATGGCGCGGCGCGAGGCCTACTACGATCATCTTGAAAGTACCCAGAAGGGCGGCTTGGATATCACGCCTTGGCTTGCGTGGTTTCTGGATACGCTCAAGGAAGCGCTCGAACAGGCGCTATTACGTATCGATCGGGTGCTACTGAAAACGCACTTCTGGCAGCGTCACGCGACCACGGTGCTCAGCGAGCGGCAAATCAAGGTGCTCAACCGACTGCTGGATAATGCGGGCGAAGCGTTTACGCAGGGCATCAATGCCCGAAAATACCAGGCGCTGGCGAAGGTGAGTAAAGCCACCGCCACGCGAGATATGATCGAGCTGGTCGAAAAGGGCTGCTTTTATAGGCTGCCTGGCGGGGGGCGCAGTACGCGTTACGCGGTGCTGCTTAATGAAAAAGGGAAAAGTACATCGTCGTAGCGATACCGTAGCGCGCTGGGCTGCCAAACAGACCGGTACGTTACAATCGGCTCAAGGTTCATGAGTCGGCTATTGGATCAAGGGAAGTTTGGGTAACCAGGGCTTGGGAGATATGGCTCGGTGTTAGTCGCGCTCACCCGACCTGAACCCGCGCTCCAGCATAATCACTCTCGGCCACCCCCGTACAAAGCGCATGCCATTGGCAGTCGACACACGCACGCCGTGTGCGCCCGGCGCGAAACGCCACCCTGAGCGATGCCAGCATTGCATTATCCAGTTCCAGGGTATCGCCAACGGTCAGCGAGCGGCCCAGCGTTTCGCTGATCGCCTCGAGCGCGGCGGCATCCCGCGCGATGACGCTGTGGTTCAGGCAGTGGGGCGGCTCGCAGGCGGGGGTGAAGAGCGGGGCGCAGATGTCATCCGGCCCCGCGACCAGCTTCACCGGCTCGCCGCCGGAGAGGCGCGCGGCGAGCCGGTCGTAGTTGGCCACGAAGGCGGCGCTGTAGCCCTTGCCCACGTAGGTGAGCAGGCAGAGCAGGTGGTGGCCGCGTAGCCGAATGGTCATGCGTCGCCGCGGTGGCGGCGGGCGAGCAGCTTGAGCGTCACGGTGGCCAGGGCCGATTTCAGCACGCTGCCGACCAGGAAGGGCGCCACGCCTAGTGCGATGGCCTGCTCCATGCCAATGAGCCCAGCAAGCCAGGCGCCACCGGCGGCCAGGCAGAGCACGTGAGCCAGCATCATGGCGGTGAAGGCAAGCACCGGGCGCTGGCCGTTCCAGCCGCGCTGGG
>NZ_JAMZBC010000190.1 GCF_024158715.1 Halomonas sp. 707D7 | reverse complement strand
GTCGTCGGCGGCGGCCGGGGGCTTCCGGCCATCGAGACGCTGCGCCAGCTGCTTGGTGCCAGCACCGTCACCCTGCAAAGCGACGTGGCCGCCCTCGACGGGCTGCGCTTCGACGTCACCGGTCTTCGCCAGGCCATCGATCCGCTGCGCGACGCCTGCGGCTGGTAAGGAGGGACGATGAGAATCACTGCGGAATCCCAGCTGGCGCCACTGCTCGCTCCGCTGCCCGAGAACGCCGACGGGGCGCCGGTGGGCGAGCCGGTGGAGGAGGGCAGCGACTACCTGGCGCTGGACGAGGAGATGATGAAGATCGGCTCGCTCCAGCATGGTGGTATCGACTGGGAGCGGGCCGAGACCCTGGCGGTGCACCTGCTCGCCGAGCGCGGCAAGGACTTGAAGGTGCTGGGGCATCTGCTGCACTGCATGCAGCACGGCGGCAGCGGCGTGCGTTTTGCGCTGTCGCTGCGCCTGCTGGCCCGGGCCATCGCCGCGCCCTGGTGGGAAAGCGCCTACCCCTTCGCCGGCAAGCGCGGAGCCAAGCTGCGCCCGCGGCTTTTCCAGCAGTTCGTCCAGCGCAGCGTCAAGCTCGTCGATACGCTCGATTTCCACAACGCCCAGGACGAGTTCGAGGCCTGCGAGACGTCGCTTGGCGAGCTGGCCCAGGAAGTGGCCAAGCGCTCGCTCCCCCACCAGGCGCTCGACGAGCTGACCCGCAAGCTCGGCGACAAGCGCCCGACCCAGGACGCCCCGCCGCCGGCCCAGGGCACGCCGCAGGCCTCGGAAGCATCGTCGTCGCGCTCGACCCCGCGCGAGGCGGCGCCGGCACCGGCCGCCAAGGCCCCGGAGCTTCGCCTGGAGGCGGGCAACGAGCGCGCCAACCGCCAGGCGCTGCTCAACATGGCGGAGTTTCTCGCCGAACAGTCGCCGGGCGAGCCGCTCGCCTACCGCCTGCGCCGCTACGCGATCTGGAGCACGATCCAGGCGCTGCCCGGCGCCAACGCCAGTGGCAAGACCGAGCTTGCGCCGGTCTCGGCGGACCGCACGGCGGAGTATCGCGAGGCGATCGGCAAGGGCGGCGACGAAGCGCTCTGGGCGCGCATCGAGAAGAGCCTGGCGCTGAGCCCCTACTGGCTCGAGGGCCACCGGCTGAGCGCGGGGCTGGCGAAGACCCTGGGCCATGTGCGCTGCGCCGAGGCGATTCGTGACGAAACCCAGCGCTTCGTCGAGCGCCTGCCGGGCATCGAGGCGCTCACGTTTCAAAGCGGGGCTGCGTTTCTCGACGACGAGACCGCACGCTGGCTGCACAGCGGCCCGGGCGGTGGTAGCGCGCCGGAAAGCGGCGGCGAGGCGTGGCAGCAGGGGCTCGAGGAGGCGCGCGAGGCGCTCGAGCAGGGCGATACCGGCGCGGCCCTCAAGGTACTGGATAGCGGCCTGAGTGCGGCACGCTCGCCCCGGGAGAACGCCTACTGGCGCCTGGCCAGCGCCGAACTGATGAGCGAAGCGGGGCTTGGGAGCCTCGCGCGCCAGCATTACGCCACGTTGCAGCAGACCGTCGCGGAGCTCGCGCTGGAGCAGTGGGAGCCCGCGCTGGTGTCGCGCCTCGACGCCGCCTTGAAGCAGACGCCCTAGCGACAGCCAGGCATTTTCCAACCCCGGGACTAACCGGTGATCATCATTAAAGGGACGAGGGACGAAGGCTCATGTGGTCAACCTTGAAATCGACGCTAAGCCGCTGGGTGCCGGGCTTCTCCAGGGCACAGACAGCGAAGAATCGGGCTAACGCCCATGCCAACAAGGCGCGCGGGCTGTCACGGCTCTCCATGGTGCTGTGGGCAGTCCTGGTGCTCCTGCTGCTGGTGGCGATCTGGTGGTTCGGGCCCGGCTGGGAGATCGGCGGCGTGATGCCACTGGCGCCCTTCGTCAATCGGGTAGCGGCCACCCTGGTCATTGTGGCGCTGGTCGCCGTGGTGTGGGGCGTGCGCCTGGCGCGCCGACTGCGCGAGCTCGATAGCGAACGTGCCCAGGAAGCGGCGCTCCAGCAGGACCCGATCCTCGCCCAGGTCGAGCGCCAGGAGGCCTCGCTCAACGCCGTGCTCGGCGAGATCACCGAGAGCCTGGGCGGTGGCAACGCCCGCTACCGGCTGCCCTGGTACCTGGTCATGGGCGTCGAGAACGCCGGCAAGACCAGCCTGATCAACCGCTCCGGGCAGAACTTCGCCCTGACCCACGTGATGAAGGCGTCCGGGCAGAGCAGCAAGCAGGGCCAGCTCGGTTTCGACTGGTGGATCGGCGACCAGGCGGTGCTGATCGACCCGGACGGTGAGCTGCTGACCCAGGGCGCCATGGAAGGCGGCGAGCCCCAGGAGCTTCAGCGCAGGCTGTGGGATCACTTCGTCGACTGGCTGGAGCGCAACCGCGCCCAGCGCCCGCTGGACGGCATCGTGCTGGTGCTCGACCTGGCGCGCCTGAGCCACGCCCAGGTCGCCGTGCGCAAGGCCTACGCGGCCCTCTTGCGCAGTCGCCTGCGCGAGCTGATGGAGCGCCACGGCGCCAGGCTTCCGGTCTACGTCACCTTCAGCAAGATGGATCTGCTGCACGGCTTCGACGACTTCTTCCGCCACTACTCTCGCGCCGCGCGCAAGGCGCCGCTGGGCTTCACCTTCACACCGGGCTCGATGGAGACCCCGGGGCAGTGGGAGCGCGAGTTCGCGGCGGACTTCGATGCGATGCTGACGCGCCTGAACCAGCTGCTGCCCACCATGCTCGCCGAGTGTCGCGACCGCGAGGAGCGCGAGTCGGTGTTTCGCTTCGTGCGCCAGCTCGCCGGGCTGCGCGACGTGCTGCTGGGGTTTCTGACCGAGTCGCTCTCAAGCGACCGCTTCTCCACCGCGGCGATGGTGCGCGGCACCTACTTCACCTCGGTGTACCAGCAGGGCGTGCCGGAGGACCCCTTCGTCGACGCCGCCGCGCGGCGCTACGGCATGGACGACAGCGTCCAGCCCGCCCACCGGGCCACCCGCAGTGCCCTCTACTTCACCGAGGAGCTGTTCGACAAGGTCATCTACCCGGAGGCAGGCCTGGCGGCGGACAACGCCCGCGTCACCCGGCGCCAGGAGCGCGCCCGCAACGCGAGCCTGGCCATCTGCGCGGTGCTCGGCGTGGCGCTGGTGGGCGGCTGGACCCACTTCTACCAGAAGAACAGCGTGTCGCTTTCCGCGGTGGAGGAGCGGGCGGAAACCTTCCTGGCCACCCAGCCCGACGCCTTCCAGAGCGACGATCCCAGCGGCCGTGAGCTGCTCGAGCCGCTGGACCGGCTGCGCTACGCCATGCAGACCTTCGGCGAGTACCGCACCCATACGCCGTACTTCGCCGACATGGGCCTCTACCAAGGCCACGTGATCGGCGCCCAGGTGGAGCGGGCGTACCTGGCCATGCTCGAGAACCAGTTCCTGCCGGCGCTGATGATCGGCATCATGGACGACATGAACCGCGCCGAGGAGGGCAGCAACGAGAAGCTCGCCCTGCTGCGGGTGCTGCGCATGATGTCGGATCAGAGCGGTCGCCAGACCGAGCGGGTGGAGCGCTACATGGCCCACCGCTGGCAGGGTTACTTCCCGCAGCAGGCCGACGTGCAGCAGCGCCTGATGGGACACCTCGACTACGCCATGACCCACAGCGACCTGCAGGGCCGCATCGAGGCGGGCAGCCCCCGCGCCGAGCAGGCCATGGCGCCGCTTGCGGGCAGCATCGAGGCCGCCCAGCGGGATCTCTTGCGTCAGCCCATCGACGAGCGGGTCTACGCCGCGCTCAAGGCCGCCGGCAACCGTCGCGGCGAGCCGCTGGATCTTCGCCGCAGCGTCGGCACGCTCTTCAACACCGTCTTCATGGCCCGCAACGACGACCCGGAGCACGTGCGCCTGCCCTATCTCGTGACCCGTGACGGCTTCGAGAACTACTTCCTGCAGGAGCTCGACCGCGCCGTGGAACTCGCCCTGATCGACGTCTGGGTACTGGGCCAGCGCAACGACATCGACTTCAGCGAGGCGGACAAGGAGCAGCTGCAGGTGGCGCTGCGCGAGCACTACGTCAGCGACTACCAGGTGAGCTGGCGCGATGCGCTGCGTGATATCCGCCTGGTACCGCTGCCGGACATCCACCAGGCCATCGTGGTGGCGGACGCCCTGGTCGGCGCCCAGCGCCCGCTGGACCGGCTGCTGGATGCGGTTGCGCGCAACACCAGCCTCTACCCGGAGCTGCCCGAGGATGACGATCAGGCCCGCGAGGCGCTGCGTCAGTCCCAGCGCTACCAGCTGGCGCTGGCCATCGAGCAGCCGTTCACGCCGATCAACCGGCTCGGCCAGGCGGACAACGACAACCCGTCGTCGCTCACCGAGATCAAGGTCGCCATCACCCAGCTTCGCGACTACCTGCGCGAGATCGAGGAGTCCAGCGATTCGGGCCGCAGCGCCTTCGTCAGCGTGCGCGACCGGCTCTCGCTGCGCGGCAGCGACCCCCTCGAGAACCTCAAGCGCATCGCCGACGACACGCCGGAGCCGGTAGGACGCATGCTGCACCAGCTGGCCGACCAGAGCTGGGAACTGATGATGGCCAGTGCCACCCGCCACCTGGAAAGCCTGTGGCTCGACGAAGTGGTCGCGCCCTACCAGGAGCGCCTGGCGGGCCGCTACCCGCTCGCCCCCGGGGCTTCCCGGGAGGTGGCGCTCAGCGACTTCGAGGACTTCTTCGCCCCCGGCGGCATCCTCGACACCTTCTACGAAGACAGCCTCAAGCCCTTCATCGAGGGGGCGCCGGAGTACCTGACCGACGCCGAGGGCAACTCGCTCTTGCGTGAAAGCCTCTACACCGCGGTGGACCAGGCCGAGCAGATTCGCCGCGCCTACTTCAGCCGCGACGGCGCGCTCGACGTGGAGTTCGCCCTGGAGCCGGTGAGCCTGAGCGCCAACAAGCGGCGCAGCGTCATCAGCGTCGATGGCCAGCTGATCGAGTACGCCCACAGCGCCAGCCAGCGGGTATCGATGATCTGGCCCAATTCCCTGCGCGGCGGCACTGAAAGCCGCATCACCCTGGTGCCGAGCGAGGTCAACCGCTCACCCAGAAGCGTCGCCCAGGACGGCGCCTGGGCGTGGTTTCGCCTGCTCGAGCAGGCCGATATCACCAGTGTGAGCGAGCGTGAGCTGGAGCTTCGCTTCAACGTGGATGGCGGCACCATGCGCTACCGGCTCTACGCCGGCGGCGCGCCCAACCCCTTTACCCGGCCCCTGGCGGCGGGCTTCCAACTGCCCTCCGCCCTCTACGCCGAGCGAGGTGGCCATGCTGACGCCATTTAAGAAGCTGTTCTCCCGCGCGGACAAGCCCGCCTCGCGCCATCGCCGCCAGCGTACCCGCCACTCGCGCCCGCTGCAGAAGGCCCGCGACGAGGACATCGACGGCTTCCTCGAGGCGGTGGTCCAGGCGGACGCCAAGGGCCAATCGCCCTGGGTACTGCGCGACGACACCGCGCTGCAGACGCTGCGCCGCGCGCTGGAGTTCACCGTACACCGCGGCCTCTGGCTGCAGCGCGACGACGGCCAGGTGGCCCACTGGCAGGGGCGGCTTCTGTCGCTGCGCCACGGCGAAGG
>NZ_JAMZBC010000189.1 GCF_024158715.1 Halomonas sp. 707D7 | reverse complement strand
CCGCCTGGCCTGGCCAATGCCCCGACGCGGTGAACCGCCGCGATAAGGAAGCGGCTTTCTGGCCTTTTCCGATGAGAGTGCAGGCCCCAACCGGGCCGTATGCCAGGGTTTGGCATCAGGTGTCGGCACCGCCGGCAGCGGCATACCGCCGCACTCGACCCCGCAGAACGCTGCGGATCGCACTCGAGACCTCCAGGGGAGAATTACTGTGGAATTGCTTTCCGGCGCAGACATGATCGCCCGCTTCTTGAAAGACGAGGGCGTTGAGTACATCTATGGGTATCCGGGCGGGGCCGCGCTGCATATTTATGACGCGCTCTTCCGCCAGGACGACGTCAAGCACATCCTGGTGCGCCACGAGCAGGCCGCGACCCACGCCGCCGACGGCTATGCGCGCGCCTCCGGCAAGCCCGGCGTGGTGCTCGTCACCTCCGGGCCCGGCGCGACCAACGCCGTGACCGGGATCGCCACCGCCTACATGGACTCCATCCCGATGGTGGTGCTGTGTGGCCAGGTCATGAGCCACCTGATCGGCGACGACGCCTTCCAGGAAACCGACATCGTCGGCGTGACCCGCCCGATCGTGAAGCACAGCTTCTCGATCCGTCACCCGAGCGAAATTCCGGAAGTGCTGAAAAAGGCCTTCTACCTCGCCTCGACCGGCCGGCCCGGCCCGGTGGTGGTCGATATCCCGAAGGACATGACCGCCCCCACCGAGCGCTACGAGTACGTGTACCCGAAAAAGGTCAAGCTGCGCTCCTACAACCCGGTGACCCGCGGCCATACCGGCCAGATCAAGAAGGCCGTCGAGCTGATGCTCAAGGCCAAGCGCCCGGTGTTCTACACCGGCGGTGGCGTGGTCACCGGCCGTGCCAGCGAAGGCCTTTCTGATCTGGTCAAGAAGCTCGGCTTTCCGATCACCACCACGCTCATGGGCATCGGTGCCTACCCGCAAAGCGACAAGCAGTGCCTCGGATGGCTCGGCATGCACGGCTCCTATGAGTCCAACATGGCCATGCACCACGCGGACCTGATCATCGCCATCGGCGCGCGCTTCGACGACCGGGTGACCAACAACACCTCGAAGTTCTGCCCCACGGCGAAGATCATCCACGTCGACGTCGATCCGAGCTCTGTCTCCAAGACCGTGCGCGCGGACGTACCGATCGTCGGCCCCGCCGGCAGCGTCATCGACGAGATGATCAGCCTGGTGCAGGGGCGCACGGTGGAGAACGCAGGTGCGCTCACCGAGTGGTGGGAGAAGATCGACGGCTGGCGCGGGGAGCGTGAAGGCAAGCTTTATGAGCCCTCGAAAACCGGCGAGGCGCTCAAGCCCCAGGAAGTGGTCGAGGCGGTCTGCCGCGTGACCCGGGGCGAGGCGTTCGTCACCACCGACGTTGGCCAGCACCAGATGTTCGCCGCCCAGTACTACAAGTTCGACAAGCCCAATCGGCTGATCACCTCCGGCGGGCTGGGCACCATGGGCTTCGGCTTCCCGGCGGCGATGGGCGTGAAGATGAGCTACCCCGACGACGACGTGGTGTGCATCACCGGCGAAGGCAGCTTCCAGATGATGATGCAGGAGCTCTCGACCTGTAAGCAGTACGGGGTGGGAGTGAAGATCGTCAACCTGAACAACCAGTCGCTCGGCATGGTGCGCCAGTGGCAGGACTTGAACTACAAGTCGCGCCACGCCCACTCCTACATGGAGTCCCTGCCGGACTTTCACATGCTGATCGAGGCCTACGGCTTCACCGCGATCACCGTGACCACGAAAGAGGAGCTGGAACCTGCGCTCGAGCGGGCGTTCGCCGACAAGCACGAGCTGGTCTTTCTCGACATCAAGGTCGATCCCTTCGAGCACGTCTATCCGATGCAAGTGCCGCTCGGCGCAATGCGTGACATGCTGCTGTCCAAAACGGAGCGTACCTGATGCGACATATCATCTCGATTCTGCTGGAAAACGAACCGGGTGCGCTGTCACGAGTGGTCGGCCTGTTCTCCCAGCGTAACTACAACATCGAAACCCTCAACGTCGCCCCGACCGAGGATCCGTCACTGTCGCGCCTGACGGTCACCACCATTGGCGACGATCGGGTGATCGAGCAGATCACCAAGCACCTCAACAAGCTGATCGACGTGGTCAAACTGGTCGATCTGACCGAGGGCAACCACATCGAGCGCGAGCTGATGCTGGTCAAGGTGAAGGCGCTGGGGGCGGCCCGCGACGAGGTCAAGCGCACCGTGGACATCTTCCGCGCGCAGATCGTCGACGTCACGCCGAGCCTCTACACCGTGCAGATCACCGGCGACGCCGCCAAGCTCGATGCCTTCCTGCAGGCCATGGCGCCGGTGGGCATTCTCGAAGTGGCGCGCACCGGGGTCTCCGGCATCGCCCGCGGCGACAAGGTGCTGTCGCTCTAAGTCAAAACGCTCGCGACTGGCCGCCCTTCGGGGCGGCTTTTTTGTGGGCGCACGGCACAAAAGCGCTCAGCGCTCGCTGACCGTGGCCCAGAACGCGTCGATCATCGGCGTCTTGAGCCGCCGGTTGAGCACGCACAGCCCGACATCGTAGTGGGGCAGCTCGGGTTTCACCGAAAGCACCTGCACGCGCTCGGCGAGCGGGCTGTTCTCCAGCACGATCCTGGGCACCACGCCCACGCCGAAGCCCAGCCCCACCATGCTGACGATCGCCTCGTGACCGGCCACCTGGGCGTAGATGCGCGGCGCCACGCCCATCGCCTTGAACCAGGTGTTGGCGTACTCGCGCGAAAGCCCGGCTTCCGAGAGGATCATCGGCACCCGGCGCCACTGCTCGGCGGTGGAGCTCTCCGGCGCCTCGGGCAGCCAGTCGTAGGGCTGGGTGGGGGCGATGAACAGAAGCGGCGAGCGGGTGAGCGACTTGAAGGTGAGGGCCGTAGGGGGAATGCGCGGGCGCGGGGTGATCGCCATGTCGTCCTGACCTTCGAGCACGCGGGCCATCGCTTCGGCGGGGTCGCCGGTGTGCAGCTTGAGTTCGATGCCGGGGTGGCGCAGGCGCACGTCGCTCAGGAGTTCGTAGAGAAAGCTGTAGCTGGCGGTCACCGAGCAGTAGATGCTGATCTCGCCGTGAAGCTCCGTGGCATCTGCCGCGAGGGTCCGCTTTTGCAGCTCCCACTGCTCCAGAGTCTCCTGGGCGTAGCGCAGGAAGGTTTCACCCTGGGGCGTCACGGTGACGTGGCGATTGTCACGCTCGAACAGCCGCGTGCCGAGTTCGCTCTCGAGCTGGCGGATCGAGCGGCTCAACGTCGAAGGGCTGAGATGGCAAAGCTCGCTGGCACGGCCGAAGTGACGCGTCTCGCCCAGGGTCAGCGCATGTTTGAGCAGGCGAAAATCCATTCGGGTCTCTACGTTTCATTATGTGAAATAGTGTCTTGCAAATATAGCGTTTTACGCAACGAGACGGTAGGCGTAGAGTCTTCTTCAACGCCGCATCCTAGCGCCGCACGAGATGGCGCAGGTGGCCGTCAACGCTGACACTGCGACAACGATACCGCTCGTTCACGATTTCTGGAGACGCACCATGCACGTTTACTACGACAAAGATTGCGACCTGTCCCTGATCCAGGCCAAGAAGGTCACGATCGTCGGCTACGGCTCCCAGGGCCACGCCCACGCCAACAACCTGAAAGAGTCCGGTGTCGACGTGACCGTGGCGCTGCGCAAGGGCTCTTCCTCCGCCGCCAAGGCGGAAGCCGCGGGCCTCAAGGTGGCAAGCGTGCCGGAAGCGTGCAAGAGCGCCGACGTGGTGATGATCCTCGCCCCGGACGAGAACCAGAAAACCATCTACGAAAACGAAGTGGAGCCGAACCTGAAAGAGGGCGCCACCCTCGCTTTCGCCCACGGCTTCAACATCCACTACAACCAGATCGAGCCGCGCAAGGATCTCGACGTCATCATGATCGCGCCGAAGGCGCCGGGCCACACCGTGCGCTCCGAGTTCGTCAAGGGTGGCGGCATTCCGGACCTGATCGCGATCCACCAGGACGCCTCGGGCAACGCCAAGGAGCTCGCGCTCTCTTACGCAGCCGGCGTCGGCGGCGGCCGCAGCGGCATCATCGAGACCACCTTCAAGGACGAGACCGAAACCGATCTGTTCGGCGAGCAGGCGGTCCTCTGCGGCGGCGCCGTCGAGCTGGTCAAGGCCGGCTTCGAGACCCTGACCGAAGCGGGCTACGCGCCGGAAATGGCCTACTTCGAGTGCCTGCACGAGCTCAAGCTGATCGTCGATCTCATGTACGAAGGCGGCATCGCCAATATGAACTACTCGATCTCCAACAATGCGGAGTACGGCGAGTACGTGACCGGTCAGGAAGTCATCAACGATCAGTCCCGTGCCGCGATGCGCAACGCCCTCAAGCGCATCCAGACCGGCGAGTACGCCAAGATGTTCATCAGCGAAGGCAACAGCAACTATCCGTCGATGACCGCGCGTCGCCGCCTGAACGCCGAGCACGAGATCGAGCAGGTCGGTGCCAAGCTTCGCGGCATGATGCCGTGGATCGCCGCCAACCAGCTGGTCGACAAGAGCAAGAACTGATCCCGTCGATCGGGTGGCAGTGAAGAAGCGGGGTGCGTCGATCGCACCCCGCTTTGCGTTGTGCCGGCGCGCCGATAGCCATGGTCGCGGCCTGGGTAGCGTGTAGAATGAAACTCTGTCACTCACGACTTCACCCAAGGGACGACGAACATGACTCAGGATGCGCGCGATCAAGAGCCCGGCCATACGCCGCCGCCTTACAATCCTCACAACGACACCGACTCGGTCAGCAACGAGGATCTCGCCACGGCGTTCCTGCGCGAGACCGAAGTCGTCGAGGAGGCGGTGGAGGATGGCAAGAAGATCCGCCGCAAGGGGATCTACCTGCTGCCCAACCTGTTCACCACCTCCGCGCTCTTCTCGGGGTTCTTCGCCGTGGTCGCCGGCATCAACGGTGAGTTCAGCGCCGCCGCCGTCGCCATCTTCATCGCCATGGTGCTCGATGGCCTCGACGGGCGCGTGGCGCGCATGACCAACACCCAGAGCGCCTTCGGGGCGGAATACGACAGCCTCGCGGACATGATCTCGTTTGGCATGGCGCCGGCGCTGGTGGCGTTCACCTGGATTCTGCAGGACATCGGCAAGACCGGGTGGGTCGTTGCCTTTCTGTACGTCGCTTGCGCCGCGCTGCGCCTGGCACGCTTCAACGTGCAGATCGGCAGCACCGACAAGAAGTGGTTCATCGGCCTGCCCAGCCCGTCGGCGGCTGCGGTGGTGGCGGCCAGCGTCTGGACCTTCCACAGCTTCGATGCCGATGCCTTCGGCTTCAAGCTGCTGATGCTGGTAGTGGTCGGCGCGGCGGGCATTCTGATGGTCAGCAACATTCGCTACTACAGCTTCAAGGACCTCGACTTCAAGAAGCCGGTGCCCTTCGTGGTACTCCTTGCCGTGGTGCTCGGGTTCGTGATGATCTCCGTGGAGCCTTCGGTCATGCTGCTGCTGCTGTTCGGCGCCTACGTGCTCTCCGGCCCCATCTACGCCGGCATGCGCAAGGCCAAGCGTACCGGCGAAGCGACCAGGCCTTGAATGCTTCGGTACTTGCGTGATCTTTTCTGAAAAAAGCCCTTGCACTCCCGGCGGCGAATCCGTAAAGTACGCATCCGCTGCCGGGGACGCCCAGCGTCGCCAGCGGTGAAGAAGGTGAAAACCTTCGGT
>NZ_JAMZBC010000188.1 GCF_024158715.1 Halomonas sp. 707D7 | reverse complement strand
GGTCGGAGGTGATCACCACTGTCATCGCCCGCTCGGGAATCACGTAAAGCGCCTGGCCGCCGTAGCCGCGGCCGTAGTAGGCCGGCACGCCCGCCAGGGTGGTGACGAACCAGCCAAGCCCGTAGCCGTCGCCGGTCCAGGGCGAGCGCCCGCGGGGCGTCCAGGAATTCTCCACGAACCCTTCCGGTAGAATGCGCTCGCCGTCGACCACGCCATCGAGGCGGTAGAGCTCGCCGATCTCGACCAGCGCCCGGGGCGACAGGCGCATGTCGTTGCCGCCGAAATAGATCCCCTGGGGATCGCGCGGCCAGGTGGGGATGGCGATATCGAGCGGCGCGGCCAGCAGGCGCTGGGCGAGCGCATGGGTGGATTCACCGCTTGCCTCGGTGAGGGCCGCGGAGAGCAGGTGGCTCGAGCCCGTGGAGTAGAGCATTCGCCCGCCGGGCTCGTCGACGAAGGGCTGGCTCAGGGCGTAGGCCACCCAGTCAGGGCTCGCCACCCAGGCACTGTAATGGGTGCCGGAGGTGCGTTCGAGCCCTGCCTGCATGGCCAGCAGGTGCTCGAGGGTGATGTCCTCGACCCGCGGGTCGACGCCTTCGGGCACGCGGCTTCCCAGCAGCTCGACCAGCGGCTGATCGAGCGTCTCGATCACGCCCGCCTCGAGCGCCGCCCCGGTGATCGCCGCCAGCACCGTCTTGGACAGCGACTTCACGTTGGCCGGCACCGCCACCCCCGGCCCGCCCTGGTGAACCTCGTGCACGATCTCGCCGTTCACGGCGACCACCACCGTGTGCAGGCGCGAAAGGGCGCCTGCCTGCTCGTCGAGCGCCGCCAGCGCGGCTCGGCTGGGGGGCTCGGCGCTGGCGGCGAGCGGCAGCGCCGCCATCAGGGTCATGCAGAACATCGTCACGATCGCGCGCATCGGTTTCCCTTTCGCTGTTGACTCGTCGGAAGCGTTCAGACAGCGTAGAGGCTTGGATGGTCGCGCGCACGTAAATTACGCAAAGTGCGCAAAACACTGCTAGGCTGTGGATGATACCTCGACGGGTATAGCAACCCTTTGATTTTCATGAACGCAAAAAAGCAAGGAGCGCCGTTATGCGTAATATCATCTACATCGTGGGTCTGGTGGTCGTGGTACTGTTCATCCTTTCGATGCTTGGCCTGCGCTGATCCAGCCGCGCCAAACACAAACGCCCGCATGCGCGGGCGTTTTCGTTTCAGGGGCGGGTGAATCAGGTCGTGTCAATCAGGCGCAGTCCGCCGCCCCCTGACCGAACAGGTCGAAGAGCACTTCCCTTCCCAGGGCGGTCAACACGAACCTGCCCTCGGGATTGATGCCCCCCGCCGCGCTCGCCTCGAGCGTCTTGCGACACACGCTCCACTCCGTACCCCGCGCCTCCAGTGCCTTCATTTCCCGCTTCGCCAGCCCGCAGCGAGGTAGCGTGATCGTCTCCAGCACATGGCCGCCCTCGGCGAGCAGGTTGGCGACGGTCAGCAGGCAGCGGCGTAGCTGAATATGCGCGGCAACCTCGGAAGGTGGGCGGCTCGGTTCGGCATTCATGGCGTCTCCAGAGGTGAGGCCGTTAATACAGTTGTCATGGCGTGGCGCTAGTTTAGATCAGCAAGACTGTTAGACCAAGGTCTAATGATTTGACGTGATCCGAGCTGGCAATTGCCGTAATCTTTTTCAGTGCGAATGACATCAACATCGGTGAGCGGCCTATCCTCTCGCGTTAAAGAAAGCGCTTCGCCGGCCGATGTATATTTAATAACGTCACTAAATGCATCGCCGCGTGGTGAAACGAGTGAGCGGCATTGAATCAAGGGGTATAGGTATGGCTTCAATCACGTCGCTGGGTATTGGCTCTGGACTCGATCTGAATGGATTGTTGACGGAGCTGAGAACGGCAGAAAACGCCAAGCTGGAGCCCATAGCCCTACAGATACAGTCTGCTAATACGACCGTTTCGGCCTATGGAACCTTGAAAAGTGCCATCTCGACCTTTCAGGATGCGGCCCAAGCGCTGAACGACCCCGCCACGTTCGAGAGCCTGACGAGCAAGGTCGATGGCAGCGGCATCACGGCAATGACCAGTAACGAAGCCCAGGCGGGTCGCTACGAGATCGAGGTAGACAAGCTCGCCACGGCAGGTAGCCTTGTCACGGAGCGGTTCGAGGCGGCTGATGAAGATATTGTCAGCAGCGATCAATCGCTGAGTCTCGAGCTTGCCGGCGGCAGTCTGGAGCCTATCGCGATTGCCGATGGCAGTACGCTTGAAGATATCCGCGATGCGATCAATGAACAGGCCGGTGGTCAGGTCAGCGCTTCCATCATCGACGATGGTCAAGGCTACCGACTGTCGATCATGGCAACCGATACGGGGGCCGAGGCGAGCATCACCGACACGAATTTCTCTTCTCTTCTGGCGAGCGATGTCACCACCTCGGATGCCCAGGTCGTGCAGGCAGGGGAAGATGCCGTCTTCAACGTCAACGGCATCGACATCGTCAGCGCTTCGAACCAGGTCGAAGGAGCGATCCAGGGGGTTACCCTGAACCTGGGCGAGGCCGGCACCAGCAGTACTCTACGCATCGAGCAGGACGACGAAGCGGTGAGCGATAAAGTCGCCAGCTTCGTCGAGAGCTTCAATGCTCTCAAGAGTACGCTGACAGACCTGACCCATTTCGATGCCGAGACCGGACAGGCGGCCGGGCTCAATGCCGATGCCACCACACGTGCGGTAGAGCGTGAGCTGCGTCAGGCGATCAGTGGGGTCGTTCAGGGAGAAGGTTTCAACGTACTGTCCGATATCGGTATTTCTCTGCAGACCGACGGGATGCTGAAGATCGACGAAGACAAGCTGAACAACGTCATTGCCACCCAGCCGAATGCGTTGGCCAACTTTTTCACCGGCAGCAGTGATGGAGGTGGTATGGCAGGCCAGATCGACGCTTCTCTCGAGCGCCTGGTGGGGGAGGGTGGCCGCCTGGAGACGGCAAAGGAAAATGCCGAAAGCCATGTCAGTTCCCTTCAGGATCGCTACGTCAGAACCGAAGAGCGTATCGAACAGACGATCGCGCGTTACCGTGCCCAGTTTCAGGCCATGGATAATATGGTATCCCAAATGAACCAGACCGGGGCCTATCTGGAGCAGCAATTGGTGATGTTGAGCCAGCCAAGCCAAGGCTGATCGTCCATTTCAGCGCTTTCTTCTGCGCTCAACCAAGTGTTGGTCGGGCGCATTTTCATGCCGAGAATTAAAGTTCGCTGGATGTCAGCCGATAGTCTAACCAACTATATCTTTTTGCTATTTACTACGAGGACTTGACCCGATGGCATCAATCTCAGCGCTTGGTGTAGGTTCAGGGTTGAAATTAAATGATTTGGTAAGTCAGCTCGAGGCAGCTGAACGCCAGAAGCTCACGCCCGTCTTGCAGCAAAAGAGCGCACAGCAAACCAAGATCTCGGCTTATGGGCGTCTCGAATCCGCCATGGATCGGGTCCAGACCGCCACCAGCGCATTGAACGACGCATCGACCTTCAAGCAGCAGAAAAGCACTGTCACAGGGAGTGGGGTTTTGGCTACGGCAAGTGAAAAAGCCAACGTGGGCCGCTACGAAATCGAGGTTTCGCAGCTGGCACGTTCCGGCAGTGCCGCTTCGCAAAGCGTCGAGCTCGATCAAGTCCTCACTACCCAGGATACCAAGCTCAAGCTGGACTTCGGTGCCAGCTACGTTGATGGCGAGTTCGACGCGAGTGCCGCGCCGAAAAGCAGCTACGAGATCGACATCAAGGCGGGCAGCACGCTGGCCCAGGTGCGCGATCAGATCAATGCGGACAAGAACGCGGGCGTGACGGCCTCTTTGGTCAACGATGGCAACGGTTACCGCTTGGCGCTCAGTTCCAAGGAGACAGGACAGGATGCGTCGCTCACCGAGTTTTCCGGCCTCGATGCCCTCGCAATGGACAGCACGACGGTTCGTCCCGGTCAGGACGCCAAGCTGAACGTCAACGGTATCGCGATTTCCAGCAAGACCAACCGTGTCGAAGGGGCTATCGAGGGCGTGACGCTCGACCTCACCGCCGTTTCTGAGTCGCCCGCCACACTGGTCATCGAGCGAGACGAGGATTCTCTCAAGGAAGCGATCAATAATTTCGTCAGCAACTACAACGAGATGAAATCGACCGTCGGACGCATGACGCAGTTCAATGGCGCAGGTGAAACCTCCGGTGAGCTGGTGGGCGATCGCACCGTACGTACCATCGAGAACCGCTTGAGTCAGGATATCAGCGATAGTCTCGAAGGTGGCGACATTACTCGTCTTTCCGACATTGGTATCACGCTCGACGAGCGTGGTCGATTGAAGGTGGATGAGGAAAAACTTGATGCGGCCATCGCCGGCGACCCGGAAGCACTCGCCGCATTTTTTGCAGGCGACAGCAAGGAAGCCGGGTTTGCAGGACGCATGAGCGCAACGCTGACCTCGATCACGTCGGATGACGGTATCATCCAGAGTTCGGTCAGCAGCGCAGAACAGCGCATCGACAGCCTAGACAAGCGCAAGGCGCGCATGGAAGCCAGCATCGAAAGAACCGTGGACCGCTACCGCAGACAGTTCGCTCAGTTGGATGGCATGATCGCGCAGATGAATTCGATGAGCAGCTATCTCAGTCAACAGTTCGACATGTTGAGCAACATGCAGAAGAAATGATCTTTTAAGTTGCACTTCGTTACATAAAAACGGGTGGTACAGCTAAAGAAGTTTGCCTGGGGGCCGTTATCTATAGCACCGGCGATGTAAACGCCGTAAACCGGCCCCCTGGTCAGTCAAACTTCGAGGAATATCTCCATGTCCGTGATCAATACCAACATCACTTCCATGATCGGCCAGAACAACCTGCGTTCTTCCCAGAGCATGCTGGCCCAAGCGCAGGAACGTCTGTCTTCCGGCCTGCGTATCAACAGCGCATCCGACGACGCCGCTGGTCAGGCCATCGCCAACAAGATGACCGCCCAGATCAAGGGCATGGAACAGGCGAGCCGTAACGCCAGCGACGGTATCTCCCTGGTTCAGACCATGGAAGGTGGTCTGGATCAGATCAACGACAACCTGCAGCGTATTCGTGAACTGGCGGTACAGGGTGCCAACGATACCAACACCGAAGACGACCGCGCCGCGATCGAAACCGAAATCAACGAGCGTCTGGCCGAGATCGACCGCGTGGCGGGCAGCAACAACTTCAACGGTACCAACCTGCTCAATGTGAGCGGTGGTGGTACTCTGAACATTCAGGTCGGTTCCAATACGGACTCTGAAGACGTTATTTCGGTCAAGACTATTGATGCAACCGTGACTGGCCTTGGTCTGTCTGGCGGCGGCATGTCCGGTTCTACGTTCACCGCGGGTACCAGCGGTGCCCATGACAACTTCCAGAGCCTGATCGACTCCGTCGATACAGCCGTCAAGTCCCTGGACACCGACCGTGCCACCCTGGGTGCCACGCTCAACCGTTTCGACTCGGTCATCGACAACCTGGCGACCACCAAGACCAACCTGTCCGAAGCGCGTTCACGCATCGAAGATGCCGACTACGCGGTGGAAGTCTCCAACATGACCCGCGCGAACATCCTGCAGCAGGCGGGTACGTCCATGCTGGCCCAGGCAAACCAGACGCCGCAGTCTGTTCTTTCCCTGCTGGGTTAATACGTCGTATCGTCCTGGAACGAACGTCGATAGAAACGGGGCCGAAAGGCCCCGTTTTTTT
>NZ_JAMZBC010000187.1 GCF_024158715.1 Halomonas sp. 707D7 | reverse complement strand
GCGCAGCGTGGCAGATATTGAGCGTGCCCCCATCGAACCAGCGCGCATGCTGCTGATCGTCATAGCTGAGAATGGTATCCGGGGCGCTGGGAGTGCTCGAGGCGTCGGGCTGGCACCGCCGCTGAAGGGTTTTCTCGGGCGACGGCGCATGCCGCCGGCGTCACGCTGCGTAATGGTGCGCCAGGGCCGACAGGACGGCCTTGGCGCTTTCACTGCTCAGCGAGTAGTAGATCGTCTGGGACTCCCGCCGGGTCTGTACCAGGCCATCGCGGCGAAGAATCGCCAAATGCTGCGAGAGCGCCGACTGGCTGAGGGCAAGCTGCTGGTTGATCTGGGTGACCGACAGCTCGCGCTCCATGAGCAGGCAGAGAATCTGCAGGCGTTTCTCGTTGGCCAGGGCCTTGAGGAGCAGGGTGCCTGCCTCCAGGGCGTGCCCATCGTGTTCGAGCAGGCGCGAGGCGGCGCTTGGGGAAGTAGCCATGAGGATCTCCTTGCCGACGCGACCAGGACGCATGGAAACGGCGTTCGCCAGTAGCGTCGATATTGCGGTTACGGCGTGATGATACGTTGAATTATTGTTGATCAATGCTCGTTAATTTAGCGATGTTTGTCCAAGTGGGCGTTTAACGCTTTATCAATGATTTTGTGATTAATGGTCTGGCGCTTCTTGCGATGGCCCTATCAGCCCGGCGCGATGAGTACGGGCGTTAGCCGATAGTATGAAGGTGGAGGTGGCGATAACTGCTTATTGTGTCAACAACACCGATCCCTCGGCCATCGATACAATAATCACAAGGTGACCATGAGCCGCTATCACGCCATCTATCGCGCCGCGCTCGACGCGCCGCAGACCTTCTGGGCCGATCAGTCCCGACGCATTCCCTGGTTTCGCGCCCCGGATACCATTCTCAGCTATGACGATCAGCAGCATGCGCGCTGGTTCGATGGGGGCACGCTCAATATCTGCCACGCTGCGCTCGACCATCATGTCGAGCAGGGGCGCGGCGAGCAAGCGGCACTCTACTGGGATTCGCCGGTCACCGGCGCCCGACAGACCCTGAGCTATCGGTTTCTTCGCGATCGCGTGGCGCGTGTCGCCGGCGGGCTCGCGCAACTCGGCGTGACGAAGGGCGACCGGGTGGTGATCTACATGCCCATGGTGCCCGAGGCAGTGATCGCCATGTACGCCTGCGCGCGGCTCGGGGCGATCCACTCGGTGGTGTTCGGCGGCTTCGCGCCTCACGAGCTCGCCCTGCGCATCGAGGATGCCGAGCCCAAGGTAGTCATCGCCGCCTCCTGCGGCGTCGAAATCGCTACCGTGCTGCCCTACAAGCCGATCGTCGATCAGGCCCTGGCTCAAAGCCGTTTCAAGCCTTCGGCCACGGTCATCTTCCAGCGCGATCTTCGCCGCGCCGAGCTTGGGGAGGGCGAGCACGACTGGCAGATGCTCGAATCCGCCGATGCCGTCGAGTGTGTGCCGGTGGAGGCCACGCACCCGCTCTACATCCTCTACACCTCCGGCACCACCGGCAAACCCAAGGGTGTGGTACGCGACACCGGCGGCTACGCCGTGGCGCTCGCCTATTCGATGGAGGCCGTCTACGACCTGGCCCCAGGAGAGGTGTGTTTCACCGCTTCGGACGTGGGCTGGGTGGTGGGCCACTCCTACATCGTCTACGGGCCGCTATTGCGCGGCTGCACGAGCGTACTCTACGAGGGCAAGCCGGTGAAGACCCCGGATGCGGGCAGCTTCTGGCGCATCATCGACGAGTACAAGGTCAAGAGCTTCTTCACCGCGCCCACCGCCTTTCGAGCGATCAAGAAGGAGGATCCGGACGCGCGACTTCTGGCGCGCCACGACCTGACGAGTCTCGAGTACGTCTTCGTCGCCGGCGAGCGCCTGGATCCGCCCACCTTCCACTGGCTCGAGGACGTGCTCGACGTGCCGGTGATCGATCATTGGTGGCAGACCGAAACCGGCTGGCCCATCGCTGCCAACCCGGCGGGTATCGAGCTCGTCCGGGCCAAGGCGGGGTCGGCGACCTTTCCGATGCCGGGGTTCGACGTGGCGATCCTCGATCGTGATGGCGCACCGGCCGCGCCGCTGCGCGAGGGCAGCGTGGTCATCCGCCAGCCGCTGCCGCCGGGCTGCCTCACCGGTATCTGGAAGGACCCCCAGCGCTTTCACAGCGCCTACATGGCGGCGTTTCCCGGCAGCTACCTGACCGGCGATGGCGGCCATTTCGACGAGCAGGGGTATCTGTTCATCATGGGGCGCACCGACGATGTGATCAACGTGGCGGGCCACCGGCTCTCCACCGGCGAGATGGAGGAGGTGCTGGGTGGGCACCCGGCAGTGGCGGAGTGTGCGGTGATCGGCATTCATGACGATCTCAAGGGGCAACTGCCCCTGGGGCTCGTCATTCCCAAGGACGGCTTCGACGGCGACGAGGCCCGACTCGAAGCGGAGCTCGTCCAGCGGGTGCGCGAAGTGATCGGCCCGGTCGCCGCGCTCAAGCAGGTGCTGGTGGTCAACCGCCTGCCCAAGACGCGTTCCGGCAAGATCCTGCGCAAGCTCATGCGCACCATGGCCGACGGCAAGACCTATACCGTGCCTTCGACCATCGACGACCCGGCAAGCCTCGAGGAGATTCACACGGCTCTGCGCGAGCGCAATATCGAAAACGACGGGTAGGCAGTGCAGCGGGGTAGTAGGTAGGAGAACAGAAACGAAAAAGGCCCCGACGATGTCGGGGCCTTTTCGATAAGGTGGCGGAGGGACAGGGATTCGAACCCTGGATAGGCTATTAACCTATGCCGGTTTTCAAGACCGGTGCATTCAACCGCTCTGCCATCCCTCCGGCTTATGGGTGCGTATAGTACCACCTTTTCCTTGGAAGTCAACGCCTTTGGATGGATCAGTAAAGACGCAGGCCGATACGCGTGATCGTGGAGCCTTCCATCTCGCTGACGACCCAATGAATGCCGTGCCAGTCGACGTCGTCGCCCACGACCGGGTGGCCGCCGACGCGCAGCGCAATGAAGTCGGCCAGGCTCATTTCCCGCTCACCGGGGCTCAAGGTGAGCCCGTAGGCCTGGGCGACATCGAGCATCTGGGCGCTGCCGTCCAGCGTGAAGGTGCCGAAGAAAGCGCGCTCCTGCTTCAGCTTGGCATCGCCGTTGAACAGCCGATTCAGAGCGGCGAGGTCCTCGCTGCGGCCGATCACGCAGATCACGTCGCCGATCTTGAGCCGGGTGTTGCCCTTGGGGTGCAGCATGACGTGATTGCGAAACAGCGCCGAGATCAGCGCCCCGGACGGAAAGCGCAGCAGCCGAATCGGCACATCGTCGAGATCCTCGTTCTCGACCACGTAGACGAACATCTCGAAATCGTTGTCGGGCAGTATGCCCAGCGGCCCGCGCCGGTCCGGGGTGATGCCCTTGGGAACCTGGACCTTGAGCCAGCGCGCGACCAGACCCAGCGAGCCGCCCTGGATCAGCAGCGACATCAGTACCACCGCGAAGGCGACGTTGAAGTAGAGCGAAGCATTCTCGACCCCGCCGATGACCGGGAAGATCGCCAGCACGATCGGCACGGCGCCGCGCAGGCCCACCCAGGCGATGAAGAACGTCTCGCGCCAGCGGAACTTGAAGAATGGCTTGATGGTGATGAGCACCGCCAGCGGGCGGGCGACGAAGATCAACGCCAGCGCCACCAGGCCCGCCGGCAGGATGACCTCCCACAGCTGGCTAGGAGTGACCAGAAGCCCCAGCACCAGAAAGAGGCCGATCTGGCTGAGCCAGGCCAGCCCATCGTGAACGGGCAGGATGAAGTTGAGATGACGCCCGGGCTGGTTGCCGATCATCAGCCCCGCCAGGTAGATGGCGAGAAAGCCACTGCCGCCCAGCACGCTGGTGAGCCCGAAGACGCTGAAACCCAGTGCCAGGGCAAGCATGGCGTAGAGGCCGGGAGCAAGATCGAGCCAGCGCAGGAGCTTGGCGCTGAGCCAGCCGCCGCCGATGCCGACGATCAGGCCGATACCGAACTGGGCGATGAAGAAGATCGCCGTATCGCCGAACCCGCCGATGTCGCCGGTCAAAAGCTCGATCAGCATCAAGGTCAAAAAGATCGCCATCGGATCGTTGGTGCCGGACTCGATCTCGAGCGTGGCGCTCACCCGCTCGTTGAGATTCACTCCTCGACCGCTGAGCATCGAGAACACCGCGGCCGCATCGGTGGAACCGACGATTGCCCCGACCAGTAGCCCCTGAACCAGGGACAGGTCGAACACCCACATGGCGATCAGCCCGACCAGGGCACTGGTGACGAAGACCCCGGCAGTGGCCAGGGATAGCGCTGGCTTGAAGCCTACCCGGAAGGTTTTCAGGCGGGTGCGCAGTCCGCCATCGAGCAGGATCATCGCCAGGGCCAGATGGCCGATGGTGAAGGCCATCGAGTAGTCGTCGAAAGCCAGGCCCAAAAGCCCCTCTTCGCCCGCCAGCATCCCCAGTCCCAGGAAAATCAGCAGTAGCGGAACGCCGAACATCGATGAAAGCCGGCTGGCCAGAATGCTCAGCGCCATCAAGGCGCCGCCCACCAGGAAAAAGGTATACAGTGTGTCCATGTTTCTCCGTCTCTACATCAATGCCGCTCTATTATTGCATGTCACCGAATAATTTATCGTGATCACCGGTGTGTGCTGTCATCGAAGACTGGTCATTCTCGCCGACCTGCCGCTACACTCCGCCTTCACGACTTTGGAGTGTGGAGTGATGGCGCACCTGGTTTTACCTTGGCGACGGTATGGAACACCGGCGCTGATCGCCTATTTATTGTTTTTAAATTCAAGTCTCTATGCAAGCGATGAAGCGGTGGTCAGCGAGGCCGAAAGGGCGCGCTTGACCCTCGATACCGATGTCGTCGTTCCCGATGGGCTCTGGGAAGCACCGCGTGAGCCGCTGCTCGTTACCCCTGAGCCGGAGCTCGACGAGATCCCCGGGGAAGAGACGTCGAGCAGCGATCCCGCGCCATCGGCGACGCTGGCGCTGCCGCCCCCGCTCGACCCGCCACCGCTCAAGGCGTTCGCGGTGATGCTGGACTGGTACCTGAGTCCACAGCACGCCGCACTGGTGGTCGCCAAGGAGCGTGAGCTCTTCGAGGACCAGGGGCTCGATGTCGAGCTTTTGAGCCCGGCGGACCCGACCCTGCCGCTCAAGCTGCTGACCGCCGGCGAAGTCGAACTGGCGCTGACCCGCGAACCCATCCTGCATCTGCAGGCGCATGCCGGTGAGCCTTTGGTGAGGGTAGGCACGCTAGTGGAGACGCCGCTCAACGCGGTGATCGTCACCCGGTCGACGGCAAGCGCTGACGAACCGGCAGCGCTTGCCGGGCTGCGCTACGGCTTCTCCACTCGTGAGGGCGAGAGCGTGGTGGCCGAGCGCCTCGTTCCGCAGTCGATTCGCCAGACCGACGACTTCGTCGAACCGGTCAACGTGCACTTCGACGCCGCCGCCGCGGTGGTCGATGGCCGGGTCGACGTGATCGCCGACGGCTACTACGCCACGCTACCGGACCAGCTCGCCCCGGAAGGCATCGACAGTCGCGTCATTCACTACGAAGAGATCGACATCCCGCGCCACGATGGCCTGGTCGTGGTGGCGAATGCGACGACGCTTGCCCACACCGCCCAGAGCATCGCACGTTTCATGACCGCCGTGGAGCAGGCGAGCCACTGGATGATCGATAATCCCGAGGCGGCCTGGGCACTGGTGACCGAACGTCACCCCATTCTGGACAACGAAGTGAACCAAGCCGGCTGGGAGGCACTCCTAAGGCGCATGTCGC
>NZ_JAMZBC010000186.1 GCF_024158715.1 Halomonas sp. 707D7 | reverse complement strand
CGACGCCTGCGGCCAAGGACATCGCCTCATGAAGCTCAGCGCACTCACACTGGTGCGCGGGCGCCGCGAACACCTGATCAACCTGATGCTAAGCCTCGACGCCCAGACCCGCCCGCCGGAGGAGCTGGTGATCGCCTGGATGCAGCCAGAGGCGCACGCGAACCTGCCCGAGGTCGGCTTTCCCGTGCGCCACGTGTTCGTCGAGAGCGAAGCGCTGCCGCTCGCTCGCGCCCGCAACGCCGCGGTCGAGGCGGCATCCTTCGATGCCCTGGTGTTTCTCGACGTCGACTGCATCGCTTCCCCCACGCTCATCGAGCGCTACCGCCAGGCGCTGCTCGAGCGCGCCGCGCTCTATATCGGCGAGGTGCACTACCTGGCCGCCGGGGCAGTGCCACGCCTTGAAAGCGGCGCCCTCGACGTCAAAGCGCTTCACGCGGCCGGCGAGCGCCACCCGGCGCGCCCGGCAATCGAGGAGCACGAACTGCGCCCGGAGCCGGACCACGGCAACCTGTGGGGGCTGTCGTTTGCTTTGATGAAGGCGGATCATCGCCGCGCCGGCGGCATGGACGAAGGCTATGTGGGCTACGGCGGCGAGGAGACCGACTACGCCTGGCGGCTCGAAAGCGTGGGCGTTCCGCTTTTCTGGGTCGGCGGGGCGCTCGCCTGGCACCAGCACCACGCGGTGTACGCGCCGCCCTGGCCGCACTTCGAGGCGATCCTCACCAACGCCCGGCGTTTTCAGGCCCGATGGGGGCGCTGGTGCATGGAGTACTGGCTGGATCAGTTCGTCAAGGCCGGGGCGATCCGCTGGTCGCCCCGGGCGGCGGATATCGAGCTTCTTCGCTACCCGACGTCGGATGAGATCGAGCGCGCGCGCCTGCCCGAGAGCGCGCGCTTTGGCTAGCGGTCGGCGGCCTGTGCCAGCGCCGCATCCACGGCCTTGGCATTGAGCGCGGCGGCGGTGGGCTCGCCTTCCCAGAGCCCATCGACGCAGGCCTCCAGCCACTCGGCGGCGCGGCGGGCGGCGTCTTCGTCGAACAGCGTAGTCAGGCGCTCGACGTCGAGCCCGCGCGCCTTTTCCAGCACCGCCTGCCAGCCGGCGAAATCCCCCGGCCACACCGGCATGTTCACCGCCGCCCCAAGTTCGGCCAGCCGCTCGGCCTTGCGCACCTGCTCGCCGAAGTAGCGCCACTCCGGCGCGACGATATAGGGCCGCCCCAGCATGGCGATCTCGTGCACCGTGTTGTCGCCGGCGGAGGCGAGCACGATGTCGCTGGCGGCGAGATACTCCACCACGTTCTCCACCCAGCCGCGGTTGACCAGGTTGGCGAAATCGGTTTCATGACCCTCCAGGTGCAGCGGGCCGATGGTGATGAACAGCGTCTCCGGCGCGGCGCGGGCGGCCACGGTGAGCGGTGCGTAGGGCGTGCCAGCTCCGCCGCCGCCGGTCAGCGCGACGACGATCTCGCGATCCGGGTCGAGCCCCAGCCGTGCGCGCGCCTCCTCGCGGCTTGGCACGCTCGCCGTGGTGGTGCAAAGCCCGCCGCTGTAGAAGGTTTTCTTGCGCAGGTGGGCCGGGTAATCCGCCTGCTCCAGGCGCTCGTCGAAGGGCGCGAGCATGGCGACACTCGCCTCGTAGGCGCCCAGGTGGCCCGGGTCGTTGCGATCGCCGTGCATGCGAATGCTCACCGCCGGGACGCTGGCGATGCGCGACAAAAGCGCCAGCTCCGCCGAGACGTCGATCACGAACAGCCCGGCGTCGATGTCATCGAGGTGATCGAGCACGCCGCGCATGGTCTGGCGCATCTCGGTCACGCCCATGGGCACGCAGTGCATCACGGGTGGCGTGGGCTGGTCGAAAAGCGCCTGGGTCGGCACCGCCGCGCCGATCATGTTGGGCAGCGCCACCAGGTCGATCTCGCGCTCGAAGCCGTCGAACAGGCTGGGGTCGGCGGTCATCACGCTGACCGGGCGCGCCTTCGAGAAGTGGCGGATGATCGCCATGGCGCGGCGGGCATGGCCGCGGCCCTGGTGGTGGACGAAAAAGCTGATCGGTTTCTTGGCAGTCATGAGTCACACGTTCCGTTGTGGTAGCAGGCCCGCGTGGCCGTGGTGAACGGCGTTCCTTCGCGGCGGTTTGTTGGTAGGCTTGTACCAGCATAGCCGCCGGCGGGGAAAAGCACGCTCGGCGGCGCGACTCTTTAACGTTTGTTGGATCGAGGAAGCCGGGCGATGGCGGATCTTCTGTGGTACCAGTACGCGCTGATCGGGCTGATCTTCGCCTGGAGCGGCTTCGTGCGCACGAGCCTGGGTTTCGGCGGCGCGGTGCTCGCACTCCCCTTTCTGCTGCTGGTGCACGACGACCCGCTGGTGTTTCTGCCGATCATCGCCATCCACCTTTTGATCTTCTCGAGCTGGATCGCCTGGCGGGGCAATCGCCAGCTCAAGGCGCATACCGCGAACCCTACCCGCAGCAACATCGACTGGCGCTATTTGAAAAAGGCGCTGAAGATCATGATCGTGCCCAAGCTCGTTGGCGTGGTGGGGCTTCTGACCCTGCCGGCGGCCATCATGACCAACATCATCTTCGCCATCGTCATCGTCTACGCCGTGGGCTACGTGCTCAACAAGCCGTTCACCAGCCGGCACCGCTACGTGGACGTCGCGCTGCTGGGCCTGGGCGGCTACGTCAGCGGCACCTCCCTGATCGGTGCGCCCTTGATCGTGGCGGTGTTCGCCGCCCACGTGGCGAAGGAGCAGCTGCGCGATACCATGTTCGTGCTCTGGTTCATTCTGGTGGTGATCAAGATGGTGTCGTTCATCGTCGCCGGGGTCGACCTGCAGCTCATCCACCAGCTCTGGCTGCTGCCCTGTGCCTTTGCTGGCCACCTGCTCGGCGAGCGCGCCCACCAGGCGCTGCAAAAGGCCGACACGGTGCTGTTCTTTCGCGTGCTGGGGGCGGTGCTGATCGCGGTGAGCGTGCTGGGGCTTGCGTTCTCGCTGGCCTCCGCCTAGAGCGCCCACCAGCTCGGCAGCAGCCGGCGGATGGCCGGCTGGTCGAAGCGGTCGTCGAGCAGCACCACCACGCCTTCGTCCTCGGGGCCGCGAATCACCCGGCCTGCGGCCTGTACCACCTTGATCAGGCCGGGAATGCGGTAGGTGTAGGCCTCGCCTTCGCCGAAGCGGGCCTCGAGGCGCGCCTTGAGCGCTTCGTTGAAGGCGTTGAACGGCGGCAAGCCCAGTGTGGCGATGAAGGCGCCGATCAGCCGGTCGCCAGGCAGATCTACGCCTTCGCCAAACGCGCCACCGAGCACCGCAAAACCCACGCCGCGCCCGCCGGGGGTGAAGCGGGCAAGAAACGCCTCGCGCTCGCGCTCCGCCATGCCCCGGGTCTGGGCGAAGGCGGGAATCTCCGGCCAGTCGGCCTGAAACCGCGTAAGCGCCGATTCGAGGTAGGCGAAGCTGCTGAAAAACGCCAGATAGTGACCGGGCATCTCGCGGTACTGGCCGGCGATGGCCTCGACGATGGGCGCAATCGAGCGCTCCCGGTCGCGGTAGCGCGTCGAGATGTGCCGGGCGATCGCTACCTTGAGCTGGTGGGCGGCGAAGGGGGATTCGATTTCGCGCCACACGGTATTCGCCGGCAGGCCGAGCAGGTCGCGGTAGTAGCGCGGCGGGCTCAAGGTGGCGGAAAACAGCACCGCGCTCTGGGCGCGCTGGATGCGCGGGGCGAGAAAGTCCGCCGGAACGACGTTGCGAATCCCCAGCACCGCGCGGCCACGCCCGTGCCGGGTCACGTCGCACAGCGAGTGCTCGCCGAAGCTCTCCGCCAGCCGGCAGAACGCCAGCGCCTCGAACAGAAGCTCCTGAAGCTCGAGGCTTGCCGCCTCCGGGTGCTCGCCGAGATACTCGGTGATGGCACTTGTCACCTTGTAGAGCGCGCCGACGAGCTTGCCAGGCAGCTCCTCCAGGATTCGGTAGCGCTGGGCGTCGCCCTCTCCCTCCGACAGCGTCTTCCACTGGCGGCCGAGCTGATCCAGCGGCTTTTTGAGCGCCGCCGGGGCAGCCTTCTTCGCCTGGCTGAACCGCCTTTGCGACACTTCGGCGCTGTACATGCCCCGGGCGCGCTCGACCAGGTTGTGAGCCTCGTCGACCAATAGCCCCACCCGCCAGTCGCCGGCCGCCGCCAGGCCGTGAAGCAGCGCGTGGGCGTCGAACCAGTGATTCACATCCCCCACCACCACGTCCGCCCAGCGCGCCATCTCCTGGCCAAGATAATAGGGGCAGACGCCGTGTTCCAGCGCCACTTCGCGCAGTCCGGCGCGGTCGAGAAAGCCGCGCGCCACGCAGGCCGCGCGCGCCTTTGGCAGGCGATCGTAAAAGCCCGCCGCCAGCGGGCAGGCCTCGCCGTGGCAGGCGCGGTCCGGGTACTCGCAGGCCTTTGCGCGCGCCACCAGCTCGACCACGCGCAGCGGCGTCTCGCCCTCTGTGAGCGTTTCCAGCGCCTCGAGCGCCAGCCGCCGCCCCGGGGTCTTCATGGTCAGAAACGCCACCACGTCGAGGCGCTTGCGCGCGGCGGCGCGCAGCGTCGGGTAGAGCGTGGCGAGCGTCTTGCCGATGCCGGTAGGCGCCTGGGCGAGCAGGCAGCGCTCGGTGCTTGCCGCGCGAAACACGTCCTCGGCGAGCTCGCGCTGGCCGGGGCGAAAGCTCGCGTGAGGAAAGGTGAGCGTCTCGAGTGCGGCGTCGCGCGCCTTGCGGTGGGCGGCTTCCTGGCACGCCCAGGCGAGAAAGCGCCGGCACTGTTCATGGAAGAACCCCTGGAGCTCAAAAGCCTCGAAGGTCTCGCTCAGGCGGGTCTCCTTCTGGCTAGCGATCTCGAAGTAGACCAGCGAAAGCGTGACCCGGGGAAGCGCGCGCTCGGCGCACAAGAGCGCCCCGTACACCTTCACCTGGGCCCAGTGCAGCGCGCGCTGGTTCTCTGCCATGCGCGAAAGATCGCCGCGGTGGGTCTTTACTTCCTCGAGACAGTTAGCGGCGGGGTCATAGCCGTCCGCCCGGCCAGTGACATTCAGGCCCTCGAAGGTGGCGGAAAGCGAAAGCTCGGCGAGATAGCCCTCGCCCCGGCGGCTCGCCACCAGCGCATGCCCGGCGATGCCCTCCTGGGCGCTGGGCGCCGGGGTGAAGCGGTAGTCGAGATCGCCCCGGCGGGCGGTGAACTCGCAAAGTGCTCTGACCGCGACCCGGTACTCGCTCACGGCGCCGGCTGCCAGCGCACGTGGCACACTTCGACGGGGATTTCGTGGCGAGCGAAATGGTCGAGCCAGCGGCGCTGGTTGTCCTGCAGCCGATCGCCCGGGCCTTTCACTTCGATCAGACGATAGCGCGCGCTGGCGTCGGCCTCGGGGAAGAACTGGATCAAATCGGGAAACCCCGCCCGGTTGTGCTTCAGGTCCGCCAGCAGTCGGGTGAACACGGCGCGCAGGTGGGCGGCGGGCAGGCAGTGAAGGGCGGTGTCGAGCAGCGCCGGGCCAAGCGCCGGCCAGTGGATGAACTGCGCGGCCACGCCCTGCTTGGCGGCGAAGGTGTCGCGCATCGCCTGGCGGTAGCTGCCGTCGTCGAGCCGGGCGAGGCAGGCGTCGATGATCCCCCGGCGGCGCTCGGCGAAGTCTTCCCGGTAGAGATCCGCCGGGGCGCTGTGGAAGGGGTGGAAAAACGCGCCGGGGAGCGGCTCGAAGATCGCCGGCCACAGCAGCAGGCCGAAGAGGCCGGTCAGCAGGGTGTTCTCGACGTAGTGGACCGGGGCGTCCGGGGTCGCCAGGTGCTCGGCCACGGCGCGCTCCACCGGGCGCGGGCCGGGCAGGGTC
>NZ_JAMZBC010000185.1 GCF_024158715.1 Halomonas sp. 707D7 | reverse complement strand
CAGTTCCCCTGGGACCGCTACGCCGAACCGAACGACACCGCGAGCTGCTGGGTGCGCGTCTCCCAGGGCTGGGCCGGCGGCGGCTACGGCAGCATCGCCATTCCCCGCATCGGTCACGAAGTCATCGTCTCCTTCCTGGAAGGCGACCCGGATCAGCCGCTGGTCACCGGGCGTACCTATCATGCCGTCAACACAGCCCCGTACCCACTGCCTGAGCACAAGACCCGCACTGTCATCCGTACCCAGAGCCACAAGGCGGAGGGCTTCAACGAACTGCGCTTCGAGGACGAAGCCGGCGAAGAGCAGATCTGGCTCCACGCCCAGAAGGACCTGGAGCTTCTGACGCTCAATGACCGCACCGAGGAGATCCAGAACGACAGCCACCTCAAGGTGCACAACGACCGACTCGGCGAAATCGATAACGACGACCACCACACGGTACACGGCAACCGCTACAGCCAGGTGGACGGCGACGACCATCTCACCGTGAACGGCACCCGCCATGAAAACATCGGCCAGGCACAGTTGGTGGAAGCTGGGCAGGAGATTCACCACAAGGCGGGCATGAAGGTCGTCATCGAAGCCGGCGCCGAGATCACCCTCAAGGCGGGCGGCAGCTTTCTGAAAATCGACCCCAGTGGCGTGACCATCGTGGGGCCGCAGGTGAAGATCAATTCGGGGGGTAGCCCCGGTTCGGGGAGTGGGCAGGCGGCGCAGGCGCCGCGGTTGCCGGTGGAAGTGGAGGCACCGCCGGTATTCAAGCCTGTGAAAGCGCCTCAGCAAGCCGCTCTACTGCAACAGCAGGCGCTATGCCCCGTATGTGAGGCAACAAGCAATGGCTGAATGGGCATTTGAGGTAGGCCTGGAAGGTGGCACATGGCAGTGGCCCGCTGACCGAGATGTTTATCTCCTGATAGACGGTGCGCGTGTCAAACAGCTTGCCCGGCGACTTTATGAATGGTCGTTCGAGAGCGGCCTTGAGGCGGACTTATTGTATGCCGGAACACCTTTGAGTGAGGTTAGCGAAATTTCGCCTTGGTTAATCGCACTACCCGGCGCTTGTCATCCCGTACTGCAAGCGTTTCTGGTACAAGGACTACATGATGAATGGGGCTATCTTCTCGAGAGTCAGGCTTCACTGGAAGATCTAGGCGGCTATCTGCGTAAGCTCCTGCAAGTGCGCCATCCTTCAGGCATTGCCATGTGGCTACGTTTGGCCGACCCCGCCGTAATTGACGCACTGCTTCCTGATCAAAGCAGTCCTGCTGTAGCTCCTTGGGGGCCTATCGAAGCTTTGGTCAGACCTGATGGTGTCACGACATCTTGGATTCGAAGCACGCCTGGCGTTGCTGACACTGAGGCACTTTCAAGCGTTCCAAAAGACGGGATCCAGCTCAATGATAGGCAACTTTGTCGCTTGCAGGCTTGTGACAAACGGCGGGATATACGCAATCTTATGAGCTTTGTCGACGCTCACTGCTCTCATTGGTCGCTTCCCCAAAACCTTGCGGAGCGCTATGGGTATCTAGAGATATTGACCGATACCGCTCGACGTTATGGTTTTAGCACACCGCGTCAATGGGGGTTGCTGTGCACCTTGTTTACCAGGGTGCAAAGTATGACTTGGTCCTCGTTCGAGAAAAATGCTTCTACGATATACGCTTGCCTGACCGTTACGTCAGATGCTCCGCCCGATGAGCGACTCAAAAGAGCGCTAGCTCTTTCTTCTACCTATTCCGAAACGACATAGAGAGTGGTTACATGTCTGCATTCGAGCGCCCTGCTGATGATCGAGACGACGCTACCCTAGCGGCCCATGAACTCTCCTGCCGCGATAACGAGGAAGGTGCTACCTGTCCATTGCTTCAGGGCAAAGTACAGTTGCTCCCATTGCGCTACGGGCTGGTCGAAACACTCACTCCCGGTATGGCCACACCTTACGAGCTCAGTGCGCGCCCACTCGGCATACGCCTTATACGCAACGGCTATCTTTATGTGCTGGATGGTGAAACGAACGAGCTGGACGAATACCAGTTCAGTGGCGAGGGCAGCAGCATCAGTGGCAAACTTGAGTACGAAACCGACCGTACGCTCTACGTCTGCTTTTCAGAAGTCGAATGGACCGAGGCCAAGCGCGCTCAGGTGCAGGAAAGCGAAGAGGACCGCGATGCCTTCATGCAGGCGGTCAACCTGGAAGGCGTTAATCCTCTTTCGGGTGGTGGCGAGCATTTGATGACTACCGCACAGGCCGAGGAATGGGTGGCCGAGTTTGCGGAGGATGCCGAGCTAGAAGTACCCGACGGCGGGCATGAGCAGGAAGGGGAAGCCTACCACTGGGAAAACGATCACTACTACCACAAGACCCGCTTGGGAAAACTGCTCAAGCAGCACGATGTCGAGGATCGGGACGAGTGTCTCTGCCTAGTCGTGCGCGATGATATTGGCGTTATGCGTGATTTGGCGCAGTTTCAAGATAACGTAGTGGGTTGGATAGAAGAGTGGACGCAGGAGGAAAATGGTAATACCGAACGCGACTATGTGCTGGGCTGTTATATTGAGTCGATAACGCAGTTGACTGCCGATAACATGGAACAGGTGGCGCCAGGAGAAAAAGGCTCCCCCGAACGCGCGCTATGGGAAGATTTGGAAGCATTAGACGAGGAAGAAAGGGAGCGTACAAGACAAGCATTATTGAATTATTTAAATGAAGAACAACAGACGTATAGCCCCTATGATCCTGACTCTGACCGACCCGAGGATCTAAGAGAAATCCTTCTCGATATTAGTAGAAATGCCAATCCTGCCAGTGCGCAAGAGCTTCCAGGTAAATATAGTGAAGCGATTCGCCGTTATTATGCTAAACAAAGTCTACGTGGGGCTGAATCTGGCTATATCGATGAACATTTGGATACCATCATCGATGTAAAGCGAACTAATAATCAACGTATACGCGACATGCTGGAAGGCGCTTCGTTTGGCCAGCGAGGTATTAATGACCTGATCAATCGACAGCAAATGGATGCCTTTCTCGCTCGTGAGCGCCCCAAGCTAGCCCGTTGGAACGAGCTGCTCGATAAGATTAGTCAAGATCGCGGTCAAATGTTGTGTTCAAACTATTTTCATCTTGGCGCATGGTATTTTGATGCTGATGACGAGATACAGGTCGAGTTGGCATTCGGTGCTGAATTCGCCTGCACACGGGATATCTGTCGAGATGATGCAGTGGTTGAACAGATACATCAGTGGCTTACCGACAATCCTCATTATGATCGGCCTTTACTGCATACCCGTACGTTGCAAGAACAGGCAACGCTGATAAAGGATTATACAGCGCTCTTTTCTGCAGGGTATGGTGTCATTACCAATATTCAAAGCTGGATTGAAACGTTGACTCAGGCCGAACGTGGCAAGTTGCCCAATGTTGCCGAGCTTTCAGAATCGACACAGGCGCTTGCTAATAGCGTTCAGGAAAATCTTTCCCCAGCAGTTGGGATTGGGTTTGCCAAGGTCATGGAGCAGTTCCAGCAACCTGGAGGTAGTAACGGCTTTTCAATGCCTGCACTGGAAGATATTTTCCGCCAATTAACGCCTCCCGCTACCTGGGCGCGCATAGTCGATGCTGCAAAAATCAACCAAGCCAGGTTCGTCGTATCGGCTGCAAGCCTGGATGAACTGATGGTGCTAGTAGATGACACCCTTCGGCTGCGGCAGCAGTTAACTAGCCTAAATAATAGACGTCAGCAGGTAACGGGTAATGAGCGTCGCGCGCTCAACGCGCAGCGAGGAGAAGTACAAAGCCGCTTGACGGCCAATGAACATAAGCTGGCGGCGGCACTTAGCCCAGTCGGTGAGGCCGGGGCCAATGACCTGGTGGTGCTTAACGGAGGCGCTGGAAGTGTAGGTTTAACCCTGCAGTTTGACGATGCATCTAAAGCTGTGGCAGTCGGGCATGTAACTAGTAATTTCAGGCAGGGAATTTATCGTGCCCCACCTGCGGCAGTGTTGGGGGACGGCATCAGTCTATTAGTTGTTGTAGGGCAGGCCATTAATTTATGGGCTGCATATAAGGCATGGAACGATTTTAGTTCTGAAGGTGACTATAAAGCAAGGAGCAAAGCAAGGGTTGAACTTGTGGGAGCATTTGCTGCAACTGCCGCCGCTGGCTTTATGGCAGCGCAAAGTATCGGTAACACTGCGCTGGAGGCACGTGCTCAATATTTGGCATCTACTTTTAGAACCAGCCATGCAAACGGAGTATACGCTCAGTTAGGTACAATGCACTATAGGATAGGACTCGCTAGTTATGGTGCAGCTCTAGTGGCATCAGTTTTTAGTCTTAATAACAATCATGATAACTGGCAAGAGGCGGTGCGTAGCGGTAACTCAAATGCTCAAAGCGCTGCTGCTGCTTCAATGGTAGGCGACATGGGGTTGATAGGTAACTACACATATGGCCTACGCTCCACATTGGTAACACGGCGCGGTGTAGCACAGGGCGCTATAACATGGGCAGGCGCAGGTTCTCATCTTGCTTCTGTTTTTGGCGAGTCAATGTGGTCGGCTTGGTATTCTCAGTCTTGCAGCTGGGTGCTACTTGGTTATATAACCGGCATAATATTTCCCAGCATGATCAATGGCTACTTTCTTCGCCATGGGGAAAAGAGGGTAGTAACGAAGCCTTGGAACTTTATCTGCAAGAGTTGCAGCGTATTGCACAGGCCGCACATGTCACCTTGGAAGAGGAAAGCTATTCAGATAGCTGGCTGCCTGATTTCGTTCGCGTACCTGATCACTATAAGCTAAAGCTACATCTTCCTGAATTGACATCCGAAGCGCTACAGCCTCCACTGGCTGGGAAACCTCCTGTAAGAGTTTCTTTAAAAGCTTGGCAGGTGCAGCCTGTGAAAAGAGATCCCCGTGAGGGAACTATTCGAACAGCGGAAAGATGGCTGGATGCTTCATCCGAACTTGCGCAAAATCTGGTTCTCACTACCGGGGGCCAGAGTGATCATGTTGTACTCTCCGGAAGTACGATTGCACACCGCCGTACTGATAGTGGTAGATTTACCGAGCATTGGGCTATCGGTATCCAACTCGAGCAATTGGATGATGAAGGCAAGTATCAGGCAAGCGAAGCCTATATCTATATTGATCCACGCGGCGGAATAGGCAGTGACAGGCGCTACACGCCTTCCACGTTTAGACGCCGGGATGAACTAGGAAGCTGGCAGCAAATTGAGTTATAAAAACTTATATTTAATGAAAGCTATCAGGATGTAAATGATGAGTTCAAAGGCACCGGATCTGCCACAGCCAGATACCAATCAGCCTCACCAAGCAGGGAAGACGCAAGCCATCCCTGCGGGGCGTATTACCTATCTTGCCCCAAAACCTCTACCTACTGGCCACGAGACGTTAGATTTAAACGGCTCTATCAGTAGTCTTAATGAAAGATACCTAGATGTGGGTGGGGGGTACATGGATGTTTTTGGTTGGCAATTGTTGACAGGAGTAACTTTTGGTCTTTTTTTATTATTTGCATTGGTGGCTCCTAGTATTCTTTTATCAACGATGTTAGGTGCCCCTTTTGAGCTTATTTGGGAAACACTAGAGTTTTGTTTCTGGGTAGGTGCTGCTGGGGGAGGAGGCATTTTTTTAATAATGTATTCAGGTCACTGGACAGCGCTCAAACGCTTACGCAACGCTTCCCCAGTACGCTTTCATCGCCAACGTCGTGAAGTCTGCTTTGTAGTAGATGAAACAAAGGAAATCGTCATCGTGCCTTGGGAGTCGCTCATGGCCTGGGTGGTCGAGGCACGCGGTGTTACTCAGTACGGTGTGCAGCAACAGTTCGGCATAGGCATGGGCTACGCGCATCCTGAAACGGGTCACTGGTTAAAAATCGAGTTCATGACCTTTGCCAAGCCTTTGGCAATCAGCCAATGGGAAGCCGTG
>NZ_JAMZBC010000184.1 GCF_024158715.1 Halomonas sp. 707D7 | reverse complement strand
GCGCGCCGAGCCTCCACGCACTCGAGCGTGAGCACGGCCAGGTGCCTCCCGGGGTGCCCGGCGTGCTCGAGGCGCGGGTGCTCGAGACGCTGCGCGCGCACCTCGACGAGTTCGACGTGATCCACTGCCACGGCGAGTTCGCCCACGCAGCCCTTCTGGGCAGCCGTCGACGCCATAGCCTCACCACCGTGCACTGGCGGGTCGACGAGCTCGACCGCACGCTCTTCTTCGAGGGTTTTCCCGATCTTCCCGTGGCGGGGATCTCCCACGCCCAGGCGCGCGCCATACCCGAGGCGAATCTTGCCGGCGTCGTCCACCACGGGCTCGAGGCCGAGCGCTTCACGCTAGGGGCGGGCGACGGCGGGTATCTGGCGTTCATCGGCCGGATGACCGACCAGAAGCGCCCGGATCGCGCCATCGAGGTGGCGCGAAGCACCGGCCATGCGTTGAAGCTCGCAGGCGGCGTGGACGTGGGCAACCCGGGCTGGTTCGACGCCCACGTGGCGGGCGAGCTCGATGAATCCATCGTTCACGTCGGCACGATCGACGATACGCAGAAGCAGGCGCTTCTGGGCGGCGCGAAGGCGCTTCTGTTTCCCATCGACTGGCCGGAGCCCTTCGGGCTTGTGATGATCGAGGCGATGGCCTGCGGCACGCCGGTCATCGCCTGGCGCAACGGCAGCGTGGAGGAGGTGATCGAGCACGGCGTGACCGGCTTCATCGTCGACTCGATCGAACAGGCGAGCGCCGCGGTGGCGCGGCTGGCGGAGCTAGATCGCGCCCGCATCCGCGAGCGCTTTCTGGAGCGCTTCACCGCCGAGCGTATGGCGCGCGACTACGTGGCACTCTACGAACGGCTGCTGACGCGCTAGAGGGCGCTGTCGGCCTTCAGAAGCGTTCTGCCGAGCACCGCGACCACCAGCGCCAGCGTCACGCACAGAAGCCCCATTGCCAGGTACACCTCGCGCAGCGAATCGAGCCACGGCGAGATCCCGGAGACGACGATCGGCGAGATGAACTGACCAAAGAAGAAGGTCGAGGTGAAGCCGCCGAACACCCGCCCGCGCACCCGCTCCGGGGTGATGCGCATCAGCCAGGTGGTGGTGTTGGGCATGAACAGCCCAAGCCCCAGCCCCGCCACCGCCGCGCCGATGACCGCCATGGCGTAGCCGTGGGCGGAGCCGGTGATGAAAAGGCCGGCCGCGGCGACGCTGAAGCCCAGCACGTAGACCGACATCACCGAAAGATGCGCCTTGAGGCGGCCATAGCAGAAGCTCACCAGGCTCGCGGTGAGCGCGGCCATGGAGAGCGCCGCGCCGATGGCAAGGCCGCTTTCAACACCCTGCTCGGCGAGCAGGAACGGCAGCTGGGCCGGGAACAGGTAGAACATCATCATGCTGATCATGGCGATCAGGTAGGCAAGCGCGGTACGCCCGAGATCGAGTCGCGCGAAGGGCGCCTGGTGCGCCGCGCCGTCCTCCTTTGCCCGGCTCGGCTCGCGCAGCACCAGAAGCGCATAGGGCAGCAGCAGCACCCCAGTGAGGTAGAGAAGAAACGGCCCGCGCCAGCTCCAGTCGGACAGAAGCCCGCCCAGGTTGATGAAGATCACCCCGCCAAGCGCCATGGCGCTGCTTTGAAGACCCAGAAAGCGCACCCGCTCGGCGCCACTGAAGTAGTCGCCCACGAGCGTGGTGCTGATGCTCAGGATGCCCGCCACCGCCACGCCCATCAGCGCTCTCGATGCCAGCAGCAGGTTGACGTCATCGATCAGGAAGCCCGAGGCGCCGGCCAGCCCATAGACCGAGAGCATCAGGATCAGAAGCGGCTTGCGCCCGAAGCGGTCGGCCAGATAGCCCATCAGCGGGCTGAACAGCGTGATCATCAGCGCCGGCAGGGTCAGGATCAGCTGGATCAACACCTGCGGGGCGTCCGCGTAGAAGCGGCCGATGCCGGGCAGCGCCGGCGAGATGATCGCCCCGGACATCACGGTCATGGTGCTGGCGAAGAGCAGTACGGCCTTGGTGTGCGTGCTGTGGGAAATGGCGGTCATCCGGAACCTCTCGAAAGCGGGCCGCCAAGCTTAGCACATCTCTTAGCAGGCTACTTTTCGCGCTCTCAATGGCCGCCGAGCAGAAGCTGCAGGGCGATGGCGAGCATCATGGCCGCCACCAGCAGGTCGATCAGCCGCCAGGTCACGGGCCTTGCCAGCAGTGGCGCCAGGCGCGTGCCGGCCAGGGCCAGGGCACTGAACCAGAGCGTCGAGGCGCACACCGCGCCGAGGGCGAAGGCACCGGGCGAGGGCTGCTGGGCGCCGAGGGAGCCGATCAGCAGCACCGTATCGAGATAGACGTGCGGGTTCAGAAGCGTCACCGCAAACGTGGCCGCGAGCACCGCCGCAAGCGAGCGGGGCGCGCTCTGACGCACCGTCAGGGCGTCGCTTCCAAGCGCCCGGGCCAGCGCCTGCAGCGCGTAGACGATCAGAAACGCCGCGCCGCCGTAGCGAGCCAGCGCCAGCAGCACCGGGCTCTGGTGGAGCAGGGTGGCAAGCCCGAACACGCCAGCGACGATCAGCAGCGCGTCGCAGACGATGCACACCAGCGCCACCGCCAGCGGGTGCTCGCGGCGCAGGCTCTGGGAGAGCACGAAGGCGTTCTGCGCGCCGATCGCCACGATCAGCCCAAGTCCCATCACCAGGCCGTTGATATAGCTCAGTCCCACGGGTCACTCCTCGTCGAATCAATTGAAAGCCGCGATATAGCTCGCCATGCGCTGGGAGTGTGGGGCGTGAGCCGGTATAAATGAAACGAATAATCGCCATGAGGTATTAGGAAAACTGATGCTCGACTACAAGTTGTTGGATGCCCTGGCCGCCGTGGTGGAGCAGGGCGGCTTCGAGCGCGGCGCCCAGGCGCTGGGCCTGACCCAGTCGGCGGTCTCCCAGCGCGTCAAGCTGCTGGAGGCGCGCCTGGGCCAGCCGGTGCTCGTACGGGGCAATCCGCCGGTGCCCACGGCGGTCGGTCGGCAGCTTCTCAACCACGTACAACAGGTGCGCCTGCTCGAGCGCGACCTGGGCGGCCAGGTGCCGGCGCTCGACGAGGCCGGCACGCACCGGCTGCGCGTGGCGCTCAACGCCGACAGCCTCGCCACCTGGTGGGCCGAGGCGGTGGCGGCGTTCTGCGACGAGCGTCGGGTGCTGCTCGAACTGGTGGTCGAGGATCAGGACGTGGGCCTCAAGCGCATGCGCGCCGGCGACGTGGCAGGCTGCGTGTGCGCCGAGCCGCGTCCGGTGGCCGGCGCCGAGAGCGTGGCGCTGGGCGCGATGCGCTACCTGGGCGTGGCGAGCCCCGCCTTCGTCGAGCGTCACTTCAAGGGCGGCGTGAGTGCCGAGCGGCTGTTTCACGCCCCGGCGGTGATCTTCGGTATTGATGACCGCCTTCAGCACCGCTTCGCCGAACGCCTGGGCGTGGCGGACGGCTTCGTCCATCACGTCGTGCCCTCCTCGGAAGGCTTCGTGCGCATGCTCGAAAGCGGGCTTGGGTGGGGGCTGGTGCCGGCGCTGCAGATTCGCCGGGCGCTCGAGCGCGGCGCGCTGGTCGAGATCTGCCCCGGCGAAGGGGTCGACGTGCCGCTCTACTGGCACTCCTGGCGCCAGGGCGGGAAGCTCTTGCGCGAGCTGACGACGAGGCTTGTGCGCGAGGCGGGGCAACGGCTGGTATGACGCGCGGGCGCAACTGGCCGGATGGGCCCGCGCGCCGTATCATGACGAGGCACCTTCGATTCCGATCCTGCTGCCGCGAGTTCCCATGACCCACACTAAGACGCCCTTCATCGTGGTGCTGAGCCTGGCGCTGACCATGATGCTCGGTCCCTTCTCCATGGACACCTACCTGCCCGCCTTCCCGGTCATCGGCGAGACGCTGGGCGTCTCCCAGCAGTCGGTTTCGCTGAGCGTGTCGGTCTACGTCATCGCCCTGGCGCTCGGTCAACTGGTCGGCGGGGCGCTGTCGGACCGCTTCGGGCGCCAGCGCGTGCTGATGGGCGGGCTGGCGATCTTCGCCCTGGCGAGCGTGGTCATTGGCCTGGCGGACTCGCTCGGCCAGCTGCTCGGCGGGCGCGCGGTGCAGGCCTTCGGCGCCGGCTGGACGCTGGTGTCGGTGCCGGCGCTGGTGCGCGACCGGGTGGCCGGGCGCGACGCCGCCAAACTCTTCTCGATGATGGGCTTCATCATGGTGCTCGCCCCGGGGATCGCGCCGAGCGTGGGCAGCGCCATACTGGCGATCGGCTCCTGGCACTACATCTTCTTCGCCCTGGCCGCCTACGCGCTGGCGCTGGTGCCGCTGCTGATTCGCGCGGTATTCACCGGGCCCGGCAAGGTGTCGCGGACCAAGAGCCCGCAGATGAGCCTCTGGGCGCGCTACAAGCAGGTGCTCTCGACCCGGCCGGCCATGGCCTTCATCGCCTGGCAGGCGGGGTCGTTCTCGTGCCTGATGATGTTCATCACCTACGCCTCGTTCATCTACCAGGGGCATTTCGGCCAGACGAGCAGCGAGTTCGCGCTGCTGTTCGCCGCCAACATCGTCGCCATGCTGGCGTTCAACATCGCCAACCGGCTGCTGCTGACGCGCCTGCCCTCACTGCGCATCCTGCAGATGGCGACGGCCTGCCAGGCGGTGGGCGTGGTGCTGCTGCTCGCGGCGGCGTTTCTCGACTGGTCGATGTACGCCTTCCTGGCCGCCATGATGCTGACCATCGGCGCGGTAGGGGCGATCTCGCCCAACATCCAGGCCTGCTACATGGAGTTCTTCCCCACCAGCGGCGGCACCGCCGCCGCCCTGCTGGGCGCGGCGCAGTTCGGCATCGCCGGTATCCTGAGCGCGCTCTCCGCCGTGATGCCCCACACCCTCGCGTCGGTGGTGCTGGCCATGGCCGCCTGCGGAGCGGTGGCCTACGTGATGCTCGCCCGCTCGCTGCTCAAGGGGCGCGGAGCGATCGAGGCGCGCTGAGGCGTTCTTGGCGCACGAAAAACGCCGTGGCGAGTGATCGCCACGGCGTCGCCGTTTCTGGGCGGCGGATCAGAAGATCGCGCGCACGCACAGATACAGCACGGAAGGCGCCAGCAGCGCCCCGAGGCCGGTGTAGAAGGTGGCGGTCATGGCGCCGTAGGGCACGAGTTTCGGGTCGGTCGCGGCAAGGCCTGCCGCCACGCCGCTGGTGGTGCCCATCAGCCCGCCGAAGATCATCGCCGAGCGCGGGTTGTCCAGACCAATGCGCTTGGCGGCCATCGGCGTGAGCACCATCACCAGGATCGACTTGAACAGGCCGGCGGCAATCGACAGCGCGATCACCTCTGAAGAGGCGCCGATGGAGGCGCCGGCGATCGGGCCGACGATGTAGGTCACCGTGCCGGCGCCGAGGGTGGTCAGGGCGACCGGGTCGCGGTAGCCGAAGGCGAAGGCCACCGCGACCCCGGCGACGAAGGACACGATCACCCCCAGAAACAGCGCGATGACGCCGCTGAGCCCGGCCTGGCGGATCTCCTGGAAGCGCACGCCGTAGGCGGTGGCGATGATCGCCAGATCGCGCAGCATGCCGCCGCCCATCAGGCCGAGGCCGGCGAACAGGCTGATATCGGCAAGCCCCTTGCTGCCGCCGGTAGTGATGCCGCCGAAGTAGGCCAGCGCCAGCCCCACCATGATGGCGATGGCGGAGCCGTGGACGCGGCCGTTGGTCAGCTTGGCGCTGACCAGGTAAGACACGTACATCGCCGCGCCCACCAGCGCGAAGGCGGCGATCAAGTGCTGTTTCTCGAGTTGCGTCATGAGGGATTCGAGCATGAGACGGCTCCTTAGCGGGCGTGGTGGGGGCGGGCGTGGCGCGAGCGCTTCGCCGAGGAGGTACGCTTTTTCGCCTTCGGCGCGCCGGTGGCCCGCGAGGCGACCTTGTTCACCGGCGTATCACTCGGCGACACGTCGGC
>NZ_JAMZBC010000183.1 GCF_024158715.1 Halomonas sp. 707D7 | reverse complement strand
CCGATGCCCTCGCCCGCCGTCGGCGGCATGCCGTACTCGAGCGCGCGCACGTAATCGGCGTCATAGTACATCGCCTCGAGGTCGCCGGCGTCCTTCTCCGCGGCCTGGGCGCGAAAACGCTCGGCCTGATCCTCGGCGTCGTTGAGCTCCGAGAAGCCATTGGCGATCTCGCGCCCGCCGACGAAGAACTCGAAGCGGTCGGTGACGAAGGGGTCTGCGTCGCTACGCCGGGCCAGCGGGCTGACCTCCGCCGGGTACTCGGTGATGAAGGTCGGCTGGTCGAGCTTGTGCTCGGCCACTTCCTCGAAGATCTCGGTCTGCACCTTGCCCAGGCCCCAGCTCTCCTTCACCTTGATGCCGAGCTTCTCGGCGGTGGCCCGCGCCGCCTCGAGGGTGTCGAGATCCGCCGCCACGATGCCGTCGCCGTGATCGAGAATCGACTGCTTGAGGGTCAGGCGCTTGAAAGGCTGGCCGAAGTCGTAGCTCGCTCCCTGGTAGGTGAGCATGGTGGTGCCCAGCACCTCCTCGGCGGCGGTGCGCAGCATCGCTTCGGTCATGTCCATCAGGTCGTTGTAGTCGGCGTAGGCCCAGTAGAATTCGACCATGGTGAATTCGGGGTTGTGCCGGGTCGAGAGCCCTTCGTTGCGGAAGTTGCGGTTGATCTCGAAGACACGCTCGAAGCCGCCCACCACCAGGCGCTTCAAATAGAGTTCCGGGGCGATGCGCAGGTACATGTCCATGTCCAGCGCATTGTGGTGGGTGACGAACGGGCGCGCCGTCGCCCCGCCGGGGATCGGCTGGAGCATGGGGGTTTCCACCTCCATGAAGCCGCGCGCCTCGAAGAAGCGGCGCATGGAGGCGATCACCGCGGCGCGGGTCTCGAAGGCCTTGCGCGACTGCGGGTTCATGATCAGATCGACATAGCGCTGGCGGTAGCGCGCCTCCTGGTCGGTCAGCCCGTGGAACTTGTCGGGAAGCGGCCGCAGGCTCTTGGTGAGCAGCTCCACCTCTTTCATCATCACGTACAGGTCGCCCTTGCCGGACTTGTGCACCGGGCCACGGGCGGCGACGATGTCACCGATGTCCCAGCCCTTGACGTCCTCGAGCACCTCGGCGGGCAGGCCCTTCTTGTCGACGTAGAGCTGGATCTGGCCGGCGACGTCCTGGATGACGATGAAGGGGCCGCGCTTGCGCATGATGCGCCCGGCCACGGCGGCATGGTGATCCAGCGCCTCGAGCTCGTCCTTCTCCTTGTCGCCGAACTGCGCGTCGAGCTCGACGGTCAGGCTGTCGCGGCGAAAGTCGTTGGGGAAGGCGCTCTTGCCCTGGGCGGCGGCGCTTTCGCGGCGCTTGGCGAGCTTGGCGCGGCGCTCGGCGATCAGGTGGTTCTCGTTTTCAGCGGGAGACGCGTCTTGGTTAGCCATCCGGCACCCTGTATGTAGGTCGAAAATCGGTTTCGAAGGTCGTGTTCGAAAGCGGTATTCGAAGGAATACGCTTTCAGACGCCAGCGGGCCGCGTCGGCGGCCCGCCAGGCATCAAAGGCCCTGCTTGAGACTGGCGATGATGAACTGGTCCAGGTCGCCGTCGAGCACCTTGTCGCAGTTGCTGGACTGCACGCCGGTGCGCAGGTCCTTGATGCGCTGGTCGTCGAGCACGTAGGAGCGGATCTGGCTGCCCCAGCCGATGTCGGCCTTGGAGTCTTCCGCTTCCTGCTTGGCGGCGTTGCGCTTTTGCATCTCGTGCTCCCACAGCTTCGCCTTCAACTGCTTCATGGCGAAGTCGCGGTTGGCGTGCTGGCTGCGCTGGTTCTGGCAGGCCACCACGATGCCGGTCGGCTCGTGGGTGATGCGCACCGCGGAATCCGTGGTATTGACGTGCTGGCCGCCGGCGCCGCTGGAGCGATAGGTGTCCACGCGCAGATCCGACGGGTTGATCTCGACCTCGAAGCTGTCGTCGATCTCCGGGGAGAGGAACACGGAGGCAAACGAGGTATGGCGACGACCGCCGGAGTCGAAGGGGCTCTTGCGCACCAGGCGGTGAACGCCGGTTTCGGTGCGCAGCCAGCCGAAGGCGTGATCACCCTGGATATGGATCGACGCGGATTTGATGCCCGCCACCTCGCCGGCGGAGACCTCGACGATCTCGGCCTTGAAGCCGTGGCTTTCCGCCCAGCGCAGGTACATGCGCAGCAGGATGTTCGCCCAGTCCTGGGCTTCGGTGCCGCCGGAGCCGGACTGGATGTCCATGTAGGCGTTGTTGGGATCCATCTCGCCGGAGAACATGCGCCGGAACTCGAGCTTCTCGAGCGACGCCTGCATGGCGTCGAGCTCGCGGCTGACCTCCTCGACGGTGGCCTCGTCCTCTTCCATCTCGGCGAGTTCCAGAAGGTCCTGGCTATCGCCCAGGCCATGGTCGAGCTCGTCGATGGTCGCCACGATCGTCTCGAGCGAGGCGCGCTCGCGGCCCAGCTTCTGGGCGTAGTCCGGATCGTTCCAGACGTTCGGGTCCTCGAGCTCGCGGGTGACTTCCTCTAGCCGATCCTTCTTCTCGGCATAGTCAAAGATACCCCCTAAGAACGTCTGTCCGCTCAGACAGGTCCTTGATCTGGGTATGAATCGGATTGGTTTCCAACATGGAGCGTGCCTTGTCTGGTCAAAAGGGGTCGGGTACGAAAAGGAGGGTCGCCTTCTGGCGATGACCGCCTAGTGTAACGGAAACCCGGGCGGCGGTGCATCCTCCCCGTGGCGCCCACAAAAAAACCCGGCAGATGCCGGGTTCGTTCGAAACGCCTGGGTCTTTCCAAGCGGGCTTTCTAGAAGCGGTAGGTCAACTGGGCGCCGAAGCCGTGGGCCTCGTTCTTGTAGTCCGCCGCGTAGTTGGCGCCGCCCACCGCGGCCCCGCCGGTCGCCGCGCTCGCCAGCAGGTCGCGACGCTGCTGCTCGACGTGGGTGCCGCGCTCGGTCAGGTAGGAGTAGGCGACGTCCAGGGTGAGATCGGGGATCGGCGTCCAGCCGGCGCCGATCGAGAAGATGCGCCGGTCGTCCGAGGGGATGCGCACGCTTCTGTGCTCGTCGCTGGTCGGGGTGTAGTCGAGCGTCAGGCCCGCGCGCAGCGCAAGCTCTGGCGTCAGCTGGTACTCGCCGCCGGTGGCGAAGGCCCAGGCATTGGTGTAGTCCTGGGTTTCCTGGGTGATGACGTCGCCAACGGTACCGGTGACGCGAATCTCGTCGAACTGGCTCCAGCGCACCCAGGAGGTGCCGAACATCAGCTTGAGGCGGTCGCTCATCTGCTGGGTGACGGAGAAGTTGACCGTCTCCGGCGTGGTCAGGTCGAGAGAAGCGTTGGGGTCCGAGCGCACCACGTTGCCAAACGGGTCGGTGGCGGCGAAGCTGCCCTCGAGGGTGTAGTCCACCTTGGAGCGGTAGGTCAGGCCGAAGGTGGTCTCCGGCACCGGCTGGTAGATCACCCCGAGGTTGTAGCCCCAGGCCTCGTCGTCGCCCTCGACCCGCGAATCGATGTCCGTGGCGGCGCTGAAGGCGGGCCCGGAGGGCAGTTGGCGACGCAGCTCGCCGTCCACCTTGTTGTAGGTCACGCCCACGCCCACCGACCACTGATCGTTGAAGCGGTAGGAGACCGTCGGCTGGGCGGTCATCACGGTCACTTCGGTGTAGTCGCCGAAGTAGCGGCCCTGGAAGTTCTTTTCGTAGTCGGTCTTGGAGCCGAACGGCGCGTAGACGCCGAAACCGAAGGCGAGACGCTCGTTGACCGGATGGGCGTAGAAGGCGAAGGGGACGAGCGTGCCCGGCACCATGTCGCCCTCGTTGGTGCCCGGAATGGCGCCGACGGGAACCTGGACGCCATTGGGTGCACCGCCCAGGGCCACGCCGGAATCCAGCGTCCGGCTGGCCTCCACGTTGCTGATCTTGGTCTTGGGATTCAGGTAGGTGCCGCCGGCGGTGATCTGCGCGCGATCCAGAAACGACATGCCCGCCGGGTTGCCGAAGACGATGGTGGCATCGTTGACGTTGGAGCTGCGCCCGGCGTGGCCGTAGCCCTGGCCGCTGACGCTCTGCTCGTTGATCTGGTAGCCGCCGGCACTGGCCTGGCTCGCCCAGGCCGCGGCGGCCACGGCAGAGACCAGCGCGAGCTTCTTGACGTTGTTATGCATAGTGAGCCTCTTTCCCGATGATCCGACGAGCGTTGCCACCCGCCTAGGTTATTTTAATACGTCACGATGAACAGTTTTCGCCCAATGTCGGCGCGGGTTCAAGGGGCAAACGGCCGTTTTATTTCGTTTCGGGCCCATCCATTAGTCTTAGGGCCGTGGCAACCACCTTGCCAGGTACGCGCTTGACCTTTGGGTGGCACAAGGGTTTTACACTGAAGGTCTACAGCGACGGGACGACACCGCATGAAAGTCAGCGACATCGCCAGACACGCTCACGTGACCCCGGAAACGGTGCGCCACTATACCCGCGAGGGCCTGCTCTCGCCCGAGCGCCATCCGGACAACGGCTACCACCTCTACTCCGCGACCGACCTCGAGCGGCTGCATTTCATCCAGCGGGCGCGCAAGCTCGGCTTCAGCGTGGCCGAGATTCGCGACATCCTGCGCCACGCCGATCACGGCGACTCGCCCTGCCCGATGGTGCGCGATCTGCTGGCAAGCCGCCTGCCCCAGATTCGCGCGCGCATCGAAGAGCTCGAAGCCCTGGCCCGGCGCATGGAGCAGGCGCTGCACAGCTGGCAGGCGATGCCCGACGCCGCCCCGGACGGCCATAGCCTGTGCCGGCTGATCGAAAGTTTCCCCGACGACACGTGCTCCCGGGAGGCCCCATGAACGACGAACGCCCCACTCCGACACCGCTCGTGCGCACCGTACCCGGCATGCGCTGCCAGGGCTGCGTGACGCGCATGCGCGACGCGATCCAGGCGAGCGACCCGAGCGCCCGGGTAGAGGGCTTTCCTGACGACAAGCGCCTGGAGGTCCAGGGCGCGCTGGGCGACGAAGCGCTCGACGACGCCCTCGCCCGGGCAGGCTACCCGGTCGCAGGCGCCACCGGCGAGCCCGAGCCCGCCAGCACCTCAAGCGAGAACAACGCCTCCTCGGCGCCCGTGCAGCGTCTCTCCATCGGCGGCATGACCTGTGCCGGCTGCGTCAACAGCGCGCAGCGCGCCCTCGCCGCCACCCCCGGCGTCGAGACGGCGAGCGTCAACTTCGCCACCCACGTCGCCCAGGTGGCGGGCCACGCCGAACGCCAGGCGCTGATCGACGCCGTGGCCGGCGCGGGCTATCGGGCCGAGCCGATCGTCGATCTGCGCGAGGCCGAGCGCGCCCGCGCCGAGCAGGACGCAACCACCTACCGCCAGCGCCTGCGCGGCAGCGCCGTGGCGCTCTCGCTTGCCGTGCCGCTGATGCTCGGCATGTGGGTCTTCCACCCGCACCCGGCGGGGGCGGGAAGGCTCTACTGGCTGGCGGTGGGGCTTCTGACGCTTTACGTGCTCGCCTTTCCCGGGCGCCACTTCTTCGTCGGCGCCTGGCAAAACCTCAAACGTCATCAGGCCAACATGGACACGCTGGTGGCGCTGGGCACCGGGACCGCCTGGCTCTACTCCATGGCCGTGGTGCTGTTCGCCCCCTGGCTTCCGCCCGCCGCCCAGGGGCTCTACTTCGAGGCCTCGGCCATGGTGGTCGGGCTCATCCTGCTCGGCAACGCGCTGGAGCTTCGCGCCCGAGGGCGCACCAGCAGCGCCCTGAAGCGCCTGCTGGCGCTGCAAAGCCGCACCGCCCGGGTGCTGCGCGACGGCCTCGAGCAGGAAGTCGACATCGACGCGGTGCGCGAAGGCGACCACCTGCGCGTGCGCCCCGGCGAGCGCCTGCCGGTGGACGGGCTCGTGGTCGAGGGCCAGAGCCATATCGACGAATCGATGCTCACCGGCGAGCCGCTGCCGGTGGCCAGGCACCCGGGCGACGAGGTCAGCGCCGGCACCATCAACGGCGCCGGCGGGCTCGTCTACCGCGCCACCCGCGTGG
>NZ_JAMZBC010000182.1 GCF_024158715.1 Halomonas sp. 707D7 | reverse complement strand
GACGTTTTCGCACGCTCTACGGGGCGGCGGTGCTGGCGATCTGTCGCGGTGGGGAACGCGTCACCGGCAACCTCGGCCAGGTACGCCTGCAGCCCTCCGACGTGCTGCTGCTCGAGGCGCGCCCGCCGTTCATCGAGCGCCACCGCGAATCCAAGGACTTCTTGCTGATCAGCGAACTCAACGGCGCCGCGCGGCCGATTCACGAGAAGGCGCCGCTGGCCTGGGCGATCCTGCTCGGCGCGGTGTTCCTGGCGGCGGTGGGTGTCTTGAGCATGCTCAACGCGGCGATGCTGGGAGCGGCGCTGGTACTCCTGACCGGCTGCTGTACCGTGTCCGGTGCCAAGCGCGGGCTGGATACCCAGGTGCTCTTGACCATTGCCGCCTCCTTCGGCGTAGGCGCGGCGCTGCAGAGTTCCGGGGCGGCGGACGTCATCGCCGGCGGCGTGCTCTCGCTGGTGGCGGGAAGCCCCTGGCTCTTGCTGATCGGCACCTACTGCGTGGTGGCGCTGCTCACCGAGCTGGTCACCAACAACGCGGCGGCAGTGATCATTTTCCCGGTGGTGACGGCGGCGGCGGAGAGCCTCGGCGTGAGCATCATGCCTTTCGTGGTGACGATCATGTTCGCCGCCTCGGCGAGCTTTCTGACGCCGATCGGCTACCAGACGAACCTGATGGTCTATGGCCCCGGTGGCTACCGGATCAGCGATTTCCTGCGCGTGGGCGGCGGGCTCAACGTGTTGACCGGGCTGATCGCGGTGGCGCTCATTCCGCTGGTCTGGCCGTTCTAGCGCTCGCCGCCGGCGCCACTTTGCGCTAGGGTGACGCTTTCGTTTTTTCCAAGGAGAGCGCTATGTCAGACCCGGGTGAGTTGATCATCGAGCCCAAGAACGGGCAGCCGGCCGATGCCTGCGTGTTCATCCTTCACGGCCTGGGCGCCGACGGCAGCGATTTCGAGCCGCTGGTGCCGGCCATGGGCCTGCCCAGGAGCCTGAACGTGCGCTTCATCATGCCCCACGCGCCGCGCCTGCCGGTCACCGTCAACGGCGGCATGGTGATGCCCGCCTGGTACGACATCCTCGCCATGGACCTGGGCCGCCGGGTCGATACCCTCCAGCTCAAGCGCTCCGCCGAGCGCATCCAGGCGCTGATCCAGGAGCAGATCGACCAGGGCATGGATAGCCGCCGGATCATCGTCGCCGGTTTCTCCCAGGGCGGAGCGGTGGCCTACCACACGGCACTCACCTTTCCCGCGCCGCTGGGCGGGCTTCTGGCGATGTCGACCTACCTTGCCACCGGCGAGAGCCTCGAGCCTGGCGATGCCAACCGGGGGCTCGCCATCGAGGTGCACCACGGCAGTTTCGACCCGGTGGTCCCGGAGAGCCTGGGCCGTGCCGGCGCCGATGCGCTGAAAGCGAAGGGCTACGGCGTCAACTACCGCCAGTACCCGATGGCCCACGCCCTCTGCCCGCAGCAGGTCAACGACATCGGCAAATGGCTGCAGGCGCGGCTCGCCTAGGCGAACGTCGACAAGTACCGAAAAGGCAGGCACAGTAGAGACTTCCAGCCCAAGCAAGGAATCAGCGAAGGCTTATGTTAGCGTCCATCGACCTCTGGGAAGGGGCCCTGGCCCTGCTTCTGGGCCTGGCGGCTCTGGTCTGTCTTTTCGATCGTCACCTGCTCCGGGCGGCCTGGGCCTTCGGGGTATTCGCGCTCTTGATGACCCTGGCCTGGGCCTGGCTCGGCGCACCCTGGCTTGCGGCGGCGGAGCTCGTTCTCGGCGTGCTGCTCACCGGCGCTAGCCTGTTCCATGCCCTCGGCGCCTTCGAAGGCCGCTTTTCACGCTTCTCCTTTCGCGCCCTGTCGCGCCTTGAGCGCGCGTACCCCATCGATACCTTTCGCGGTCCGATGAGCCATCGCCTGACGCGAGCGCTGCTCACGCTTGCCTGGTGCGTCATGGTGGGGGCGGTGATCCGTATCGTCATGCCCGCCATGACCTACGCGCCTTCCGAGCACCCCTTGATGCTGGTGGCGGTGCTGCTGGTGGGAACCGCCATGGGCGCCTTCGCCCTGCATCGCCATCGCCTGCGCCGGCTGCTGGCCTTCAACGTGCTGGGCTCCGGGGTCTTTCTGCTGATGGTCGGGCTCGCCGGGACCATGGAGGGCGCCCAGGCGCTGGTGGCGGTGGGGCTCTTGATCGCCGGGCTGGGTTCGCTTGCCGGGGCGCTGCTGATTCGCCACTTGCGCGCCCACGAGGACGACACGGACGACGAGCACATGGCGGTAGGGGGAGGGCGATGATGACCTGGCGCTTCGGCCTGCTGGAGAGCGTGTTCGCGCCGCTGGCGCCGAGCCATTGGGCGCTGGCGTTCGCGCTCGTGCTTCCGCTTCTGGCCGGAGCTGGCGCCGCCCTCGCGCCACCCCGGCGAACGTGGCCGGTGCTGGTCGTCTGTCTGCTGATCGTTGCCTGCGGTGCCTGGCTGATGAGGGATGCCGCGCAAGCGGGGCTTCTGCGCTGGCAGTGGTCGGTGGCCGGGGTGACGATCGCCCTGCGCTTGAACGGGCTCGGTGCGCTCTTGCTGGTGGTGAGCCAGTGCGTGACAGCGGCGGCAGCGCTCTACGCGCCGGGTTTTCTGCGCCTGGAGTCGCCGGGCCCGCAGGCGCGCTGGCTGTGGCCCTTGATGGGCGTCACGCTTTTCGCTCTGTCGCTGGTGTGGCTGGCGGCGGACCTGCTCACGCTTTATGTCGGCCTCGAACTGTTGAGCCTGGCGGCGGTGGGCATGCTGGTGCTCTCGGGCAAGCCTGAAGCGCTGGAGGCGGGCATGCGCTACCTGCTGTTGACCCTGGTGGGCTCATTGACCTACCTGATGGGCGTGGCGCTGATCATTGGCCACTGGGGCGAACTCGAGTTGGCGCGTCTGGCCGAGGTGGTCGAGCCCGGCGCCGTTGCCTGGATCGCGGCGTCGCTGCTGGGCGCCGGTCTTGCCCTGAAGGCGGCGCTGTTTCCGCTGCACGGCTGGCTGACCCCGGTGCATCAAAGCGCCTGGACGCCGGTGAGCGCGCTGCACGCGGGCCTGGTCATCAAGGCGTCGCTCTATATCCTGATCCTGCTGTGGAGCATCCTGCTGGCCGAGACCCACTGGGCGCCGCGCTTCGTGGCCTGGCTCGGGGCGCTGGGGATCGTGTGGGGCGGGCTGATCGCCTGGCGGGCGCAGACCCTCAAGACCCTGGTGGCTTCCTCCACGGTGGCGCAGCTAGGCTACCTGATGGTCGCCTTTCCGCTGCTGCTGGGCCCCGGGATCGCGCCCATCGCCCAGTCACTGGCTTGGCAGGGATTCTGGTTGCAGCTGGTGGGGCATGCGTTGGCCAAGTCGGCGATGTTCCTGGCGGCGGGCAACCTGATCCTCGCCACTGGCGAGAGTTCGCTGAAGGGACTGGCCGGCACCAGTCGGCGGCTGCCGCTGTCGCTTCTGATCTTCGGCATCGCCTCGATCACCCTGATGGGCCTGCCGCCCAGCGCCGGATTCACCGCCAAGTGGCTGCTTCTGCACGCCATGGTGCTCGAGGGCCACTGGGTGGCGGTGGCGGCGCTCGTGGCGGGCACGCTCTTGACCGCGGCCTACGTGTTCCGCATGTTTCGCTACTCCTTCGATGAAACCGCGCCGCGCCACCACTACCAGCCGCTGGGGCGGGGCATGGACGCCATCGCGCTGCTACTCGCGCTGGCGGCACTGGTGATGGGGCTTCTGGCTCATCTACCGCTGGCGCTGCTGCAGGGAGGTGATGCGTGAGCGTCGAAAACATGGCGTGGCTGCCGCTGGCGGCGCTTGCGGTGTCGCTCGTCGCGGCCGTGGCGATCTTCTCCCTGCCGGAAACGGCGCGCCCGGTGCGCACCGTGATCAACCTGGGCGCGGCGGTGTGCAAGGTGGCGCTGGTCGCCTTGATGGTGGGACGCGTATCGTTAGGGTTCGAGGACACCTTCAGCTTCCAGATCATCGGCGGCATCGACTTCGTGCTGCGCGCCGACGCCCTGGGCGTGATGTTCGCCGGGCTCTCATCAATACTGTGGCTGTGTACCACGGTCTACGCCATCGGTTATCTCGAGGGCGCGGCGAACCGCAAGCGCTTCTTCGGGTTCTTCAGCCTGTGCGTCACCAGTACCCTGGGCATCGCCCTGGCGGGCAACCTTTTCACCTTCCTGATCTTCTACGAGATGCTCACGCTCTCGACCTACCCGCTGGTGGTGCACGCGGGCACCCAGAAGGCGCTGGCGGCGGGCAAGGTCTACCTGCGCTACACGCTCTCGGCGGGGGTCGTGCTGTTGCTGGGCGTGGTCCTCCTGTACAGCCTGACCGGCGATCAATCCTTCGCTTCGGAGCAGGGGCTCGACCGCTATCTCGACGACCACCGCGTGCTTCTGACGCTCGTCTTCACGCTTCTGGTGGGTGGGCTCGCGGTCAAGGCGGCGATCGTGCCGCTGCACGGCTGGCTTCCCCGAGCGATGGTGGCGCCGGCACCGGTCAGCGCGCTTTTACACGCCGTCGCCGTGGTCAAGGCGGGCGCCTTCGGGATCCTGCGCATCATCTACGATCTCTACGGCATCGAGCTGAGCGTCGAGCTGGGCGTGACCACGGTGCTCGCCGTGATCGCCTCGATCACCATCCTCTACGGCTCGCTGCGTGCGATCACCCAGGCGGAGCTCAAGCCGCGCCTGGCGTACTCGACCATCAGCCAGGTCTCCTACATCGTGCTCGGGGTGTGCCTGATCGGGCCCTTCGGCACCATCGGGGCACTGGCGCACCTGCTCAACCAGGGGTTGATGAAGGTGACGCTGTTCTTCTGCGCCGGCAGCTACGCCGAGGAGCTCGGCATCCACCGCATCGACGAGATGAACGGCGCCGGCCGACGCATGCCGCTGACCAGCCTCGCCTTCACCGTCGGGGCGCTGGGCATGATGGGGCTGCCGCCCACCGCCGGGTTCATCACCAAGTGGTACCTGGGCATCGGCGCCATCGAGGCCGAGATGCTCTGGGTGGTCGCGGTGCTGGTGGCCAGCACCCTCTTGAACGCGCTCTATTTCCTGCCCATCGTCTACCGGCTGTGGTTCTGCCAGGGCCCGGCCCACGGGGTCGGCCAATGGCCCGACGAGCAGCGCCTGGGGCGGCTCGAGACCCACGGCTGGCTGTTGTGGCCCGCCGTGTTCACGGCACTTGCAAGCCTTGGCGCGGGGCTTCTGGCGGGGCTGCCCTTCAGTCCGCTGGACTGGGCGACCCGGGTGGCGGTCGGGGAGTATCTGCCATGACCCTCGTGTTCGTGATGGCGCTCTTGTGGCCGCTGTGCGTGGCGCTGCGCAGTGCCTGGCAGCGCCTGCGCGGCTACCCGGCGCTCGACGCCGTCTGGCTGAGTGCCGCCTGGCCCGCGCTGGCGTTGGCGTTTCTGGGCGAGGGCGCGTGGCATTGGCCGGCCTGGATGCTCGGCGGGCAGTGGGCGCTCGATGACCTGAGCCGCCCCTGGCTCGCCTTCACGGCGCTTTTATGGAGCCTGGCGGCGCTGCACGCCCGGGGCTACTTCAAGGCGGCCCTGGCCCGCGCCCGGCAGGGCGACGAAGAGCAGCGCTACAAGCTGGCGCGCTTCGTGCTCCTGTGGCCGCTCACCTTCGCCGGCAACGCGCTGTTGATCGTCTCCCAGGACATCGCGAGCTTCTATCTGGGCTTTGCGCTGATGACCTTCGCCGCCTACGCCCTGGTGCTGCACGATCGCACCGCCGAGGCGCGGCGCGGCGCGCGCGCCTACCTGGTGCTGGCGGTGATCGGCGAGGGGCTGATTCTCGCCGGGCTGTTCTGGGCGGCGGGGCAGGAGCAGGCATCGACGCTCGCTGGCGTGCGCGAGGGCATCCTGGCCTCCCCCCAGGGCGTATGGATGGCGCTGCTGCTGTGGCTCGGGTTCGGGGTCAAGGCGGGGGTGCTGGGGCTTCACGTCTGGCTGCCGCTGGCCCACCCGGTGGCGCCGGCGCCGGCCAGCGCGGTGCTCAGCGGGGCGATGATCAAGGCGGGGC
>NZ_JAMZBC010000181.1 GCF_024158715.1 Halomonas sp. 707D7 | reverse complement strand
CCACTGCTGGGTGACGCTGCCGTTGTCACCGCTCAGGCGCACCTCCACCCGGGCCTGGTTGAGGGGCTCGGGCAGGTGCAGCTGAAAGCGCGTGATCCATTTCTCGCAGGCCAGCACCATGATCGGGCGCGGCGGGGTGGTCCCGAGCGCCGGCACGCTGATCAGGATGTCGTCCTGGGTCTGGTTGGCGATCAGCCCCATGTCGCCCTCCTCGCGACCGGCCTCCTGGCGCTCGATGGCGTACCAGAGCGCGGGCAGCTCGTCCGGCGCCTCGGAGGGCGCGGCGTCGAGAAACAGCGCGTCGTAGCAGTTCAGGCGCTCCAGGCGCGAGCCCTCCTGGGCGCAGCCGCGCGCCTCCTCCAGCAGCGCGTCCGGCTGCTGGGCAGTGGCGAGGCTCGTCAGGCCCAGGGTCAACAGCGCGCCACACAGCCAGCGGCGTTTTGCAAACGTCACGTTCATTTGGTATCCAGCTCCAGTAGCTGACATTTATGCGCCAGCGTGCGCTTGGGCAGTCCCAGGCTCTGCGCCGCCTGGGCGCGGTTGCCGCCGAAGCGCTGCAGCCGCTGGCGAATGATCGAGGATTCGATCTCGCGCAGGGCCTGGCGAAGATCGTCGATTTCGTTGGGCACCATCGCCCCGGCCTCGCCCGCCGTGTCGTTTTCGGATGTCGCGGCCGACGGCCTCTCGAGCGGCTGCTCGAAGGGCAGGTGATCGACGCCGATGTCCGCGCCGGGAGGCGTCATGGCACAGGCGTAGTCGATCACGTTCTTGAGCTCGCGCACGTTGCCCGGGTAGTCACGCCGGTAAAGAAGCCGCAGCGCCGCCGGGGTGATCCCCATGTCGCCGCGCTCTTCACGGGCGCAGAAGTCGCCGATGAAGGCCTGGGCGAGAATCTCGATGTCGTCGCGCCGCTCGGCGAGCGGTGCCAGGGTGATCGGGAACTGTCCCAGGCGGTAGTAGAGATCCGCCCGGAAACGCTGCTCCTTGATCTGCTCGCGAAGCGGCTGGTGGGTGGCGGCCACCACGCGAAGATCCGCGCAGCGCTCGTCGCTGGCGCCGAGGGGCCGGTAGCGGCCGCTCTCCAGCACGCGCAGGAGCTTGGCCTGGAGCGCCAGCGGCATGTCGCCGATCTCGTCGAGAAACAGCGTGCCGCCGTGGGCCTTGGCGATCAGCCCTTCGCGGTTCTGGTCTGCCCCGGAGAACGCTCCCTTGACGTGGCCAAACAGCTCCGACTCCAGCAGCGTCTCGGGGATCGCCGCGCAGTTGATCGCCATGAACGGCGCCTGGGCGCGAGCCGAGAGCTCGTGGATCGCCTGGGCCACGCGATCCTTGCCGGTACCGGTCTCGCCTTGCAGCAGTACCGCCAGGTTGGTCTCGGCGGCGCGCACCACGTGGCTTCGCAGCGTCTGCATGGCGCTCGAGCGCCCCAGCAGACGCGTGCCCAGGCGATCCGCCAGGGCCTGGCGACGGGCGCCGTCGTTGAGCTTGGAGAGCGACTCCTCGAGCACCCGGGAGCGCTGGCGCTCGCCGTGCTCGCGGGCCAGCCGCGCCCACAGCCGGCACAACAGCGCCTCGAAGGCGACCATGCCGGGGGCGTCGAACAGCGTCTCGAACAGCGCCGGGTCGCCGGCCAGCAGCAGCACGCCGAGCCACTCGCGCCGGCCGTCCGGTGCCCGCAGCGGGCGCAGCTGCAGGCGCTGGCGCGCACCCAGTGACGCGATCTGCGCCTGGAACCCGTCGTGGTCCAGGCGCAGGCGGGCCTCCGTCACGGTCAGGCCGAGCGTCTTGTCGCTGCGAATCACATGGGCGTAGGGGTGGCTGAAATCGGCGCAGTCGAAACGCTCTGACGCATCGTCGCGCCCCACCCAGCGCCCGCTGCCGTCGATGTACAGGCACTCCACCATCGCAAGCCCCAGCTGGCGGCGCAGAAGCTCGGCCGCCTGGCGGCGCAGCGCCTCGAGCGAGGCGCTCTCCACCAGCGTCAGTGCCAGCGGCATCGCCGCCAGCGCCGGCGCCGGCGCCGGCAGGTCGTTCGAGGAGCGGGCGACGAGCGTCATGGCGTCACGAGACCTCCGCGTCGAAGGTCTTGCGTTCGGCGTCGACGCCGAGCACCACCCGCGATACCGTCTCGCGGCGGGCCATGCGCTCCAGAAGCGCCCGGGAGAGCGGCGGCAGCAGCTCGCCGTCGATCACCGACTCGAGCATCCGCGCGCCGTTCTCGCTGCGCGTGGCGCGCACGCAAATGGCCTCGCGCAGGGCATCGTCGAGCACCACCTCGGCCTCGCGGTGGCGCGCCCGAATGCGACGGGCCAGCGTGTCGAGCTTGGCCGCGACGATGTCGCGCAGCGTGTCGCCAGACAGCGGCAGGTAGGGCACCACTTCCATGCGCGCCAGAAGCGCCGGCTTGAAGAAGTCCGCCAGCACCGGATAGAGGGCGTCATCAAGGGCGGCGGGGTCGGCGTGATGGCGGTTGATCTGCTCGAAGCCCAGGTTCGAGGTGAGGAAGAACAGCACGTTCTTGCAGTCGATCAGCCGCCCTTCGCCGTCGGCCAGCTCGCCCTTGTCGAAGGCCTGATAGAACAGGTTGAGCACGTCCGGGTGGGCCTTTTCCACCTCGTCGAGCAGTACCACCGAGTAGGGGCGCTTGCGGATCGCCTCGGTCAGAAGCCCGCCTTCGCCGAAGCCGACGTAGCCCGGCGGCGAGCCGATCAGCCGCGAGACGGTGTGCTTCTCCTGGTACTCGGACATATTGATGGTGGTCAGAAACTCGCGCCCGCCGTAGAGCTGCTCGGCGATCTGCACCACGGTTTCGGTCTTGCCCACGCCGCTGGGTCCGGCGAGCAGGAACGCGCCGAGCGGACGCCCCGGCCGACGCAGGTCCGCCCGCGCGGTGAGCAGGTGACGGTGGATGCGCTCGATGGCCACGTCCTGGCCCTTGATGAGCCGACCCAGATGCTCGGGCAGCTCGGTCAGGCGGGTCAGCTCGTCGCTGGTCATGCGCTCGACGGGCACCCCGGTCCAGTCGCCGATCACCTGGGCAATCTGCGCCTCTTCGACGCTCGGGTTGACCAGCGCGAAGGCGTGCTGCAACTGCTGCAGTTCGGCCTCGCGCTCGGCGAGCTCGGCGTGAAGCGCCTGGGTATCGCTCTCCGGTTCGGCGTCGAGCAGCTGGCGATGCAGGGCGACGATGGCGTCGACGCAGTCGCGCTGCGCCTGCCAGGCCGCCTCCAGCGTGGCGAGCTCCTCCTCGAGCCCGGCCAGGCGCTCTTTCAGCGCCTCGAGCCGGGCGGGCTCCTGGGTGCGGCCCAAGAGGGTCTCGCGGGCGAGCTGGTCGCGCTCGCGCACGGCGGCGACATGTTCGCTCTTGAGATGGCTCAGCTGGCGCGGCGGGGTATCCAGCGCCTGGGCCAGGCGCGTGCAGGCGGTGTCGAGCACGTCGATCGCCTTGTCCGGCAACTGGCGCCCGGCCAGGTAGCGCGCCGAGAGCGCGGCGGCGGCGCGCAGGCCGCTGTCGCCGATCAGCACGCCGTGGGCGCGCTCGTAGACGTCACGCAAGCCGCGCAGGATGACCAGCGCCTGGTCGATGCTCGGCTCGGACAGCGCCACGGGCTGGAAGCGCCGCGACAGCGCCGGGTCCTTCTCGAAGTACTTCTTGTACTCGCGCCAGGTGGTGGCGGCGATGGTCTTGAGCTCGCCCCGGGCCAGGGCCGGCTTCAGCAGGTTGGCCGCGTCGCCGCCGCCCTCCTGGTTGCCGGCGCCGATCAGCGTGTGGGCCTCGTCGATGAACAAGAGAGTGGGCCGCGCGGCGCCCTTGACCTCGTCGATCACCGCCTTGAGGCGCTTCTCGAACTCGCCCTTGACCGCGGCGCCGGCCTGGAGTGCGCCCAGATCCAGGGTCAAAAGCTCGACCCCGGCCAGCGCCGCCGGCACCTGGCCCGCCACGATGCGCGCGGCCAGGCCCTCGACCACCGCGCTCTTGCCCACCCCCGCATCACCGACCACGATCGGGTTGTTCTTGCGCCGTCGCCCCAGGATATCGAGCATCTGGTCGATCTCCGGGTCGCGGCCGAGCACCGGGTCGTTCTCGCCCCGGCGCGCCTGCTCGGTGAGCGAGGTGGCAAAGCGCGCAAGCGCGCTGTCGTCGCCAGCGGGAAGCTTTCGCGCCGACGCATCCGTGGCCTCCTGCGGGGCTTCGGCGGAGTCCGCGGTCAGCGCGTCGAGGCGCCGGCGCAGGTTTTCGCGATTGATGTCGGCGAGCAGCCGCCGCGAACCCGGGCCGAGATAGCGCTCCGGCGTATGCAACAGCGCAGTGAAGATCGCCCCGCTCCTGAGCGTTGCGTGCTGGTACTCGGTGGCGGCGAGAAGCCAGGCATCCTGCAGAAGCTCGACCAGCAGCGGCGAGAAGCTCGGCGTGGCCACCTCCATGGCGCGCGGCGGGCGGGTCTCCTCGGCAAGCGCTGCGCGCAGCGCCTCGACCTCCACGTCCATCTGCTCGCACAGCAGGCGCACGTCGCACAAGGGCTGGTCGAGCAGCGCCTGGAGCAGGTGGGCAGCGGTGACTTCCGGCGCTTCCTGCTGGGCACACAGTACGGCGGCCTGTTCGAGACCTTGCCTGGCGATCGCGTTGAGCCGGTCGATCAGCGCCGGCAGCTCTACCCTGAGCATGGCATCTCCTAGCGGTAAAGTTGGTTGAGAAGCGTGGTGATCTGCTCGGCCTGCTGGTCGAGCGAGTAGGCAAAGCCCCAGTACACCGCCACCATGGCCACGCCGAACAGCGTGAAGATGCCCCAGATGGGGAAACTGCCCCCCCGGCGCCGGCGACCCTTGACCACGTTGTCGAGCGGATGGGTGAGCGTGTCCTCACCGACCGGCTCGAGCGAGGAGAGCTGATCGCCGAGGGCGCGCACGATCTGTTCGTACTCGTCGCGACCGTGGGACATCACCCGGTAGCGCCCCTCGAACCCCAGGCACAGGCAGAGATAGATGAAGGCCAGCATGTCGCGGTAGCGCTTGGGTTCCTGCTGCAGCCGAGCAAGGATCGAGAACACCTTCTCGCCGCCCCAGGTCTCGTTGTGAAAGCGGGTGAGCAGCGAGTGCTCCGCCCACTTGCTCTGGCGCCCCCAGGGCATGCCCATGACCGCCTCGTCGATGAACGAGCACAGCACGTAGCGGTAGGCCAGCAGCGTCGCCCGGTCGTAGCCCTGCTCGGTCAGCTCGATCTCGATGGCGGCGATCTCGTCGACCACCTGGCGGTAGAGGCGCTCGACGTCGGCGACGTGATCGAGCTGGCGCACCCGCACCACCATGCCCAAGAGGCTTCCGGCGGCGTCGACCAGCGGGTTGAGGTTGTGCCCGCGCAGCCGGAACCAGTAGTCCTCGTCGGCGTCGAGCTGCTCGGCGTGGCTGTGGATCAGGTGCTCGAGCCCGCGTTCGTTGATCAAGTCCTCGTGGCGCCCTTTCATCGCCGCGCGGTTCGTCGTGTTCTGCCCATCGGTCGCTAGCTGTTGCATGGTTTAACTCCTGATCGCCCAGAACTGCATTTCCAGGCCCGGGAACTCCCCGGCCACGTGGAACGCGAAGCCGCTGGCGCCATCGAGCATGCTCCAGGCCTCGCTCTGGCGATCCAGCTGGAAGTAGGTGTAGCCGGCGTGGTAGGGCAGCTCTCGCGGCGCCACCGGCAGCGGCTCGAGCGGAACGCCCGGCAGCTGCAGGCTGATGAGGTCGCGAATGCGCTCGACGCTGGCCACCTTGGTCTGCTGCAGGAACAGCTTGCGCAGGCGCTCGCCCGGCATGTCGGCGCGCACCGCGAGGATGAACTCCGCGGATTCGATCAGACCGCTGTCGGAGAGCGGCGCGACCAGCAGGCCGAAGCGGCGCGACTGCAGCTGGATCGCCACTGCGCGGGGCTCGAGCACCGTGGAGAGCGCCTGGCGCAGCATCTTCATCAACGGCCTGAAGGCGCGCTCCGGGTGATCGTGGTCGTAGGCCGGGCACTCCGGCGGCAGACGCGATTCGTCGGTGAAGGTGATCAGCTCGCAGGCGATCTCGTGCATGGTGTCGTAGAGGCGCTCCGGGTGGAGCTGGCCCAGGCGTGCCAGGTGCTGAAAGCGCGGCTGGGCGCGGTTGAGAAGCTGCAGCAGCATGAAGTC
>NZ_JAMZBC010000180.1 GCF_024158715.1 Halomonas sp. 707D7 | reverse complement strand
GTACCACCATGCCCTGGATGTTGCGATTGCCGAGCGAATAGATCTCGTCGAGTGTACCCGCCTCGCCTGCGAAGGGGTTGTCGTCCGGCGCCTCGCCGGTCTCGGTCAGGCGCAGGGTGGAGCCCGCGTGGTCGCCGCCGTCCTGGGCGCGCTCAGGGTTAGATCCCCGATCGCCCACGCTCATCAGCAGCGTGCCATCGGCAAGCCAAGCCAGTCGCGAGCCGTAGTGGCGCCCCGGCCCGGAGGCGCGATCCTGCTCGAACAGAAGCTCCACATCGCCAAGCGCGTCACCTTCGAAGCGTACCCGGGATAGCGCGGTACGCGTGCCGCCGTCGTCGGGCTTGCTCCAGGTGAAGTAGATCCAGTCGTGCTCGCCGTCGCCGAAGGCGGGATGGAGCACCACGTCGAGAAGCCCGCCCTGACCGTGGCCACTCACCTCGGGCAGCCCCTCGAGCACGCGCGCCTCGCCCTGGGTATCGACGAGCTTCAGGCGGCCGGCGCGCTCGCTGACCAGGTAGCGCCCGTCCGGCAGCAAGGCGACCGCCCAGGGGCGCTGCAGCCCGCTCGCCACGCGCTCGATCGAGAAAGTGGCTGCTTCGCTCTCCACCCGGTCGACGATCGTCTCGGCGCTGGCGCTGGCGGCCAGCAGCAGGCCGCCGACCAGCGCAAGTCCTTGGCGGCGAGAGGCAAAGCACGAAGGTGCCGGGGTCGAGCAAGCGGTCGTGGCTACGGGCATGGCGGGAGTCTCCGAACGGGTCGTTGTCGATAGTTGTAGTCAACTTAGCAGTGACTACCCCCGGCCGGGTAGGTTCCTGCACGGCTACATCATCAACGCAAGCAGCGCCGGCAGGTAGAACAGCGCCAGCAGCGTCGAGCAGAACACGAGGCTCGCCACGTAGGCGGGCTCGCGCTGGGCCCGCTGGGCGAACAGATAGTTGAACACCGCCACCGGCATGCACATCTGCAGCACCAGGATACTCTGGGCCAACGGCGGCAGCCCCAGCAATCCGGCCACGGCCCAGGCCGTGCCGGCGGCCAGGGGGATGCGCAGCAGCGTGAAGCCGAGTCCCGAACGCAGGCTCTTCACCTGGATGCTGGCCAGCGACACCCCGAGGGTGATCAGCATCAAGGGCACCGTGAAGCCGGACATCAGGTCCACCGTATTGGCGATCCAGGCGGGCAGAGCGGTATCGGTCAAAAGCAGCGTCATGCTGATCAGGATGGCGTAGACCGTCGGCGTCTTGACCAGCGTCTTGAGCGGGTTGCCCTGGCTCGAGAGCATGGCGCCGATGGTGAACTGGAAAAGCGAGACGGTGACCATCACGGTGATGCCGTAGGCGAAACCGGCGCTGCCGAAGGCGTAGAACACCACCGGCAGGCCCATGTTGCCGGTATTGGGGTACATCATCGGCGCGAGGATCACCCGCCAGTCGCGGCGCAAGAGCCTTGCCATGGCGAAGGCGGCCACGCCCATCAGGCTGATCACGAGGGCCGTGGCCAGCATGGTCCGCCCGAAGGTGTGGGCATCGATGGAGGCACCGGCGAGCGAGGCCAGTACCAGCGACGGCGTGCCGATATTGAAGACCAGCCGGGTCACGAACTCGATCGGGTAGGGGTGGCCCCGGCGAACCCAGACGAAACCGAGCCCGGCGCCAGCCAGCACCGGTGCCATCACGGCGAACAATTCAACGAGCATGAAACTTCCTTGGCGAGCGTACGCGGCCATTGTCGGCAATCCAGCGGCCGGCTGGCAAGCCGGGCCGCGTCACCTGGCCTGCCACGCGCGCGGCGTTTGCTCGCGCAGGAAGGCCAGCAGCGCCCCCATGCGCCGCGGCTGGCGCCCGAACGGGTAGAGCAGCGACACCGGCAGCGGCGCCGGCGCCCAGCCGGGCAGGCAGTGAACGAGATCGCCCGGGTGGTAGGCCTCGCGCCGCGCCACCAGCCAGTGGGGAAGCAGTCCGATGCCCTGGCCGGAGGCGATGGCGTCGAGATGCAGCAGGGTCTGGTCGACCCGCAGCCGCGAGCGCGGCGGAGTGAACAGCACCTCCGGCGCCTGGGCGTGGGTGAGGGCCACGCCGCTTGCGGCGCTGTCCAGCAGATCGATCCAGGCGTGGCGATGCAGGTCGCCCGGGCGCTCCAGTGCCGGTGCCCGGGCCAGGTAGTGGGGGTTGGCGTAGAGTCCTCGCTCGAGCTCGCCAAGCGGTTCCTGATTGAGCGTGCTTCCCTCGAGCGCGCCAAGCCATACATGGACGCTGTGGCTGTCCGGCCGGCTGGGTGGCGTTTCCTGGGTGCGCAGGGTCAGCTCGACGCGCGGATGGCGGGCGAGAAACGCCTCCACCACCTGAGCTGCCCAGGCGCGGGCCAGGGCACCGTGCACCTCGAGGGTGAGCTGGCCGCTGATCTCCTCGCGAAGCTCCGCCAGCGCCTCGCGGCTCTGGTTCGCCAGGCTCAGGAGTTCCTCGCAGTACTGATGGAACAGCAGGCCCGCTTCGGTGGGGATCAGGCGGTTCGACTGGCGCCGCAGCAGGGGTTGGTTCAGGCGCGCCTCCAGCTGGCTGATGCGCCGACTGAGGGTGGACTTGGCAAGGCCCATGCGCTGGGCGCTTTGCGTCACGCTGCCGGTGGCCATCACGCTCGAAAAGGCGGCCAGTTCGTCGAAATCAAACATGAGGTGGCCCGCAAGCAATAAGAGGCGTCATTGTGCCAGCCGTCCGGCCAAATGAAAATAAGAGCGATTTGTGTTGCGTTTGGCCGAACCCGTCGTTTCACCCCCAGACGGGAAAAGTATGCGATCCTTTAATGCTAATAATTATCATTTGATAATAAGTCGTACACTCAATTCCAGCCGGATCATCACAGGAACCGCATCACCATGTCACTCCCTTTGCGCAAGACCTTGCTGGCAAGCGCGATCGCCGCCTTGTCCACCGCGCCGATCTCGGCGCTCGGAAACACGTCTCTCGATAACATCGTGGTCACCGCGGCGGGGTTCGAACAGCAGGTCACGAATGCGCCGGCCTCCATCAGCGTGCTCAATCGCGAACAGATCGAGCGCGGTCGCTACCAGGACGTCACCGATGCGCTGCGCGACGTGCCCGGCGTGATCATCACCGGCGGCGGCGCCGGCGACAACGGCAACGACATCTCGATTCGCGGCATGCCTGCGGAGTACACCCTGATTCTGGTCGACGGCCGCCCGCGGCGCAGCCGCCAGACGCGGCCCAACGGCAGCGCCGGCTTCGAGCAGGACTGGCTGCCGCCGCTGCAGTCGATCGAGCGTATCGAGGTCATTCGCGGGCCGATGTCGACGCTTTACGGCTCCGATGCCATCGGCGGGGTGATCAACGTGATCACCCGCACCGTTGCCGATGCCTGGCATGGCAACGTCCAGCTCGACACCACCCTGCAGCAGGACAGCGACGCCGGCGATAGTCGCCAGGCCAACTTCTACGCCGGTGGCCCGCTGGTGGAGGGCGTCGTCGGCCTCGAGGTGTATGGTCGCGCCTCCCAGCGCGACGAGGACGACATCGTCAACGGATACGAAGAGAAGAGCCTGCAGAGCTTGACCGCAAGGCTCAGCCTCGACGCCGGCGATAGCCACGACTTCAGCCTCGAAGCCGGCATCACCGAGCAGGATCGCCGCTCCCGGGTCGGGCGCTCGGCCCAGGCCGAGGGCTGCCGTGGCGAGTGCACCGACAGCTTCGGCGAGTACACCAACGAGCACGTCGCACTGACCCACAGCGGCAGCTTCGGCTGGGGCACCACGGAAACCTTCATCCAGCGCGAGAGCAGCGAGAACCGCTCCCGCGAGATCGACATCACCAACACCACGGCCAAGACCAGCGCGGTGCTGCCGCTGGGCATGCACATGCTGACCGTCGGCGCGAGCTACGAGAAAGAGGCGCTGGACGACGATACCACCAACCAGATCTCGGATATCGATCACATCGACCAGGACCGCTGGGCGCTGTTCGTCGAGGACGAATGGATGCTGACGCCGACCTTCGCCGTGACCGGCGGCGTGCGCCTGGACAAGGACGAGGAGTTCGGCAGCCACGTGAGCCCCAGGCTCTACAGCGTGTGGAACATGACCCCGGAATGGACGCTGAAAGGCGGCGTCTCGACCGGCTTTCGCGCGCCGGCGCTGCGTGAGATCACGCCCGGCTGGGGGCAGGTCAGCCGCGGCGGCAATATCTACGGCAACCCGAACCTTCAGCCGGAAACCTCGCTCAACAAGGAGATCGCGCTGCTCTACGGCAATGACGCCGGCCTCAACGGCAGTCTGACCGTGTTCCACAACGATTTCGACGACAAGATCTCGCGGATCGCCTGCCCGCTCGCCACCTGCCCCGACGGCCCCAACGACTTCGGCAGCGACCCGACCTACCGCGTCAACATCGACGAAGCCGTCACCCAGGGGGTGGAGGCGAGCCTTGCAGCACCCTTGGGCGATGCGCTGGCGCTGTCGGCCAGCTACACCTACACCGACTCCGAGCAGAAAAGCGGCGAGTACAAGGGCAACCCCCTGACCCAGCTGCCCAAGCACCAGGTGTCGGCCTCGCTCGACTGGCAGATCGACAGTCAGCTCAGCCAGTGGACTCGGGTGACCTACCGCGGCGAGGAGAGCCAGCCCACCGGCGGGCGCTCCAGCGGCTCGCTGGTCGCCCCGTCCTACACCTTCGTCGATACGGGGCTTGGCTACGCGCTCAACGACACCACCACGGTCAGCGCGGGCATCTACAACCTGTTCGACGAGGACGTCACCTACGACGAGTACGGCTACGTCGAGGACGGCCGCCGCCTCTGGCTCGGCCTGAACGTCGATTTCTGATTCGCTTCATCTCGCAGACAGATGGCCCCTCTCGGGGCCGTTTTTTTTGGCGGTCGCTCCCGCGCACAAAAAAAGCCCCGGGCGAAGCCGGGGCTGAATCAGCAAGCGCCAGGGGCGCGCATTGGATCGGGTCAAGAGCGACCGGGTCTAGAACTCGTAGGTGGCCGAGAGCCAGTAGCTGCGCCCGTCGAGGGCGACGCCGTCGGTGGCGCGGCCGGTCTGGGTGTAGCGGTAGGCGACGTAGGTATCGCCGTCGAAGCTATAGGTGTCGTAGGCGGAGAAGTCCTTGTCGAACAGGTTGTAGACGGAGCCGGTCAGGCGCACGTTGTCCGAGAAGCGATAGGAGGAGCGCAGGTTGAACAGCTCATAGCCGTCGAGCTTGTTGCCCACCTGCTCGACCAGCGCGGCGGAGCTTCCGGTGACATCACCGGTGAAGCGTTCGCGAGAGGAGTAGTACTCGCCCTCGAGCGTGGTGCTCCAACGCTCGTTGATCGCCCAGGAGAGATTCGCCGTCAGCTTGTGCCTAGGCGCGTTGGTCAGTCGCTGGCCTTCGTTGTCGCCGGAGGTCACTTCGGTGTCGGTGAAGGTATAGCCGCCGCCGATGGTCCAGTCCGGGGCGAACCGGTAGCTCGAGGTCAGCTCGACGCCACGGGTCTCGGCGCGGTCGACGTTGATCTGCTGGCTGAAGCTCTCCTGGGTGGTGAAACTGCCCACGCTCAGGCAGTTCGCGGCATCTGCGAAGGGCTGGTTGCCGCTGCTGTCGGTGAACTGGCAGTTGGGAAGATCGTCGCCATTGGCGATGCGATCCCGGAACTGGGTGAAGAACACCGTGGCCCCGGCGGAGAAGCCGTCGAGGTTGTCGTAGATCGCGCCCACCTCGTAGTTGGTGCTCTTCTCGGGCTCGAGGTTCGGCGAGCCCAGGCTCGCGGAAAGCCCCTGGTTGCCGAAGCCGTTGATGCCGTCGTGGAGCTGGTTCAGCGTCGGCGTCTTGTAGCCCTGGCTGATGCCGCCTTTCAGCGTCCACTCGTCGGTGGTGTTCCAGACCAGATAGCCGCGCGGGCTGAAGTGGCCGCCGAAGGCGTCGTGGTTCTCGTAGCGCCCGCCCAGGGTCAGCGCCAGTTCGTCATTCAAGAACCACTCGTCCTCGACGAACAGCGCCCAGCTCGACTGGTTGAACTCTTCGCGACCGGCGGTGCCATCCCTGAGCTTGGCGTCGATGTACTGGCCGCCCACGGTCAGCATGTGCTCGTCGAGCGGGGCGACGAACTTGGTGTCGAACACCACGTCGCGGTTTTCCAGCAGGCGCGGCTCGCCCCCTTGCGCGAC
>NZ_JAMZBC010000179.1 GCF_024158715.1 Halomonas sp. 707D7 | reverse complement strand
GCCGAGCTGCTCGAACGCCGCCCGGACGTGCGCAGCGCCGAGTGGGCGCTGCGGGCGGCGGACTACCGCCTGACTGCCGCGGAGCGCTCGTTTCTACCGTCGATTTCCCTCACCGGCAGCGCCGGCTCGACGGCGAGCGAGCTGTCGGAGCTGTTCAGCAGCGGCACCTTCCTCTGGACCATCGCCGGCAACCTCGTGCAGCCGGTGTTCCAAGGCGGGCGGCTGCGCGCCCAGGCGGACATCGCCGACGGCCAGCGCGACGACGCCTTCTACGCCTACGTGGATACCGCGCTCACCGCGCTGTCGGAAGTCGAGACGGCGCTGGCCGTCGATGACCTGCTCGCCCGGCGCGAGGCCGAGAGCAATGCAGCCGCCGAGGCCGCCGAAGACGCGGTGCGCGTCTCCTTCAACCGCTACTTCCAGGGCATCGAGCCCTTCCTGAACGTGCTGGAAAGCTACCAGCGGGCGCTGGATAGCCGCAGCGCCACGCTCACCGCCCGCCTTGATCGGCTGGAAAACCGTATTGCACTGCACCTTGCCCTTGGCGGCGGCTTCGAGGCCGTGTCGCCGCTCGCCCCCTCCGTGACAGGAACGTCTGCGTTATGAACATGAAATCCCTTGGGTGGGCACTGGCGTGCCTGATGCTGCTGAGCGCCTGTGGCAGCAGCGACGAGAACACCACGGCAGACGAGGCGCCGCCCCAGGCGCCCGCGGTCAGCGTGCGCGTGGAGCCGGTCCAGACGACGACGCTGCAGCGCTGGGTGTACAGCCAGGGCACCGCGCGCTCCCTGCACCGGGAGTACCTGACGTTCACCGAGCAGGGCAAGGTCACCTTCGTGGACCCGGCACTGCGCGTGGGCATGCCGGTGGAAGCGGGCCAACTGATCGCCCACCAGGCGCCGGAACGGTTGGAGGCGGAGCTCGCCTCGGCGCGGGCAGCGCTGAACGAGGCGCAGGCCAACTTGCAGCTGGCCCAGGTGACCCAGGAGCGCTACCAGAGGTTGATCGACCAGCGCTCCGCCTCCGCCCAGGAGCTTGATCAGGCGCGCGTCGAGGTCCAGCAGGCGCTCGCCGCGCGCGACAGCGCTCGCGCCCAGATCGCTCAGGCCGAGCTCATGCTCGAGGAGTCACGGCTGGTCTCGCCCATCGACGGCGTGCTGGCGCGGCTCAACATCGAACAGGGCCGCTACTTCATGCCCAGCACCGTGGACACCACCACCGAGCAGGGCGCGCTTCAGACGGTGCCGGCGCTGGTGATCGACCCGGCAAGCTTCGAAGTGCGGGTGGATCTGCCCTCCTACAATTTCGGCCGCGTCGAAGAGGGCGCGCGCGTGATCATCGGCGCCCGTCCTCCGCAAGGCCCGGCGGACGCCGACCCGGAGTCGCTGAGCGAGGGCGAAATCGGCGAGGTCTACGCCGTCAGCCCGTCGCTCGACCCGCAGTCGCGCACCTTCGAGATCATCGTGCGTACCTCGAGCGAGCATCCGCGCCTGCAGGACGGTGCCTTCGTCGGCGTGTGGATGGCGGAGCCCGAGCGGGTCGACGCGCTGAGCGTGCCCTTCAAGGCGCTGCGCTTTCTCGATGACCGCGCCTTCGTCTTCGTCTACGACGAGGAGGCGGGCCGGGCCGAGGAGCGCAGCGTGACGCTCGGCCAGCAGGCCGGGGAGCGCCGCGAGGTGCTCGAGGGGCTCGCTGAAGGCGAGCGCGTGGTGACCGACGGGCGCACCCGCCTGACCGACGGCGACCGCGTCTCGATCGTCGAGGCCGCGCCATGAGTTCGAACGTCACCGCCCGCGAGCCCAACACGCCCCGGCGCGAATCCGACGAGGTGCGCCGCGCCCATCGGCTGATGCGCTTTTTCTTCCTCAAGCCGATCTTCGGCATTCTGCTCACGATCACGATGCTGCTGGGCGGGCTGTTCGCCTACTCGGCGCTGGTCAAGGAGGCGCTGCCGGCGCTCGACATTCCCCAGGCGAGCATCACCACGACCTGGGCCGGGGCGGACCCGCGCTCGGTGGAATCCGAGATCACCGACCGCATCGAGGACGAGATCACCACGCTCAGCGGCGTCAACTCGGTCAACAGCGCCTCCTTCGATTCGCTGTCGGTGATCTCCGTCGAGTTCGATGCCTCCGTCGATACCACCGACGCCATGACCCGGCTGCGCGCCGCGGTGGCGGACGCGGAGTCCGGTTTTCCCTCCGAGGTCGAAAGCCCCAACATTCGCCAGAGCTCGGTGGATGACCGGCCGATTCTGACGCTGGCGCTGCACGGCAACGCCGACTCGGTGACCCTCAACCAGACCGCCCGGCAGATTCGCGACGCGCTGGAGCGGGTGCAGGGCGTCAACGAGGTCAACATCGGCGGCGAGCGCGAGGATATCGTGCAGATCCTGCTCGACCCGGCGCGGCTGCTGGCACTCGGCCTGTCGCCCACGCTCATCCGCGATGCGGTGCAGCAGGCCAATATCGAGCAGCCCTTCGGCGAGGTGCGAAGCCAGAACATGGGCGCCGTGGTGCGCCTGGAAGGCCGCTTCTCCGATATCGACGACCTGCGCGCCCTGCCGGTGGTGCGCCTCGAGAACAACCAGAGCTCGCGGGCGCTGACGCTGGGCGAGGTCGCCACGGTCTCGCGCATGCAGGAAACCGAAACCTCGCGCGCCTTTTTCAGCGAGCGGGGCGACGACTTCGACGCGTCGCTCGAAATCTCCATCACCAAGGCGCCGGGTGCGGATACCGTACAGCTGGTCGAACGCATTCGCGCCACGCTCGCCGACCTCGAGGCGGCCAATACCTGGCCCGAGCAGGTCGAGTACTCGGTGCTTCAGGACGATGCGGTCCAGATCTGGGACTCGCTGACCGAGGTGTTCGTCAGCGCGATGCAGACCATGGTGGTGGTGTTCATCATCCTGTTCGTCACCATTTCCTGGCGCGAGGCGATCGTCGCGGGGCTGGCGGTACCCGTCACCTTCGCCGGCGTGCTCTTGGTGGTGTGGCTGTTCGGCTACTCGCTCAACGAGCTGGTGATCATCGGCATGGTGATCGCGCTGGTGATGATCATCGACGTCTTCATCATCCTGATGGAGGGGCTGCACGACGAGATCTACCGCAACGGCTGCACCTTCGGCCAGGCGGTGCTGGTCACCGTGCGCCGCTACACGGTGCCGATCTTCGCCGCCCAGGTGACCACGCTTCTGGCCATGGCGCCGCTGATGTCGATCGGCGGCACCATGGGCGAGTTCATCCGCGTGCTGCCGACGACGATCATCATCTGCCTGGTGCTCTCCTTCGTGGTGGCGATGCTCTGCGCGGTGCCGCTCTCGCGGGGGCTTCTGGGCAAGCAGCGCCGCCCGGACGGGGAGGAGAAACTCGGGCTTGCCGACCGCGTCACCCAGCGCGCCGTTGCAGGGCTGGAGGGCTGGAGCAACCGTCATATCGTGGCCAGCCGCGTTCGCGCCTGGCTTTGGGTGCTGGGGGCGGTGGCGCTGTTCGTGGTCGCGATCGTGGCGTTCACCCAGTCGCGGCTGGAGCTCTTCCCGGCGGCGGACGGCGAGCGCCTGGGCATCAACATCGAGCTTCCCCCCACCGCGCCGCTGGAAACCTCCCAGGAGGTGGCCGATCAGGTCGGCGAAATGCTGCGCGAGAAGCCCTACTTCGAGAGCATCATCAAGCTGGTGGGGCTCAAGAGCCCGTTCGCCGGCGGCTCTGCGGCCACGTCGCTGCAGCCCAGCGAAGCCGAGAACTACATCGGCTTCTCGGCGATGTTCAAGGCGCGCGAAGCGCGGGACGCCGACTCCTACGTGCTGGCGGAGTCGCTGCGCGAGGAGCTTGCCGCGTATCTTGCGCAAAACGTCGCCGGCGCCGAGCTTCTGGTGGTGCCGGAAAGCAGCGGCCCCTCGCCCGGCGACCCCATCGAGATACAGCTGGTGGGCGGCAGCATGGAGACGCTCAAGGCGCTCTCGCTGGAGGTGCAGCAGGTGCTCTCCTCGACGCCGAACGTGGTCGACGTGCGCGACAACCTGGGCGCGCCGCAGCCGCAGCTGGCGCTGCGCCCCGACCGCGACGCGATGAGCTTTTTCGATATCTCCTACGACGAGCTGGCCTCGCAGATCCGTATCGCCTACAGCTCGGACATCATCGGCACCTTCGCTACCTCCGACGACACCGACGATATCGATATCCGCCTGGGCACGCAGTGGCCGAGCCGGCCCGGCGAAGCCGGCGGGCCGAGCAACGTCGAGGAGTTCTCGCAGGTGCGCGCCTATCTTTCCGACGGCGGCTCCATCGCCATGTTCCAGCTGTTGAACCCGTCGCAGTCCGAAGGCGCGATCGCCATTTCCCACGTCGACGGCGAGCGGGCGCTGACGGTGTTGGCCAAGAACCAGGGCCGCACCGTCACCGAGATCATGAACGACGTCGCCCCGCGCCTTGCGGAGCTGCAGCAAGACTGGCCCGCCGGCTACCGGGTGAACGTGGGCGGCGAGTCCGCCGAGACCGCCGACACCGTCGGCTCGATCGGGATCGCCATGGTCGTGGCCATCGTGCTGGTCGTCGGGGTGCTGGTGATCGTGTTCAGCAGCTTCCGCCAGGCGCTGATCATCTTCGCCACCATGCCGCTGGCGATCATCGGCACCGCCATCGGCTTCTGGGCGTTCGGCATCTCGTTCTCGTTCTTCGCCATGATCGGGCTGGTGTCGCTGATCGGGATCGCGATCAACAACGGCATCATCATGGTCGACACCATGAACAGCTTCTTGAAGGAGGGCATGAACGTGGCCGAAGCCGCCTCGGCGGGCGCGGCGAGGCGCCTGCGCCCGCTGCTGACCACCGCGGTGACCACGATCGTGGGGCTGGTGCCGCTTGCCATCAGCAGCGAAAGCTACCGACCGCTGACGCTGGTGATCATCTTCGGGCTGATCTCGGCCACACTGCTGGCGCTTCTGGTGGTGCCGGCGCTCTACTACCTGCTCACTCCGGCCAGCGCCAGCGAGCCCGAAATTCTGGACTAGCGACAGGCGCGAGAGCCATCCCACGACGCGCCCCCGCCGTTTGACGACAGCGGGGGCGACTCATTACGCTAGCCGCTTTCCCGCCAGGCGCCCACCATGCAGCTGACCCGGTTCACCGACTACTCGATTCGCGTGCTGATCTATCTGGCCGTCAAGCAGGAGGCGCGCTCGACGATCGGCGAGATCGCCGACGCCTTCGCTATCTCGCGCAACCATCTGATGAAGGTGGTGCACGAGCTTTCCCGTAAAGGCTACGTCACCGCGGTGCGCGGCAAGAACGGCGGGCTGGTGCTGGCCCGCGACACCGCCACCATCGGGTTGGGGGCGCTGGTGCGCGACACCGAGCAGGACCTGGGGCTGGTCGAGTGTTTCCAGCAAGGCAACGGCTGCGCGATCACCCCGGCCTGCCGGCTGCGGCCGATTCTGGGCGAGGCGCTGGCCGCCTTTCTCGCCGTGCTCGACCGCTACACCCTGGCGGACGTGCTCGACGGCCAGGTGCCGGAGCTCGCCGAGCTCTTGCGCATCCCCGCCGCCCAGCTATGAGCGCTGCCTTTCACTAACCCGCCACTTCTTGATCCAGATCAACGTTCAGCGAAACTGCGCCCTTGAGCTCCATGAGCTCGCCTTATAAGATTCATTTCAAATACATCTTATAAGGAGCACGCCATGCTGAGCCACGACCAGGAAGCCTTGATTGCCGCCACCGCCCCGGTGGTCGCCGAACACCTCGAGGCCATCACGCGCCGCTTCTACCCGCTGATGTTCGAGCGCTACCCGGAGGTGAAGGTGCTGTTCAACGAGGTCCACCAGCAGAACGGCAGCCAGCCCCGGGCGCTGGCCGGCGCGGTGCTGGCCTACGTGCAGCTGCGCGGCAACCCGGCCAGGGCGCGGGCGGCGCTGGACATCGTGGTCAGCAAGCACGTCTCGCTCAACATTCTGCCGGAGCACTACCCCATCGTCGGCGAGTGCCTGATGGCGGCGATCGGCGAGGTGCTGGGAGACGCACTCACTCCGGAGATCGCCGACGCCTGGGGCGCGCTCTACGGGGAACTGGCCGACCTGCTGATCGACCTCGAGGACCAGCGCTACCGCGAGTTCGAATGCCGCCCCGGCGGCTGGCGCGGCGCACGGCGCTTCAAGATCGCCCGCACCCGCCAGGAGAGCGCGGTGATTCGCTCCTTCGTGCTGGAGCCCGACGACGGCGGCCCGGTGGCGGAT
>NZ_JAMZBC010000178.1 GCF_024158715.1 Halomonas sp. 707D7 | reverse complement strand
TGCATGGCGTACGCCTGGTGCCCCATGTATGGGGAACCGCAGTGTGCCTGGCGGCCAGTTTGCAGTTCATGGCTGCCCTCCCGCCCAATCCGCCGCGCCGCACGCCGCTCGAGCCGATCATGGAGTTCGATCGCACCGAAAATCCGTTTCGCCAGGCCGTCGTCAAGACGCCGTTGGAGCACCAGGAGGGCAGGGTAGTGATTCCCGAGGCGCCCGGCCTGGGCATAGAGATCGACCGCGAGGCGCTCGCCGCCTACGCGCTCGAAGAGCGCAACTGACGCTTTTGATCGTCTGCAAGACGCGTATCGTTCATGGGGGAGTTGGCCATCCTGTAGCTCGCTGCAGGATGGCCTTTTTTATGCGCGTGGCCCGTATCCGGCCCGCCCCGGTCACGCGAAACACGCCGGATAGACTAATGGCTAAGTGCCGGGTACGAAGAAGTTCATTACGGTATAGAACATATTATGTATTACCAATAGCGTTACTCGTTGAAGAATAAAAATATTTCTAATGTAACGCTGCCCATCCGCGGTACCCGTCGTTGGCTGGTGGTGGTCACGAGCGTTATCGAATTGACCGCAACGCGGAACGCGACAGTACCTGGGCGACGACCACGATCACTATAACGACAACCACTATCCATCAACCGTACTGGAGTAGGGTATGGCCCTTTTGAAAAGATGCCTGATCGGCCTGCTGGGGCTATGGCTGACCGCCAGCGCAAGCGCCAATACGCCAAGCGATCAACTGATCATCGCCCTGAAGATGAGCAACATCCTGTCGCTGGATCCGGCGGCGGCCACGGGCAACGACATCGCCTTCGTCAACGCGAACCTTTACGACACGCTCATCGAACTCGATGTGGCGGACCCGACCGTCATCCACCCGGCGCTCGCCACCGACTGGGAAGTTGCCGATGACAGCATGGCGATCACCTTCACGCTGCGCGACGACGTGGAGTTCCATTCGGGTAATCCGCTGACCGCCGCCGACGTGGTGTGGAGCATCGAGCGGGTGCTGGACCTCAATCTGGCGCTGGCCACCACCTGGAAGGCGCTGGGCTTCACCCGGGAGAACGTTGCACAGTTGGTCACGCAGACCGGCGAGCACGAGCTCGAGATCGCCTTTCCCCGCCAGCTCGATCCCAAGCTCGTGATGTATACCCTGGCGACCAGCCCGAGCGCGTTCATCCTCGACCAGCAGGAAGTGATGGCTCACGAACACGAGGGCGACTGGGGGAACCGCTGGCTCACCACCAATGCCGCCGGAAGCGGCGCCTTCGTGCTGGGTCAGTGGATTCCCCAGGACCGGATCGTGATGGCGAAAAATGACCGCTACTGGGGCGAGACGCCGGTGATCGAGCGGGTGGTGATGCGCAACTTGAAGGAGTCGCAGACGATGCGCTTGATGATCGAGCGCGGGGATCTCGACGTCGCCATCGGCATGTCGGTGCCGGACATTCGCTCGCTCGAGAACGCCGAGCAACTGGAGATCCAGACGACCCAGCGCGGCACGCTCTATTACGTCGCGGTCAGCATGAACAACGACATTCTCGCCGACGAGCGGGTCAGAAGGGCGATCCGTGGAACGATCAACTACGCAGGCATCAACGACAGCATCATGCCGTACTACGGCATCTTCCACCAACGCCCGGTGAAGCTCGGCCTGCCGGCGACCCTGCCCGAGCCCATGTACTCGCTGACGACGGAAGAGGCGCGGGCGCTGATGGCCGAAGCCGGGTACCCCAACGGCTTCACGACGACGATCCGCGCGCTCAACGAATCCCCGTTCATCAACGTGGCGATCAACCTGCAAAGCAGCCTGGAGCGTATCGGCATCAACGCCGAGATTCTCAGCGGCACCGGCAACCAGGTCTACGGGGCGATGCGCGACCGCCGCTTCGACATCATCGTGGGGCGTGGCGGCGGCGGCTTCGCCCCGCACCCGGACTCCAACCTCACCCCGCTGCTGCTCAACCCGGACAACTCCGACGAAGCGCGGCTGACCAATTTCCAGGGCTGGCGTACCGGTTATCAGAACACGCGCATCAACGAGCTGATCACCGAGGCGGTGGCCGAGGCGGACAGCGACGTGCAGAACGCGCTCTACGCCGAGGTCCAGTCGATCTACGAGGAGGATGTCGGGGCGCTTTTTCCCTTCTCGCAGATGATCAACACCGTGGTCGTGGGGGGGCAGGTCGAAGGTTATCGCGACGATCCTTCGGCGATGACCCGGCTGCGCAGCGTCACCAAAACCCGCGAGTGACCCCACCTACCGCGAAAAGGAGCTGACAATAATGACAAGATCCCGCTATCTGGGCCTATTGAGAAAGCTGGGCGTTATTGCGATCACCCTGTTCGGCCTTCTGACGATGACCTTCATCATCGGGCGGCTGATGCCCATCGATCCGGTGCTGGCCGTCGTCGGCCCGGACGCCGATTCCTCGACCTACGAGCAGGTGTTCCGCGAGATGGGGCTCGACCGGCCCGTCTGGGTTCAGTACCAGTACTACCTGCAGGCGATGCTGTCCGGCGACTTCGGCCGCGCCATCCTGACCGGAAGCCCGGTCGTCGACGACATTCTCAGGGTGTTGCCGGCGACCATCGAGCTTGCCACAGTGGCGATCCTGGTCGGCGTGGGGCTGGGGATTCCGCTCGGCGTGTACGCCGCGACCCACCGCGGGCGCTTGGGCGATCACCTGACCCGCCTGATCACGCTGTTCGGCTACTCGACACCGGTGTTCTGGGTCGGCATGGTCGGGCTGATCGTCTTCTACGCCTGGCTCAACTGGGCCGGTGCCGCGGGGCGTATCGGCTTTGCCTATGACGGCATGTTCGAAAGCTACACCGGCTTCTACCTGATCGACACGCTGCTGTCGGGCAACCTCGAGGCGTTCTTCAGCGCCCTGCGCCATATCGCCCTGCCGGCGCTGATCCTCGGGCTCAACTCGGTCTCCTTTCTCGGGCGCATGACGCGCAGCTTCATGCTCGAGCAGCTCTCCCAGGAGTACATCAAGACCGCGCGGGTGAAGGGGCTTTCCGAGCGCAGCGTGATCTGGAAGCACGCCTTCAAGAACATTCGCGTTCAGCTTTTGACCATCGTGGCGCTAGCCTATGGCGGCCTGCTGGAAGGAGCGGTACTGATCGAGACCGTCTTCGCCTGGCCCGGCTTCGGGCAGTACCTGACCGATAGCCTCCTGATGGGTGACATGAACGCGGTCATGGCATCGGTGCTGTTCATCGGGCTGGTGTTCGTGTTCCTGAACCTGCTCTCCGATGTCCTTTACACGCTGTTCGATCCGAGGACCCGCTCATGAAGAATCAGCAAACGCTGCGTCACGCGGACTTTCCCCTGAGCCCTCGGGCCGGCGTGATGCCGGGCAAGGGCGCGGCCTTTCTCAAGTCCTTCCGAAAACTGTGTCGCAACCCGCTCAGTGCCTCGGGGGTGGTGATCGTCGCCGTGCTGTTGATACTGGCGATGGCCGCGCCGTGGATCGCCACCCACGACCCGCTGGTCCAGGATCTTTCTCGGGTTCTTTCGGCACCGTCTGCGGCGCACTGGTTCGGCACCGACGAGTACGGCCGCGACATCTTCAGTCGCATCGTCTACGGCTCGCGGGTGACGCTCTACATCATCTTCCTGGTCACCATCATCGTGGGCCCCATCGGGCTTCTGATCGGCACCGTGTCCGGCTACTTCGGCGGCTGGGTCGACAGCGTCTTCATGCGCATCACCGATATCTTCATCTCGTTTCCGAGCTTGGTGCTGGCGCTGGCGTTCGTGGCCGCTTTGGGGCCTGGCCTCGAGCATGCGGTGATCGCCATCGCCTTGACCTCCTGGCCGCCGGTAGCGCGCCTGGCCCGGGCGGAGACGATGACCTTTCGCAAATCGGATTATGTGGTGGCCGCGCAGCTCCAGGGCGCCAGCGCCGCGCGCATCCTGTTTCACTACATCGCCATCATGTGCCTGCCGTCGTTGATCGTGCGCCTGACCATGAACATGGCGACGGTGATCCTGACCGCCGCCGCGCTGGGCTTTCTGGGCCTGGGCGCCCAGCCGCCGCTTCCCGAGTGGGGGGCGATGATCTCCACCGGGCGCAGCTACATGCTCGAAAGCTGGTGGCTGGTCGCCTTTCCCGGCGCCGCCATCATGCTGGTCAGCCTGGCCTTCAACCTGCTGGGCGACGGCCTGCGCGATCTTCTCGACCCCCGCACCGAGTGAGGAGTACCCATGAGCGTACTGACAGTCGAAAAACTCAACGTCACGTTTCGTACCGATGACGGCGCCAAGCACGCGGTGCGCGACGTCTCGTTCACCCTGAACAACGAGAAGCTGGCCATCGTCGGCGAGTCGGGGTCGGGCAAGTCGACGGTGGGCAAGGCGATCCTGCGCCTCAACTCGCCCTCCACCCAGGTCCGCGCCGAGCGGCTCGCGTTTCGCGATCAAGACCTGCTCACCTGCAGCGAAAAGGCGATGCGCACCATTCGCGGCCAGCATATCTCGATGATCATGCAGGACCCGAAGTTCTCGTTGAACCCGGTGGTGAGCGTGGGCGACCAGATCGCCGAGGCGCTGCGCGTGCATCGGCGCATCTCGCGCCAGGCCGCCCGGGAGGCAGCGCTCGACATGCTGCGCGAGGTCAGCATCAGCGATCCCGAGCACGTTTTCGATCAGTACCCGCACGAGATCTCCGGCGGGATGGGGCAGCGGGTAATGATCGCCATGATGGTGATTCCCGAGCCCGACATCATCATCGCCGACGAGCCCACCTCGGCGCTCGACGTCTCCGTGCAGCAGGACGTGCTCGATATCCTCACCCGGCTCATCGAGAAGAAGAACATCAGCCTCATCTTCATCAGCCACGATCTCAACCTGGTCAAGAAGTTCTGCGACCGCGTGCTGGTGATGTACAGCGGCCAGGTGGTCGAATCGATCAAGGCGAGTGATCTCGCCAACGCCTCGCATCCCTACACGCGGGGACTGATGGAGTCGCTGCCGAGCCTGCGTCACCGCCGGGCAACGCTTCCGGTGATGACCCGCGATCCTGCCTGGCTCGCCCAGGGAGGTGCGCCATGATCGCCATCGACTCGCTCTCCTTCGACGTCTCGACCTTCACCCGGCGCAAGCGCATCCTGAGCGACATCTCCCTCGAGATAGGAAAGGGCGAATGCTTCGGGCTCGTCGGCGAATCCGGCTCGGGCAAGAGCAGCATTCTCAAGTGCCTGGCGGGGCAGTTCCAGGGCTGGGAAGGCGCGATCGAGATCGAGGGGCGCTCGATCGCCGACACGCCGCCCAAAAAGCGCAGTGATACCCTGCAGATGGTGTTCCAGGATCCTTTCGGCGCGCTGCATCCGCGGCACACGATACGCAAGATCCTGAGCGAACCCCTGGCGATCAAGGGTGTGGCCGACAGGGCGGAGCGCATCGAGAAGGCACTCACGGACGTGGGGCTCGACGCGTCGTTTCTGCCGCGCTACCCCCACCAGATATCCGGCGGCCAGCGCCAGCGCGTGGCCATCGCCCGAGCGATCATCATGGACCCGAGCATTTTGCTGCTCGACGAGCCGACCTCGGCCCTGGACGTTTCGGTGCAGGCGGAAATCCTCAACCTGCTGGCGTCGCTGCATCAGCGCCACCAGCTCACCTACCTGATGGTCTCCCACGATCTAGGCGTCATCGCCCACCTGTGCGAGCGGGTTGCCGTCATGCAGGCCGGCCAAATCGTCGAGATCGTCTCCCGGGACGACCTGGTCGAGGGCAACGTGACCCACCCCTATACTCGGGAGCTTCTCGAGCACGCCTTCAGCCGCGAGTGAGAACGAGCGAGAAAGGCCGGCGCCTGTGAGGCGCCGGCCGCTGGATCATCAAGCCATACCAGGACTCAAGTCATATCAAGAGTCTGGCGATGTCAGCCGAGGCTATCTGAGCTTTGCATCGAGCCACTCGAAGGCGGCGTCCTGCATGTCGGCGGTGAAGACGTGCCCCTTGTCTTCCCACAGGCGCGTCGTCAGATGCTCCTCGGCGCCATGGGCGCTCCAGACGTCATGCATGCGCGCCATGGCGCCCTCGACCGCGCTGGGCGGAAACAGCGTATCCTCTTCACCGGCGTAGACGAGCATGGGCGCGGGCGCCGCTAGCGCCGCCACGTCGGGAAAGTCGAGCAGCCGGAGCAGGGAAGGGTGCAGCATGTTGAAGGCCGACTGGCCGCGCAGCTGGTTGTTGCCCGGCACCATCAGCCCCTTTGCCTGCGCCATCCAGGCGTTGGCGACGGTGGCACTGATGTGCGGGGAGAGCGCGGCCACTTGCCATGCCCGGAACGCGCCCATCGAGAAGCC
>NZ_JAMZBC010000177.1 GCF_024158715.1 Halomonas sp. 707D7 | reverse complement strand
ATCATGGCAACCTCTCCGCAACGCTCCATCAAGAGCCGGGCCTCCCTGGCCGGTCATCCGCTCCACCCGGTCATGATCCACTTTCCCGTCGCGGCGCTGGATCGTTGGTGGCGGCATCGTGCTGCCGGTGACAACCGTCATCGCGCTGCTGGCCTTCGGCGTGCCGACGGGCAAGCGCATGCTGACCCTGCCGCTGGACGAGCCGCCGGAAGTGATCGAGGTGACCGGCCATCAGTGGTGGTGGGAGGTACGCTACCCCGGCGCCCCGAACGGCGTCGTGGTCACCTCCAACCAGCTGATCATGCCCGCCGGTGAGCCGGTGGACTTTCACGTCACCGCCGCCGACGTCATCCACGGCTTCTGGATTCCGCGCCTGGGGGGCAAGATCGACATGCTGCCCGGGCGCATCAACCGCATCCGCCTGGAGGCGGACGAGCCCGGCGTGTTCGGCGCCCAGTGCGCCGAGCTTTGCGGCGTGGGCCACGCCCACATGCACCTCTACGTGGAGGCGCTGCCGCGCGAGGAGTTCGATGCCTGGCTCGCGGCGCGAAGCGAGGAAGCGCTGGCGGACCTCGCCACGAGCGACCCCGCCTTCGAGCCGGCGCGGGAGAACTTCACCACCTTCTGCGCCAGCTGCCACCGGGTCGCCGGCATGAGCGCCGGCACGATCGGCCCCGATCTTTCCGACCTGGGCGGGCGCACGATGCTGGGGGCTGGCACGCTGGCCATGGAGGAGGGCGCCGTCTACCAGTGGCTGAGACACCATCAAACGTTGAAACCCGGGAACAGAATGCCGCAACACGACGATTTGGATACCGACACCCTGAGCGGTCTGGGTGACTGGCTGGAGACCCTGACCCCATGACGAGCATCAATCGCGAAGCGACTCCACAGGATCCCCAGCAGCCCGACGACCCGCAGGCGCTGCACGACGACCTGCACGAGATCTGGGGCAACCCCCGGGGCATCAAGGCGCTGACCATCGTCAACCACACCACGCTCGGCCTGCGCTTCATGGTCACGGGAATGGTCTTCTTCGTGATCGGCGGCGTGCTGTCGATGCTGATCCGTACCCAGCTCGCCACGCCCGACCAGAACTTCATGACGCCGGACATCTATAGTCAGGTCACCACCATGCACGGCACGGTGATGATGTTCCTGTTCGCCATCCCGATCCTCGAGGGGCTGGCGATCTACCTGATTCCCAAGATGATCGGTGCTCGTGACCTGGTGTGCCCGCGGCTGACGTCGCTGGGCTACTTCTGCTACCTGTTCGGCGGCATCATCCTGAGCTTCAGCATGGTGCTCGAGATGGCGCCCGATGCCGGCTGGTTCATGTACACGCCGCTTTCGAGCAGCGAATACTCGCCGGGGCTGGGGTCGGACTTCTGGCTGCTGGGCATCACCTTCGTCGAGATCTCGGCGCTCTCCGCCGGGGTGGAGATCGTCGTCTCGATCCTGCGCACCCGCACCCAGGGCATGGCGCTGCACAAGATGCCGATCTTCGCCTGGTACATCCTCGCCATGGCGCTGATGATCGTGGTCGGCTTTCCCCCGCTGATCCTCGGCAGCGTGCTGCTCGAGCTCGAGCGCGCCGTGGGCATGCCGTTCTTCGAAGTGGCCGGCGGCGGCGACCCGCTGTTGTGGCAGCACCTTTTCTGGCTGTTCGGCCACCCGGAGGTGTACATCATCTTCCTGCCCGCAGCGGGCATCGTCTCGACCTTGATCCCGGTGTTCGCCGGGCGACCCCTGGTCGGCTACGGCTGGGTGGTGTTCGCCATCGTGGTCACCGGCTTCATCAGCTTCGGGCTCTGGGTGCACCACATGTTCACCGTGGGCATTCCCCAGCTCGCCCAGGCGTTCTTCTCGGCGGCGAGCATGCTGGTGGCGATCCCCACCGCCATTCAGGTGTTCGTGTGGCTGGCAACGCTGTGGCTCGGCAAGCCGCGCTTCAAGCTGCCGATGCTGTGGATTCTGGGCTTTCTGATCATCTTCGTCTGCGGCGGCTTGACCGGGGTGATGCTGGCGCTGGTGCCGTTCAACTGGCAGGTCCACGACACCCACTTCGTGGTGGCGCACATGCACTACGTGCTGGTGGGCGGCATGTTCTTCCCGCTGATGGCTGGGCTCTACTACTGGCTGCCGCTCTTTTCCGGGCGCATGCCGTCGGAGACCATCGGCCGCTGGGGCTTCTGGCTGACCTTCCTGGGCTTCAACGGCACCTTCCTGATCATGCACTGGACGGGGCTTCTGGGCATGCCGCGGCGTATCTACACCTACGAGGCGGGCAACGGCTGGGAGATCTTCAACCTGCTCTCGTCGATCAGCGGCTTCGTGATGTCGGCAGGCATCGCCATGGTGCTGATCGATATCGCGCTGCACTTCAAGTTCGGCAAGCCCGCCCAGCACAACCCGTGGAAGGCGGACACCCTCGAGTGGGCCAACGCCATGCCGCCGAGCGCCTACAACTTCGTCAGCCTGCCGAAGATCGATACTCGCCACCCGCTGTGGGACAACCCGGACCTGCCGCGCACCATGGCCGAAGGCAAGCACGGGCTGGCCGTCACCTCCCACGGGCGTCGCGAAATGTGGGGCACCGATTCGATCACCGGCAAGGTGCGCGAGATCATCCACCTGCCGGGCAACTCCTGGTGGCCGTTCTTCGCGGCCCTCGCCCTGGCCGTGGTGTGCGTGAGTCTGCTCACCCGGGTCTACGCGCTGGCCGGCGTGTTCGTGATCATCGCCGGGGTGTTTCTGCTGCGCTGGGCCTGGGAGAACGGCGCGCATCCGGAGGCGGCGCCGGACGCCGAGGTGCGCGAGGGCGACCCGCCCCTGCACTCACGCACCATGAGCGGTCCCGGCGTCTGGGCGATGGCCACGTTCTCGATCGCCAACGGCTCGTTCTTCCTCTCGTACCTGTTCGGCTGGTTCTACCTGTGGACCGTGTCGCCGCAGTGGCGCATGCCGGACGTCTCGCCGCTGTCGCTGGTCGTGCTCGTCGCGGCCGGCGTGGCGGTGACCCTGGGGGCCGGGATGATGGAGCGCCTGGTGCGCGGGCTGCGCGTCAACCAGGATCGCGGCCTGGCCAGCGGCTTCTACGTGAGCGCGCTACTGGGGGCGGCCCAGGTGGGGCTGGTGCTCTGGTCGCTGTTGACGGCAGGGCTCGAACCGACCCGCACGAGCCACGACGCGGTGCTGCTGGTAGGGCTCGTCTATGCGCTGTTCCACGGGGCGCTGGCCATGATTCTCTCCGCCATGCAGGGGCTTCGCGTACGCTACGGCTACGTGGGGCTGCACGCGCCCTTCGAGCCGGCGGTGGTGGTCATCCTGTGGCGCTACAACGTGGTGACGTTCTGGGTGCTGGTCGGCGCGCTCGGCATGCTGCCTCGGGTCATTGGAGGCTAGACGATGGAAACCGCATTCAAGCGACTGTATCTGGGACATCCGGCGCATCTGGTCGTGGGGCTCACGCTCTGGAGCATCTGGTTCGTGGCGGTGTACGGGGGGCTGTCGGTGGCCTGCGCCGTGGCGCCACCGGCGCCGGCGCAGGGGGCCTGGACCGGCCTCAACCTGGGGCTCGGGCTTTTCAGCCTGCTGGTCACCGCCTTGCTGGCCTGGCTGACCTGGGCCGGCTGGAAGGCGGGGCGCGAGCTCACCGGACGGCCGCGCTTCAACGCGCTGGTCTCCGCCGGGCTCTATCTCTTCTCCGCGCTCGGGGTCGTCTTTACCGGCATGCCGATCATCGGCGTGCCGCCCTGCCTGTGAGTCGATTGCGGTGACGCTCGCCCAGGCAGAAGGCGAACCGGCCGCCGGGCACACCGCGCTCTACAGCCTGCACGGCATGTGGTGCACCAGCTGCGCGCTCGCCGTCGAAGGCGTGCTCCAGCGCGCCGCCGGCATCGAATCGGCGAGCGTCCACTACCCGACGGCCACGGTCTGGGTGCAGGGCGAGCCCGGCGCGACCGGGTTCGAGACGCTGGCCGCGCGCGTGGCGCGCATCGGCTACCGGCTCGGCCCGCTCGAGGCCGCTTTCGACGCCGCCGAGCGGCTCGAGAAGGAGAGCCGCTACCTGAGCCTGCGCCTGATGGTCGCGGCAGTGTTCGGCATGTGGACGATGCTCGCTTCGCTGCTCATCTATGCCGGTGCCGTGCCCGCCGGGCGCATCGAGCTGGTCATGGCCTGGCTCTCCGGCGGCTTTGCACTGCCCGTGGTGCTCTACGCCGGCGTGCCGTTCTACCGCGCGGGGTGGCGCACGCTGCGCGCGGGCCGCCCGGGCATGGACGTGCTGGTGAGCCTGGGCGTGCTGGGGGCGGTCGCGGTGTCGGTCTGGCTGCTGGCGCGCGGCTCGGCAGAGGTCTACTTCGATACCGCGGTGATGCTGATTGCGCTGCTGCTGGTCGGTCGGCTGGCCGAGACCCTCTGTCGCCAGCGTGGGCTGAAGGCGTTCGATGCGCTGACCCTGCCGCAGGCCGACGTCACCCTGGAGCGCGACGGCGAGCGGCAGACGCGCCCGGCCGAGGAGGCCGCGAGGGGCGACACGCTGCTGCTTGCCCAAGGCGAAACCCTGCTGCTCGATGCAACACTGACTACCCCGGGCTGGTTCGATACCGCCACGCTCTCCGGCGAGAGCGTGCCGCGCTACCTGCAGGCCGGGCAGAAGGTGTACGCCGGCTACCGCTACCTGGGCGCCGGCGAAAAATCGATGCGGCTCATCGTCGATGCAACGCCGGGGGAGCGTCGCATGGACCGGCTGCGCGAGCAGATGCGCCTGCTGCAAACCCGCAAGGGGGAGTTGACCAAGCTCGCTGATCGCTTCGCCGCCTGGCTGAGCCCGGTGGCGCTGCTGCTGGCACTGATCACGCTGCCCGTCGTCTGGATTCTCGGTGCAGGCACGGAGGAGGCAGTGGTGCGAGCGCTCTCGGTACTGGTAGTGGCCTGCCCCTGCGCGGTGGGGTTGGCGGTGCCGCTGGCCGCCCTGGCCGGCAGCGGCCAGGCGATGCAGGCCGGCGTGGCGATCCGCGACCCCGCCGCTTTCGAGCTCTTGTCCGGCGTGCGCGCCGTGGCTTTCGACAAGACCAACACGGTCACCGCCGGCCGGCACCGCGTGGTGCATTTCGCCCACCGCGAGGCGCTGCCCGAAGGGTTCGCCGCGCGGCTTGCCGCCGCTGCCAGCGAAAGCGAGCACCCGCTGACCCTGGGCCTGCTGCGCTGGGCGAGCGAAACCGCGCATCAGGATGAAAAACCGTCCGTCGCCCATCGGGAAGAGGTGGCCGGCGCAGGCCACCGCGTGAGCTTCGCGGATGGCCAGTGCTGGCGCCTGGGCAGGGCCGCCTGGCTCGAGGAGCAGGGCGTGGCGCTGCCCGAGAGTGTCGAGGACGCCGACTACGCCTTCGCCTCCCAGGTGGTGCTGGCCGACGACGACGGCTGGCTTGCCACCTTCCACCTCGCCGACCCGCCGGTGGCCGATGCCAGAACGAGCCTCGCCGAGCTCGCCCGCCTTGGCTACGTGACCGCACTGATCAGCGGCGACCGGCAAGGGGCGGTGAGCTGGCTCGGCGGCGAGGTGGGCTTGCCGGCCAGCGCCTGCTACGCCCAACGCGCTCCCGAAGCCAAGGCGAGGCTCTTGGCGGGGCTACCCGCGCCCACGCTCTACGTGGGTGACGGAGTCAACGATACGCTTTGCCTCGCAGCTGCAGGGGTGGGCGTGGCGCCCATGAACGCAAGCGAGGCCGCACGCGAAGGCGCCGCCGCCCAACTGCTCGCGCCGGGCATCGGCGGCGTGGTGCGGCTGCTGGTCATCGCCCGGCGCACGAGGCGGGTGATGATCCAGAACCTGGCGTTCTCGGCGCTCTACAACACGCTGGCGCTGGCGCTGGTGGTGGCCATGGCGATTCCGCCGCTGGCAGCGGTGCTGGCCATGGCCGCAAGCTCCTTGAGCGTCACCTTGAACGCCGCCCGCCTGGCCTGGGCCGAGCCTCCAGAGAGCTAGCGTCGCGCCGTTCATGTCTTCATTTCTTTGCAAGCGAGCTTGAGCCATGCGCCGATGTATCCTGTTCGTCGAAGCTCACCTGCTATGGTGGGTGATCGGCGCGACCCTGCTGGGACTTGGACTGCCCGCCACCGGCCAGGCGCTGGCGCCGGCCATCGGCCCGCTGCTGGCGCTGTTGATGCTGCTGATCAGTTTGACCTTCGATGTCCACGCCATCCGGCGGGTGCTCGCCCGCCCGGAAAAGCCGCTGCTGGCGGCGGTGCTGGTCTACGTTCCCATGTCGCTTCTCGGCTGGCTGACCGGCCGGGCGTTCTTCGCCGGCGGGGCGCTGGCCGCCGGCGAAGAACGCCCGGC
>NZ_JAMZBC010000176.1 GCF_024158715.1 Halomonas sp. 707D7 | reverse complement strand
ACGTAGTAGAGCGTGGGCTCGTCCACCCCAACGGGCGCGTCGAGCCGGCTCTGCCAGTAGACGTAACCACCCGCAACCGCCAGCGCGGCGAGCACCAGCAGAAGCAGGACCGCGCTCAGTAACCGTTTCACCATGTCACTCTGCCTCTTCTCGAAAGGAGCCAGGATACCCCAGCAGGCGATGGCCCTGGCGTTGAAGCGTATCGTGGTCCGCGTGCGCCCAGGTGGCCAAGGTTTCGCCCCGCGGATCGAGCAGGGTATGTACCGGCCATACGCCTTGAACGGAGTTGGCGACCCACAGTGCATCGACCTCGACCAGTGCCTCGAGCGAAAGCTCGGCTTCGGCCACGGCGCCTGCATCGAGCAGCGCCGCGCGCAGCGTGCCCGCCACCCCGCAGCGCGTGACGGGTGGCGTCCAGAGCCGCCCCTTCGCGCGCCAGAACACGTTCATGCTGGTGGCCTCGACGAGCAGACCGTCGGCGTCGGCGAGAAGCCCCTCGGCGATGCCGGGGTCACACCACTCCTGGCGTGCCAGCACGTTCTCGAGCCGGTTGAGATGCTTGATGCCGGCCAGCCGCGGCTGGTGGCCCAGGCGCAGATCGCAAACCCGCACGCAGACCCCTTCCTGCCAGCGCGCACGGCAGGGCTCGAAGGCACGCCTGCTTGCCAGCAGCCGAGGAGCCGGCGCATTCGGCACGCGGTAGCCCTGGCCGCCGCTGCCTCGCGTCACTATCAGCTTCAGCACCTCGAGCGCCGCTGCGCCGGGCCTGGCAAGCTCGGCGTCGAGCGCGGCAGTGTCCGGCATGGGGATCCCCAGGCGCCGACAGCCCTCGGCCAGCCGCGCCCGATGGTAGGACCACAGAAGCGGCTGGCCGGCGCGCATCAGCACCGTCTCGAAGAGTCCATCGCCGTAGGCGAGCCCGCGATCGTCAGCGGGCACCGAGGCGCCTGGCATGCCCTAGATCCGCGTGAACAGCAGCGAGCCGTTGGTGCCGCCGAAGCCAAAGGAGTTGGAAAGCGTGGTATCGATCCGCATCTCGCGCGCGGTATGCGGCACGTAGTCGAGGTTGCAGCCGGGCTGAGGGTTGTCCAGGTTGATGGTCGGCGGCGCCACCTGGTCGCGAATCGCCAGAATGCTGAAGACCGCCTCCACGGCGCCCGCCGCCCCCAGCAGGTGGCCGATCATCGACTTGGTGGAGCTGACCGCGACGTCTTTCGCGGCGTCGCCCATCACCCGCTCGACCGCCCGACTCTCGGCTAGATCCCCCGCCGCGGTGGAAGTACCGTGGGCGTTGATGTAGTGCACCTGGTCCGGATTGATGCCGGCATCCTTGATGGCGTTGCTCATGGCCAGGGCCGCACCGCGACCATCCTCGGGGGGGGCTGTCATGTGGTAGGCATCATCGCTCATGCCGAAGCCGGACAGCTCGGCGTAGATGGTCGCCCCACGCGCCTTGGCATGCTCGTACTCCTCGAGCACCAGTACGCCCGCGCCGTCGGACAGCACGAAGCCGTCGCGGTCGACATCCCACGGGCGGCTGGCGGCCTGCGGGTCGTCGTTGCGCGTGGAGAGCGCGCGAGCGGCGGAGAAGCCGCCGAGGCCCAGCGGCGTGGTGGCCATCTCGGCACCGCCACAGATCATCACGTCCGCATCGCCGTAGGCGATGGTGCGCGCGCTGTAGCCGATATTGTGGGTGCCGCTGGTGCAGGCGGTGGTGATGGCGATGTTCGGCCCCTTGAAGCCGTGCTGGATCGCCATGTTGCCGGAGATCATGTTGATGATCGATCCAGGCACGAAGAACGGCGATACGCGGCGCGCGCCACCCTTGTTGAGGGCATTGTGGTTCTGTTCGATCATCGGAAGACCGCCGATGCCCGAACCGATCGCCACCCCGATGCGCTCGGCGTTCTCTTCGGTGCACTCGATGCCCGCATCCTGGATGGCCTGGGCACCCGCCGCCATGCCGTACTGGATGAACAGGTCCATCTTGCGCGCATCCTTGGGATTGAGATACTGCCCGATATCGAAACCCTTGACCGACCCGCCGAAGCGGGTGTTGAAACCGCTGGCGTCGAAATGCTCGATCGGCGCGATACCACTCTTGCCCGCCACGATGCTGGCCCAGGACTGCTCGACGTCATTGCCCACCGGGGTCACTAGACCCAGTCCGGTTACCACTACTCTTCTACGCGCCATCAGCTCTTCTCCCGGCATCCTTGGTACGAGACCCTAAGGCCATTCTCTAAATGCCGCCTAGTATAACGGAGATCGAGGGACGAATTCACTGCGCGACCCATACAAAAAAGCCGCCCTGAACCAGGGCGGCTTTTTTTGCACCGAGCGCGATCAGGCGCCCGGCGTGATTCCGTCGACCAAGCCCTTACTGATGGGCGTTGACGTAGTCGATGGCTTCCTGAACCGTGGTGATCTTCTCGGCTTCCTCGTCGGGGATTTCGGTATCGAATTCCTCTTCGAGAGCCATGACCAGCTCGACGGTGTCAAGCGAGTCGGCACCCAGGTCTTCGGTGAAAGAAGAGCTATTCTGGATATCCTCTTCTTTGACGTTCAGGCGCTCAGCCACGACTTTCTTCACGCGCTCTTCAATGGTACTCATCAACGTACTCCAGTCATTCACATTAGCCGTTATTGATAACCAGCTATTTGGAAACCGCAAGCCAAAAGCTGCGGGGTAGTTTATAGACGCCCCAGGGTCGACGCAACCGCCAAACCCCGAGCCATCAACGCATATTCATGCCGCCGTTGACGTGCAGCGTTTCGCCGGTGATATAACCTGCGGCGTCGCTGGTCAGAAAGCCCACGGCAGCGGCGATCTCCTCGGGCCCGCCCAGGCGCGCCAACGGTATCTGCTTCAAGAGGGTCTCGTGCTGGGCCTCGGGCAGGGCCTCGGTCATGTCGGTGGCGATGAACCCGGGCGCCACGGCGTTAACCGTGATCGCTCGAGAAGCGACCTCGCGCGCCAGCGCCCGACTGAAGCCTTCCATGCCCGCCTTGGCGGCAGCATAGTTGGCCTGCCCCAGATTGCCCATCGTGGCCACGACCGAGCTGATCGACACGATACGCCCAAAGCGTGCCTTCGTCATGCCGCGAAGGCAAGCTTTACTTACACGATAGACGGATTTGAGATTGGTATCCATGACCGAATCCCACTCCTCCTCCTTCATGCGCATGAGCAGGTTGTCGCGGGTGATACCGGCGTTGTTGACCAGGATGGTCGGCGCGCCGAAACGCTCGGTGATCTCCTTGAGCACGGCGTCGATGCTGGCCTGATCGGTCACGTTCAGGCACAGACCCGCCCCCTCGATGCCCTGCTCCTTGAGATCGGCATCGATCTTCTGGGCGCCGGACTCGCTCGTCGCGGTCCCGATCACGATACGCCCCTGGCGGCCAAGCTCATGGGAAATGGCGCGACCGATGCCGCGGCTCGCGCCGGTGACCAGCGCGACTCTACGTTCTTGTGTCATAAGGCGTTGCCTTCAACCGTTGAATGATCTGCTCAGTGTAGTGCCTAGGCGTCGTCATCGACCAACGCTTCACGGGCAAGCTCGAGGGCGGCATCGAGGCTGTCCGGATCGTTGACCGCAAGGCCCTTGCTGCCGCGCACGATACGCTTGTTGAGGCCGGTCAGCACCTTGCCGGGACCGCACTCGATGAACACGCAAGCGCCCTGTTCGGCCATGCGCTCGACGCAGCTCGCCCAGCGCACCGGCTGGTAGAGCTGCTCGATCAGGCGCGTGCGCAGCGTATCGACATCGGCGTGGGCCTGGGCATCGACGTTCTGGATGACGGTGTAGCGAGGCATACGAAACTCGATGCCCTGCATGTACTCCTCGAGGCGCTCGGCGGCCGGGCGCATCAGCGCGCAGTGCGAGGGCACCGACACCGGCAGCGGCAGCGCACGCTTGGCGCCGGCCTCCTGACATGCCGCGATGGCACGCTCGACCGCCGCCTTGTTACCGGCGATGACCACCTGGCCTGGCGAATTGTAATTGACGGCCGAGACCACCTCGCCTTGGGCCGCCCTCTCGCAGGCGGCCTCCACTACGTCGTCCTCGAGCCCCAGGATCGCCGCCATGGCGCCCTCGCCCTCAGGCACCGCCTGCTGCATGGCTTCGCCGCGCAGCTGCACCAGGCGCACGCCCTCGGCGAACCCCATGACGCCGGCGCACACCATGGCGCTGTACTCGCCGAGGCTGTGGCCGGCCATCATCGCCGGACGCGGGCCTTCGAGCTCCTGCCAGACGCGCCAGATCGCCACGCTCGAGGTCAAAAGCGCCGGCTGGGTGCACGCCGTCTTGTTGAGCGCCTCTTCCGGACCGTCCTGAACGGTCTTCCACAGATCGAAGCCCAGGGCGTCCGATGCTTCCTCGAATGTCGTTCCCACCACGCTGTAGCGCTCGGCCAGTTCGCGCAGCATTCCCAGCTGCTGCGAACCCTGACCGGGAAACACGAGGGCAAGGGGTTGAGACATGTCGTTCACCTTTGCTCTAGTAGGCATTTGGTCGTCCGAGTATAGGCGGCACCGATGCCACGCAAGGTGCGCCATCGATCGTCCGCTGAAGATTCACCGTACTGCCGCCCGGGGTGTCGCCATCGTCAGGCCGCGCTCCTTGAGCAGGGCATCGACACGCGCGGGCAGGTCCTGCGACGCCTCACGCAGAGCGCGCTCGATGGCGTGATAGAAGCCATCGGCCTGAGTGCTGCCATGACTCTTCACGATGCTGCCCTTGAGCCCCAGAAGACTCGCCCCGTTATAGCGCACCGGGTTCAGCTCTTGCTTGAGCTCGTGCAATAAAGGTCTGGCCAGTAGGCTCGCCAAGCGTCCATGCCAACGCGACTCGAACGTCGCCTGCATGCGCTCGATCAGCATACGGGTCAATCCTTCACTCGCTTTCAGCGTGATGTTGCCCACGAAGCCATCGCAGACGACGACGTCGAGCCCACCCCGATAGATCTCACCACCCTCGACGTAGCCACGATAATCGATGCCGAATGCCTCGGCACGCGCGCCGAGCAGTCGATCCGCCTCGCGCACGCAGGCACCGCCTTTCATCGCCTCATGACCCACATTGAGAAGGCCGACCGCCGGGCGTTCGACGCCATCGATGCACTGCACCATCGCCGCCCCCATCAGGGCGAAATCGACCAGCCGTTCCGGAGGCGAATCGACGTTGGCGCCCAGATCCAGCAGGTAGCAGCGCTGGCCGCGACCGGCCGGCACCGAGGTGCTGATCGCCGGCCTCGAGAGGCCCTCGAGCATGCCCACTTCGCGGCGCGCCAAGGCCACCAGCGCGCCGGTATTGCCGGCGCTGACGCCGGCGGCGGCTTCGCCACTGGCCACGCAGCGCAGCATGGCGGCCATGCTGGTGTCGCCGCCGTGGCGCAGCGCCCAGGCGAGCGTGGAGTCCTGCTCGACGCTCTGCGACGCATCGCGAAGCTCCAGACGCGACGTTGCCGCAGCCAGAGGCCGCGGCAAACGCGCTAGCTCAGCAACCAGGTGCTGATACGGACCAAACAGGACAAGCTCGAGCTCGGGTCGTTCGACCACGGCTCTGGCGGAGCCTTCGACAATGGCGCGGGGACCTTGATCGCTCCCCATCACATCGATCGCTAGACGCACACGCCACTCGCTGCCTGGCCGTAGGTTGAAGGCGAGAGGTTTATACCTCGACGACCTTGCGACCGCGGTAGAAACCGTCCGGAGCGACGTGGTGACGCAGGTGCGTGGTGCCGGTTTCCTTGTCCTGGGACAGGGTCGGCGCGCTCAGCGCATCGTGGCTGCGACGCATGCCGCGCTTGGAACGAGTCTTGCGATTCTGTTGAACTGCCATGGGTAGTTACTCCAAGATAGAGTGAGTCAGTGATACTTATTCCTGGCCTTCCGATGACCCTTTGCCCTTCAGGGCACCGAGCACCGCGAAAGGGTTCGGTCGAGACGCATTCTCTTGCTCCGCGCCTTCGGTCCTGCTGACCAGCTGCTCTGCCGAAACAAAGCACTCGGCCTCATCGTGATAGACCACTTGCGGCAAGCTGAGGATGAGCTCATCCTCGATCACCGTCAGCAGATCCAGCTGTTCGTTTTCCACCAGCACCGGTTCGTGACTGGCGGGCAACTCGGACGCCAGCGCCTCGTCGGAGATCATTCCCAGAAGAAAGTCGCTGGAGACGTCCTGTTCGAGCGGCACCAGACAGCGACGACAGGCTAGTGAAAGCGTCGCGCGCAGATGTCCACGAATTTCACGACGACCCTGGGCATCGACACCGAACTCGAGCGTTGCGTAGCATTCGCCGGTCTGTTCGCCTGCCTCTTCGGTCAAGCGCGCCAT
>NZ_JAMZBC010000175.1 GCF_024158715.1 Halomonas sp. 707D7 | reverse complement strand
GTTTCTCGTCGAGCGCGGCTTCGAGATGAAGTAGCCAAGGATCAGCGGGGTGGGTCGAACTCAATGGTGAGCCGTGCGCGAATCCACTCGAACAGCGGGCGCAGGGCGTCGGGCAGCAGGCATTCGGCGGTGGGCTGATGGATGTAGTAGGGTGCGCGCTTGCCGCAGTACTCGATGATTTCGCCGATCTGCTCGAAGCGCAGTCCTGCCGCGCCCAGCATGCGGTTGAACTTGGGCTCGAGCACCGCGAACACGTTGGGCGTGCCGAGTAGCCCCACCAGCGCCGTGGCGGCGAGGAACAGGCTCAGGCTGATCATCGCCGGGCTTTCATGGCGCCAGCCCCGCTCGCCGGGGTCGGCGCTTTTCTTGCGAAACGCCGGATGTACCGCCAGGCGCGATACCTCGCAGATCTCGCTGCGCTCGAAGGCGCGCGGCGACAGCGGCGAGGTCAGAAGCGCCAGGTCGTAATAGCCCTCGAAGGGCAGCTTCTTGAAGGCGTCGGGGACCAGAACCACCCGCAGGCAGCCGGCATCCAGCCCGCTCTCGCGATGCTTGAGCAGGCACAGCACGCTGTTGTGGTCGTACTCGTCGTGCTCCAGGAACGCCCGGCCGGCGCCGAGCTGGTACTTGAGCTCCTCGCGAAACACCCGGTGGCGCAGTGCGAAGGCGCGCTCGCGCGCCGCGTCGCTATGGGCGATGACGAGTTCGAAGCGCCGCGCGAAGACGTCCACGTCCAGGTGGTCGGGCTTTAGCGGCGGCGCCTTCTCGATCAGCGTCGCCAGGCTCTGGTTGAGGACCCGGTTGTCGTTCGAACCGAAGGGCTCACTCATGGACGCGGCCGTCGAGCAGGAGGGTCAAGGGCATGGGCCTGCCCAGGTGGTACCCCTGGGCATAGTGAATGCCGTGCTCCTGCAGCAGCGGCAACAGCTCCTCCTGGTCGACGAATTCGGCGATGGTCTGCTTGCCGAAGCCCTTGGCGATGTCCGAGATCGCCTTGACGATGGTGTGACTGTCAGGATTGACCAGCAGGTTGCGAATGAACGAGCCGTCGATCTTGATGTAGTCCACGGGCAGTTGGCCCAGGTAGTGGAAGCTGCTGAACCCCACGCCGAAGTCGTCCAGCGCCGTTCGGCAGCCGAGCTGGCGAAATTTTTGCAGCACGTTGTGGGCCACCGAAAAATCGGTGATGGCGGCGGTTTCGGTGACCTCCAGGATCAGGTGGTGCGGGTCGGCCTGACTCTCCTGAAATTCGTCCATCAGGTATTGCGGCAAGCCGTGATCGTGGAGCGACTGCCCCGACAGGTTCACCGACAGCGAGATGCCGCGGCCCTGCAACGCGTGCAGCGCTTGCAGGCTGTGGCGAATCACCCAGCGATCCACCTGGGTGATCAGCCCGCTCTGCTCGGCGACGGGAATGAAATGGGCCGGCGTCACCAGGCTCGTGTCGGCGTTGCGCATGCGCAGCAGCACTTCGAAATGCTTGACCGAGCGGTCGTCGAGGCGAACGATGGGCTGCACCCAGATCTCGAACTCGTCGTGCTCGAGGGCCTGGCGAATGCGCTCGATCCAGTAGACGCGCTCCTGCAGCTCGTCCTTGGCGTTCTCCACCATGGAGAGCAGGTGCCAGTGGGGGCTGCCGCGCTCCTTGGCCTTGTACATGGCGATGTCGGCGCTGGCCAGCAGGTCTTCCGGGGTCTGGCCGTGCATCGGAAACAGGGCGATGCCCACACTTGCGCCGATGTGATGCTTGCGCCCGGCGGCGCTGAACTCGATCGCGTTGATCAACTGGATCACGTACTCGGCGACCTTGATGGCCTGCTCGCTGTTGATGTCCGTCATCAGCAGCGCGAATTCGTCGCCGCCCAGCCTTGCGATGGTGCTGCGCTGGCCGAGGTTGGCGCTGAGCGTGAACGCCACGTCCTTGAGTAGCCGGTCACCCACGTGGTGGCCGCTGAGCTCGTTGATCTCCTTGAACCGGTCGAGATCCAACAGCAGTACGGCGACCTCGGCGTGCTGGGCGAGCGTGGCCATCAGCGCGTCCTGAAAATAGCGCCGGTTGTAGAGCTCGGTGGTGGTGTCGCGCTCGGCGAGCCAGGTCAGGCGCGCCTCGGCGGCCTTGCGCTCGGTGATGTCGAGACCCACCGAGATGCGCGCAAGCGTCGCGGTGCCGGTCTGGCCGAGCGAGGCGTGATACCACACCGCGGTCGCCAATTGGCGTGTGCACACCCTGAAGGTGCTCTCCTCGGGCAGCGGACGCTGCGGGATGCCGGTACTCCAGGGCGCGCTGCTCACCGGTTGGGGGCGATTGAACACGTCGTCGAAGTGACGGCCGACGAGATCGCTCTCCTCCAGCCCCAGCGCCTGGTAGGTGTAGCTGTTGGCCAGGCGAATGCAGCCCTGCTTGTCCTGGGCGATGATGAATACCTGGGCGGTATTGAGCAGTCCGTTGACGAAGTCGCGCTCGCGGGCCAGCTCGTCGATGCGCGTGGAGAGCTCGCTGTTGCGTTCGTTGACGTGGCCCTGCAGGGTTTGCAGCTGCACCGAGAGAGTGCGGGTCGCCTCCTCCAGCACGTCGATCTCGTTTTTCCAGTGCGACCTGGAAGGAAGCAGGCGCTCGCGCACCTGCTCGAACTCGCCCCGGGCCAGGGTGGGGAGCAGGTCCGCCACGCCGCGAAGCCGCGCCATCGGGCGCAGCAGAATCATCAGCAGCAGAAGCTCCGCCAACAGCCAGCCGATCACACCGACCAGCAGGAGCCCCTGGGTCGCGGCCTGAATCGAGATCATCGCAAGCGACGTGTCCGCCACCAGCAGGAAGTAGCCGGTGCTGCGCCAGTCGCTGTCATCCTGCATGTAGACGGCGCTGACCTCGAGGTAGCGGTTGTCATGGTGCGCGCTGTAGGGTGCGTTCACCAACTGGTAGATGGAGGTCTCGGCCGCAGCGGTCTGAAGGATCGGCAGCGTCTGCTCGACGCGGGTCAGGGCGATGATCTGACCGTTCCATTCGGGAATTCGCGGGCCCTGCGGCTGGGCCTCGTTCTCCAGGTTGCCGGTGACCATCAGCGCGATTTCGCTGCCCGAAACCGCCTTCACCTCGCGCATCACATCGGCGAGATCGCGGGTGAAGATCACCACGCCCCGGCTTTCCCCGTCGAGCAGCACCGGCACGGCGGCGAACTGCTGGCAGGCGAGGGCGCAGCGCAGCGTGGTGATCGGCGCTTCCGTGTTCAGCACGTCGTCGATCCAGCGCCGAGCAGGAAACAGCGGGGTGCCGCCGCTGATGCCGAAGTGGATCACCTGCTCGCCGGCCCGGTTGTAGATGTAGATGTTGTCCACGCCGCCTTCGAGCTGAAGCGCCGGCCACTGCGCGCTCAGCAGGTCGTCGAGTTCGGCGCTGTCGTCGTCCAGCAGTGCGTTGCCGAGCTCTGGCGCCGCCGCGGTCAGGCCTGCCAACTGGCGCAGGCCATCGCTCGAGCGCTGCATGGCCAGGCGAATCTCGCGCTGCTGGCGTTCGTGGTGCTGCAGGCGCGTCGATTCCAGCTGCTGGGTCAGGTAGTGCTGACCCAGCCAGACGAACAGCGCCACCAGCGCCAGAAGGAGAAGACTGCTAAGGGCTACCACCCGCCAGGTAAGACTTAGCCAGCGAGGCGCGCGCCGAGTTGCAGTGGCTTGCATAGATGTTCGTACCCCGATGACCGACGCTCAAAAACGCAGTGAAAGTTGTAACAGCAGCATGTTCCAATGCTTGCTCGCCTCCCAGGGGTTGGCGTTATCACGGGTCGGCAACCAGCCCGTGCCATCAATATAGTGGTATTCCGCCGCAAGCATAAGGTTTGCCGTGGGCATCCACTGCACGCCGGTGGTGATGTCGTCGGCGAACTGGGAATACCTCGGGCCGAGACCGCTGCGCTCGTACTGGCGTCCCGAGCGATCCTGGCGGTCGTTGACCAGGCTGTCGTAGCGCAGCAGCCAGCTCCATTCCGGCGTCAGGCGCCGTTCGTACTGCAGGTACCAGCTCTCTCCGGTAGCGTCGAAGGTGCGCGGCGCGCTGCCGTGCAGGTACTGGTTGCGCAGCGCATACTCGCCGGTCACGCTCCACAGGTCCTCGTTGTACTGCAGCGAGAGTATCCAGGGCTGGAAACCGAAATCAGCCGGCTGACCGCTGAAATCGATGTCGAGGTTCACGTCCGCCGCACTCAGCGCCGCGACGAACTTGCCGCTGTCGCTCTCGAACAGCAACTGGGCGATCACCGAAGGGCCGGCGGCGGATATGCTCGCCTGGGCTCCCCAGAAAAGCTGCTCCTCCAGGTCCGAGCCGGTCTGGGGCTGGCCGACCCCGCTTCGAAAGCGCAGGGTGCCCGCCGGTACGCGCTGCTCGGCGTAGACGCCGATCCCGTCGGCGGCGAGACCGATCGAGCGAGTGCGGTCGAAGTAGATCGACTGCGGCAGCAGAATGCTGGGCCGGGTGAAGGCCATGTCGCGGGTCTGGTTGTACAGGCCGAACGGGTTCTTGAAGCGCCCGGCCTGAACGCCCAGCGTGCGGTCGTGACTTGAGGTCAGCTGGTAGTCGACCACGCCGTAATCGAGGGTAGGCTTGGCGTCGCTGCCTTCGCCTCCCGCGCGGCGGCTCAAGACCTGCGCTGCCAGCAGCACGTTGGGATAGGGGCGAAGGGAGGCATTGAGCCCGAGCTCGGTGTATTCGGCACTGCCGGCGCCCGTGCTGCTGGGGCCGAAGAAGTCGTTGTCGTCGGTGACGACCAGCGCCTGGCTCAAGAATCCATGCAGTTGAGCCGTCTGCAGCGTGTCGTTTGCAAGACCCTTGGTCGCTGTAAAGGCGGTCACGCCGATACACAAGAGCGTAGCGACACTACCGTCATTCCACCGAAATGACTTGGATCGCGTCATCCAGATAGGCCCTCTCGAGATACCCCAGTGCGCCGGGTGTCGTGGCTAGTTTGTCGTGCATTTCAGTCAGGCTGCGAACGCTATGGGGTGCCTGCCCCATGCCCGAGAACACCATGCGATCCCAGGCGAGCTGGAGCTGGTGCGGGTAGACGTTCAACTGTTCCTTGGCAAAGCGCGCATGAACCGGGTCACGATTGGGGAGCACGAAGACCTGGATGGCGCGACCGTCCGGCCAGGTACGCTGGCGCATGGCGAAGATGGCGCGGGTGGTGTCGCGGCTCATGCTTTGCAGGGCGACATCCGGATGGGCGACCACCAGTATCTCGTCGTCGGATGTCTGCGCCTGTGCCTGGCTCACGCACACGCCCCACACCAGCAGGTGCCCAAGGGCGTACCTCAGCGCACGTTTCAGAAGGGCGGGTATCGCTTGGCGACTCATCGAAGGGTGCATCTTGCCCATCGAGCGTTGAGCGTCCGGCGCCGTCGAGTGCGCAGCGGGAACCCGGTTTTTATAACTTTATCAACGTTGATTATGACCGCTCCCTAAGCGCTTTTCATTAGTTTGCTGGTCAAGGAGCTTAACCACTTTTAGCCCGCGTGGAAACGCGCAATAAGACATAAAACCAGCGTATCTCTGAGCATAGACACAAGGCGTGAGTGTGGGTAGCGCCATGCAAGGCAACGTGCGGTTCCAGGCGCTACACTTAAGCCATCAACGCTTGAGGAGAACCACCATGGCAGGAGGATGGGCCAGAGACGGCGCCGAACACGAGCAGATGGAAAGCACGCTGGAAGAGGGCGTCGAGTGGGCGCGTAGCCAGCTTCCCCAAGGCGAAAGCCGAAAGCGCTGCGAAGAGTGCGACGAACCGATTCCCGAGGCGCGGCGCAAGGCCATGCCGGGCGTCAGGCTATGCATCGCCTGCCAGGCCGAGCACGACAAGACGACCTCTCGGACAAGCGGCTACAACCGTCGCGGCAGCAAGGATAGCCAGCTGCGCTGACACGCCGTCGACTAGAACACCTTACAAGGACATTCCGATGCAACGACGACCCCTCTGGTCTCGCGTGCTGCTGCACGTCGCCATCGCGCTGGTGGCGGGTATCCTCCTGGGCAGCATCATCCAGACCCAGGTCAACCTGGCGGCGCTGGCCCGCATGGGCGTGGAGATATCCCCGGCGCGGCGCATCGCCACCACGCTTTGGGATCTGGTGACCTTCTCGCCGATCTACGCGCTGCTGTTCTCGGTAGGATTCCTCGTTTCCCAGGCCGTGGCGCTGACCATTTCGCGCCTGGTACTGCACGGTCGCTACCGCTTGGCGCTGTGCCCGCTGCTCGCCATCGTGGCGCTGTTCGCCACGCTCCATATCGTCAACCACTTCGCGCCCATGCCCACGCTGGTGGCGGCCACGCGCACCACCTTCGGGCGCGTCGCCATGCTGGCAAGCGCCGG
>NZ_JAMZBC010000174.1 GCF_024158715.1 Halomonas sp. 707D7 | reverse complement strand
GCCCCAGCGCCAGGCTCAGCGGCAGCGCCTGCGTCAGGCGCACGCCGTTGACGCTGCCGGTGATCCAGCGAAGCGCCTCCTGCAGCGACCAGCTCGGCGCCTGCATCAATAGATACGCCGTCACGCTTTGCAGCATGGCGGCAAGCCCTATGCCGATCAGGATCAGCCGCGCGCCGGTCACGCCGTCGCGCCAGGAGAGCAGGTAGATCAAAAGCGCCACGCCAAGCCCCGCGGCCACCGCGACAAGCGCCACCGCCGGCCCGCTCCAGGCGAGCGCGACGATGGCGAACACCGCGCCGGCGCTGGCGCCGCTGCTGATGCCGATGATGTCCGGGCTCGCCAGGGGGTTGCGCAAGAGCGTTTGAAAGGCCACGCCGCCCAGGCCAAAGCAGGCGCCGGCGAGCAGGCACGCCACCGCCCGGGGCAGGCGCAGCTCGCCCACGGTGAAGCTTGCCCCCGGCACGTCGACACCGGCCAGCACCCGCGCCACCGTGGAAAGCGGGGTGTAGGACTGGCCAAGCGCAAGGGTCACCAGCACCCCCACCGAAAGCCCGGCGGCGAGCAGCGCCAGCGTCCCCCGACGCCGCCTGAGCCGGCCACGGCGCAGCGCACTCAGCTGTGCCCTTTGGGCAGGGGTTGCGTGGTTCATAGCGCGCCCACCTTGCGGCGGCGTACGATCCAGATGAAGACCGGCGCGCCGATGAACGCGGTGACGATGCCCGCATCGAGCTCTGCCGGGTGCGCCGCCAGCCGTCCGGCCACGTCGGCAAGCAGCAGAAGAATCGCCCCGCCAAGGGCGGAAAACGGCAGCAGCCAGCGGTAGTCGGCCCCCACCAGCAGGCGGCAGGCGTGGGGCACGACCAGGCCCACGAAGCCGATCGGCCCGCACACCGCGGTCGTCGCGCCGCACAAGAGCACCGCACCGAGCGCCGACATCCCCCGCGCCAGCGCGACGTTCTCGCCAAGCCCGGCGGCGGTGTCGTCGCCGAGTGCCAGCAGGTTGAGCTTGCGCGCACAGACGACCGAGACGATGAAGCCCGCCGCCAGAAAGGGCACGACCGGCGTGATCTGATCGTAGGTGGCCCCGCCCACGCCGCCGACGAGCCAGGACTGTACCAGTCCCGAGATATCGCCCCGCGGCAGGATGACGGCGGTGGTGAGCGAGGTGAGCGCGGCGGTGATCGCCGCCCCCGCCAGCGCCAAGCGAAGCGGCGTGGCCCCACCGCGGCCAGGGCTTGCGATGACGTAGACCGCCACCGCCGACAGGCCCGCCCCGATCAGGGCGCTCATGATGAAGCCGAGGCTGGTCTGCAGGTTGAACCAGGCGATGCCCACCACGACCGCCAGCGCCGCGCCGGCGTTCACGCCAAGTAGGCCGGGGTCGGCCAGCGGGTTGCGCGTCAGCCCCTGCATCACGCCGCCGGCCACGCCTAACGCACCGCCGGCGAGCAGCGCCAGCAGCGTGCGCGGCAGGCGGCTGGCCACGGCGGCGTCGCCCACGCTCTGCACCTGGCCCGTGAGCGCGGCGTGAATCTCCGCCCAGCCGACGCTGCGTGCGCCCAGCGCGATCGAGAGCGCCGCGGCCCCGATCAAAAGCGCCACTAGTAGCGCCGCGCCGGTCAGGCGCCTGGCCAGGTACCGGCGCTGGGCGCTTGGGCGCGCGGGGGCCGCGTCACTCGGCCTTGCGCGCGGCGTCGGCGAGAAGCCTTGCATAGTCATCCAGTACCCAGTCAATCGACATCGGGGTCGGGTTGGCGGCGGTGCCCAGGGGGCTGTCGTCGAGCATCACGACCGCACCGTTTTCCACGGCGGGCAGGCGCGAGGTGAGCGGGTTGGCCTCGAGCTCATTCAGCAGTGACTCGCCGCCGTAGGTGACCAGAATATCCACATCGTCGAGCGCGTCGATCAGCTCGGCGCTGATGGCGCCGGAGAACTGGCCTTCGGCGGAGTGGTCGAGCACGACCTGGGGCGAGACGAGGCCGAGATCGTGGAAGAACTGCACGCGGGCGTCGTTATCCGAATAGAAGGCGATTCGCCCCAGGTTACCCGGGTCGAGGTGCGTGACGAACATGGCGGTCTTGCCGTCGAGTTCCGGGTAGCGCGCGGCGGTCTCGCGAATCCGCGCCTCGAGCTCACCAATCAGCGCATCGCCTTCTTCCGCCATGCCCATGCCGGCGCTGTTCAGGCGAATCATTTCGCGCCAGCTCGTCGCCCAGGGGCCTTCGCGGTAGCCCACCACCGGAGCGATCTGGCTGAGCGTGTCGTAGTCGCTCTGGCTGAGCCCGGAGTAGCCGGCCAGAATCACGTCCGGGCGGCTCGCCGCCACGGCCTCGAAGTCGATGCCGTCGCCTTCATCGAACAGCGGCGGGGCGGGCTCGCCCAGCGTCTCCAGGCGCACGGCGACCCAGGGCAGCAGGCCGCTCTGGTCGTTGACGCCGAAGTTGGCGGCGGCGAATCCCACCGGTACCACGCCGAGTGCCAGCGGCACCTCGTGGTTCGCCCAGGCGACGGTGGCGATACGCTCGGGCGCCTTTTCGAGCACGGTGGTGCCCAGCGCATGATTGATGCTCAACGGGTAGTCCGCGGCGCCGGCCGGCGCAACCGGCAGGGCCGTCGCGGCCAGCGCCGTCAGGCCGAAGGCCTTGAGTCGTTTGAGGACGTGCATGGACGTTTCCTTTCAAAAAGCGGCCGCCCGGGGCATGCCCGGGCGGCCAGGAGGCGCGTGTCGCTTAGAAGTCGTAGCGCAGCGTCGTCGAAATACTGCGCGGCTCGCCGTAAACGCCGTAGCCACCCACGTTGCTGTAGTACTTCTCGTCGAACAGGTTCTTGAGGTTGACCTGCAAGCTGAGGTCCTCCGTGAACCGGTAGCGTCCGAACAGGTTGGCCAGGGTGTAGCTGCCTTCCTCGAAGCGGGTCGGAATGCCGGCCGGCGTGGTCAGGTTGTCCGCCACCAGTTTGCTGCTCCAGTTGAGTCCGCCGCCCAGGGTGAGTTCCGGGGTCTGGGGTACCGTGTAGCTGGCGAACAGGTTGAACAGCGAGCGCGGCTGGTTGAGGTTGAAGTTGTCTTCATCGGATTTGGCGGTGAAATGGGAGTAGCCCACGGTCATGTCCAGATCCTCGGTGACCGCGCCGCTGAGTTCCACTTCGAACCCTTCGCTGACCACGCCTTCGACGGCTTCGTAGAACGTCTCCCGTTGGCCGGGAAGCCCGGGTAGGGCGGCGGCAACGTTGTCCTGCTCGATGCGAAACACCGAGAACGAGCCGTTCAGGCGCCCGTCGAACCAGGCGGCTTTCAAGCCGGTTTCATAATTCTTGCCCTGGACCGGGTCGAGATAGCTTCCGCCCAGATCGCGATAGTTCTGCGGCTCGAAGATCTCGGTGTAGCTGGCGAACGCCGAGTAGGTATCGTCGAAATCAAACACCAGCCCGCCGTAGGGCGTGATTTCGTACTTGCTCTGTCGATCGAGGCTACGGAACTCGGTCATGCCCTTCCACTCGGTGTAGCGGGCGCCCACGATCAGTGAAAGCGGGTCGGCAAGCGAGAACCGTGCCGCGGAGTAGATCGCCTTTTGACGGGTGCTGGATGCCTCGGATGGCTCGAAGGCAGCCCAGCCTTCGTTGGGGGCCGCGCCGTTCCAGTCATTGAAGTCTGCGACCTCGAAGCCATCGATGAAGGTGTTCTCGTAGTCGTTGGTCTGGTCGCTGTAGCTGCCGCCGATGACCAGCTCGTGCTCACGGCCGAGCAGAGTGAAGGGGCCGCTGGCCTGGGCGTCGACGGAGTCGACCTCGCGGTGGCCGCGGTTCCAGCCGGTATAAAAGAAGACGCCGCTGCCGTCCACCCGGTTGGGCAGGGTGCCCTCGACGTAGGGGTAGGCGAGCTTGCCGTCCATGTCGGTCTCTTCGTGGGTGCCCACAATACGCGCCTGCCAACCGTTGTCGAACCGGTGGGCAAGCTCGGCGAAGACCTTTTCGGACTCGAAGTCGTAGTAGGACCAGGTCGGCGCAACGCTGAACGAGCGCGAAAAGTCGGTCGGCGTGCCATCGTCGAACCAGAGCGGAAGCCCGCCCCAGGTGGGCGATGAGGTGTGGCTGTCCTGGTAGTCGAATCCCAGCGATACGGTGGTCGAGTCGGTGACATCGGCGTCGATCACGCCGTAGCCGAAGGTGCGCCGCTTGTCTTCGCGATCCAGAAACGCACCGCCTTCCTCATAGCCGCCGATGAAGCGCCCGCGCACATCACCGGAGGCGGAGAGCGGCGTTGCGAGATCCACCGTCGTGCCGCGCTTGTCCCAACTGCCGAGCGTGCCGGAAACGGAGCCTTCGAACTCGCGGCTGTCGGCGCGCTTGCGCACGAAGTTGACCGAGGCGCCGGGGTTGCCGGAGCCGGTGGTCAGCCCATTGGCGCCGCGAATGACCTCGACGCGATCGTAGATCGCCGTGTTCAGTCGGCCTTCGCCGAAGTACCAGCGGCCGTCGCGGTTGAGCGTGGGAATGCCGTCGTACTGGTAGCTGTTGATGCGAAAACCGCGGGAGGAGAAACTGACCCGCTCGCTGTCTACGTTGCGCGTGGAGATCCCGGTGGTGTTGGTCAGCACGTCCTCGATGGTTCCCAGATCCTGATCGCGGATGCGCTGTTCAGTGACGATGCTGATCGCCTGGGGCAGTTCACGCTGAGTCAGCGTCAGACCCGTACCGGCAGTGGTGCTGCGGCGGGTGTAACCGATGTTCTCGTAAAGATTGGCGCCGGTCACGGTGACGGTGCCGAGCGCCTGTACGTCGGTTTGGGCTTGCGCGTTGGCATGGGTGGCGGCCATCAGACAGGCGGAGGTCAACAGCGAGGCGCTGACGACTCGGGGTGCGGTTTTCATAGGATCCCTTGGGAAATAGACGGTGTGCGCCCTGGGGGGCGAGCGTCATGTCGTTATGTTCCCGACGATCATATAAAAATGATTCTTATATGTAAATGTACATGAGAATCCGTGTCATTAGTGTCGTGCCTGCCAAGTTCGGCCTTTCAGTGCTCGAAGAGCGCTTGAATGATGCGGCAGTCCGCAGTCTTGCCGCCGCGACACTGGGTGGTGACCAGACGCAGTTCGTCCGCCAGCGCCGAGAGGGCGGCGATGCGCTCCTCCAGGTGGGCGAGATGGCGACTGGCGATCTCGTCCACTGCCGCGCAGTCGGCGTTGGGCTGATCGGAGAGGGCCAGCAGCTCCTGGATGGTGGCCAGGTCGAGGCCGAGGTGGCGGGCGTGACGAATGAAGTTGATGCGCTCGAGCGCCGCCTGGCCGTAGACGCGATAGCCCTGCTCGCCCCGGGCCGGAGCCGCCAGCAGGCCTCGCTTCTCGTAATGGCGAATGCTTTCCGGCGAGCAGCCGGTGCGCGCGGCGATCTCGCCGATGCGATAGCGGGGTTCCATGACTTGACCCTGTAACGGTTACAGGGTTCAGGCTAACCATGCTCTCTTTCCACCGCAAGCAGGTGTTGCCGATGAACCTCATGGAATCGTTGTTGAGCGTGGCGCTGAGCGCCGCTCCCTGGCTGCTGCTGGGCCTGTTCGTGGCCGGGCTGGTCAAGGCGTATCTTCCCGAGCGACTGCTCAAGCGCTGGCTGGGCGGCGCGGGTGTGAGCGGCGTGCTGCGCGCCTCGATCATCGGCATGCCGCTGCCGCTGTGCTCCTGCGGGGCGATCCCCACGGCGATGGCGCTGCACCGAGGCGGCGCCGGACGGGGGCCGACCACCGCGTTCCTGATCAGCACCCCAGGCGTGGGGGTGGACTCGATCTTTCTGACCAGCGCCCTGCTCGGGCCGGTGATGGCCTTGCTGCGGGTGGCCGGGGCGCTGGTCACTGCCATCGTCACGGGCATTCTGGTCGGGCTGACGGGTAACAACCCGGCGCCGGTCGTGATGGCGCCGGCAACGGGTTGCTGCGCCTCCCACGGCTGCAATGCGCCCACGCCTACCGAGCCCGACGGCCTGCGCGCCGGATTGCGCTACGCCTTCAGTGACCTGCTGGACGATTTCAGCGTATGGATCTTCATCGGGCTGCTGCTGGCGGGCGTGCTGATGGTCTGGGCATCGCCCCAGGCGCTGGCGAGCTTCTCGGGGCCCTGGGCGCTCGCGCTCATGGCGCTGGTGGGCATACCGCTCTACGTGTGCGCCTCGGCCGCCACGCCCATCGCCGCGGGCCTGCTGCTGGCCGGCCTTTCGCCGGGCATGGCGCTGGTATTCCTGCTGGCGGGCCCCATCACGAGCCTGGCGACGCTGGCGGTATTTCGGCGCGAACTCGGTACGCGGGCGCTGCTGATCTACATGGCGAGCGTGTTCACGGTCACCGTGGCGCTCGGGTGGCTGGTCGACGCCACCCTGACGCTGACCGGCTTCGACCCCGTGAGCCAGGCGGGACAGGTTCAGGAGCTTCTGCCTCACGGGGTGGAGTGGCTCGCGCTGG
>NZ_JAMZBC010000173.1 GCF_024158715.1 Halomonas sp. 707D7 | reverse complement strand
GCGTGCCCTGGCGGTTTATGCTAGGTAAATATTAGCCATGCTGGCACGGGACGTGTGAGGCCGGCGCCCTTTTCGAATCATTGCACTTTCACGGACAGAGGCAACGTCATGAGCGAGCACAAGAACGTCTATCCGGTACGCGACGAGATCGCTGCCAACGCCTGGGCCGACAGGCAGACCTACGAGACGCTCTACCAGCGCTCGATCGACGACCCGGAAGGTTTCTGGGCCGAGCAGGCCAAGCGGCTCGAGTGGATCAAGGCGCCGAGCAACATCAAGAACACGTCCTTTGCCCGTGACAACGTCGATATCCGCTGGTTCGAGGATGGCACGCTCAACGTCGCCGCCAACTGCCTCGACCGCCATCTGGAGACGCGCGGCGACCAGACCGCCATCATCTGGGAAGGCGACGACCCGGCGGACTCCAAGCACATCACCTACCGCGAGCTATACGCGCGCACCAACCAGCTCGCCAATGCGCTGAAGTCGCTCGGCATCCAGCGCGGCGACACGGTCACGCTCTACATGCCGATGATTCCCGAGGCCGCCATGGCGATGCTCGCCTGCGCGCGCATCGGCGCGGTGCACTCGGTGGTGTTCGGCGGCTTCTCGCCGGACGCCGTCGCCCAGCGCGTCATCGGCGCCGACTCCAAGCTCGTGATCACCGCCGACGAGTCCGTGCGCGGCGGCAAGCACGTGCCGCTCAAGGAGAACGTCGACGCCGCGCTGACCCGCGACGGCACCGAGGTGTGCCAGAACGTGCTGGTGGTCAAGCGCACCGGCGGCGACATCGACTGGCAGGAAGGCCGCGATCTCTGGTTCCACGACCTGGTCGACGGCCAGTCCACCGAGTGCGAGCCCGAGGCGATGAACGCGGAGGATCCGCTGTTCATCCTCTATACCTCCGGCTCCACCGGCGCGCCGAAGGGGCTCAAGCACACCACCGGCGGCTATCTCGTCTACGCGGCCATGACCCACCAGTACGTGTTCGACTACCAGGAAGGCGAGGTCTACTGGTGTACCGCCGACGTCGGCTGGGTGACCGGGCACAGCTACATCGTCTACGGGCCGCTGGCCAACGGCGCGACCACGGTGATGTTCGAGGGCGTGCCGAGCTACCCGAGCCACGGCCGCATCGGCGAGGTCGTCGACAAGCACCAGGTCAACATCCTCTACACCGCGCCCACCGCCGTGCGCGCGCTGATGGCCCACGGCGACAAGGTGATGGAATCGAGCTCGCGCGATTCGCTGCGCATCCTCGGCTCCGTGGGCGAACCGATCAACCCGGAGGCCTGGGAGTGGTTCTACCGCGTGATCGGCGACGAGAAATGTCCGATCGTCGACACCTGGTGGCAGACCGAGACCGGCGGCATCATGATCGCGCCGCTGCCCGGCGCCACGGATCTCAAGCCCGGCTCCGCGACCCGACCGTTCTTTGGCGTCAAGCCCGCGCTGGTCGACAACGAAGGAAACATCCTCGAGGGCGCCACCGACGGCAACCTGGTGATCCTGGACGCCTGGCCGGGCCAGGCGCGCTCGATCTGGGGCGATCACGAGCGCTTCGTGCAGACCTACTTCTCGACCTACGACGGCATGTACTTCACCGGTGACGGCTGCCGGCGCGACGAGGACGGTGACTACTGGATCACCGGCCGGGTCGACGACGTGTTGAACGTCTCCGGCCACCGCATGGGCACCGCCGAGATCGAGTCGTCGCTGGTGGCGCACAGCGCCGTGGCCGAGGCGGCGGTGGTCGGTTTCCCCCACGACATCAAGGGGCAGGGCATCTACATCTACGTCACCGTGAACGACGGCGTCGAGCCCAGCGACGAGCTCAGAAAGGAGCTGGTGCAGTGGGTGCGCAAGGACATCGGGCCGATCGCCTCGCCGGACGTCATCCAGTGGGCGCCGGGGCTGCCCAAGACCCGTTCGGGCAAGATCATGCGCCGTATCCTGCGCAAGATCGCCGCCAACGAGTGCGACGGGCTTGGCGACACCAGTACGCTCGCCGACCCGTCGGTGGTCGACGATCTGATCGAGCACCGCGCCAATCAATAAGGGCGACAACGAAGGCGCACAAGAGCGTACGTGGGGCGCTTTGCTATGTTAAGTTAAGCGCACGTTCTGAATGCAGCGATGCCGGCTATCCGCCGGCATCGCCGTTTTCAGCGCCCAGTGAAACGATAACAAATTGTGCATGGTGAAGCTTTTGCATCCCGAAGCCCATGGGGTACCATGCTGTGACCGTATGTGCGAGCCGTCGCGGCGCAGCCACCGCGCTCGAGGAACCGGAGGAGTATCATGGCAGTAGCCCACAAGTTTATCGTCGCAGACGATCATCCGCTGTTTCGAGCAGCGCTTACCCAGGCGTTGCGTCAGTTGGCCCCCCAGGCCGAGATCGTCGAAGCCGATACCATGGAGGCTACTACCGAGGCGGTCAATCGCCATCCCGACGCCGATTTGATCCTGCTCGATCTGCACATGCCCGGCGCCCACGGCTTCTCCGGGCTGATCCAGCTGCGCGGCCAGATGCCGGACGTGCCGGTGGCGGTGGTCTCCGGCAGCGACGAGCCCTACGTGGTGCGCCGCGCCATCGACTACGGTGCCTCCGGTTTCATTCCCAAGTCGTCGTCGCTCGCGCGCATCGCCGAGGCGGTCGGCGAAATCCTCCAGGGGGAGGTGTGGCTGCCCGAGGCGATGGCGAGCATTCTGGACGAGACCAGCGAAGAGGAGTCGCGCTTCGCCGAAGCGATCGCCTCGCTCACCCCGCAGCAGTTTCGCGTATTGAACATGCTCACCGAAGGGCTACTCAACAAGCAGATCGCCTTCGAGCTCAACGTCTCGGAAGCCACCATCAAGGCCCACGTCACCGCGATCCTGCGCAAGCTTGGCGTGCACTCGCGCACCCAGGCGGTAATCGCTGCCCAGAAGCTCGAGGTCGAGCCGCCGAAAGTCGAATCCTGATCCCCGCCTTCCGGTGTTGAGGACCCCGCTTGTGCTCTCTGCAAGCGGGGTCTTCGCGTTCTGGATCCGCTGGATTCAGGTCCTGGCGCGGCTGGCCTGCAGGGTCCGGGTGAGCAGGGCGCGCAGCGCCGCCGGCTTGACCGGCTTCAACAGCAGCTGGTAGCCCGCGCGCTTGATCAGCTCTGATACTTCCTCGGTACGGTCGGCGGTGATCACGATGCCCGGCACCGCGCCTTCGAGTCGCTCGTCGAGCGCTTCCAGCGCCATCAGCCCGGTCACTTCGTTGTCCAGGTGGTAGTCCGCCAGAATCGCGTCCGGGTCGCCGTCCATGTTGCGCAGGATGGACTTCGCCCCGCCGATGCTGGTGGCGGTGAACACCTCGCAGCCCCAGCCGCCGAGCATCGCGCTCATGCCCTCGAGAATCAGCGTCTCGTTGTCGATACACACGATGCGCGCACCGGCGAGCTTGTTGCCGCCGCGCCGGGTCGGCGTCTCCTGGGTGGCCGGGGCGGCCTCGCGGGGCGCCACCACCGGCACGCTCACCGAGAACACCGTGCCGCTGCCCTCCTTGGAGCGCACCTTGATCGGGTGATCGAGCACCCGGCTCATGCGGTCGGCGATCGACAGCCCCAGGCCCAGCCCCTTCTCGCTCTCCTTGTGGCGCGAGACCTGGTCGAGGCGGCGAAACTCCTGGAAGATTTCGGTGAGCTTCGATTCGGGAATGCCCGGGCCGCTGTCCCACACCTCGATGGAGAGCCGCTCGCCCTGGCGCCGACAGCCCAGCAGCACGCGGCCCTGCTGCGTGTAGCGCAGCGCATTCGACAGGAAGTTCTGCACGATGCGCCGCAGCATCTGCGGGTCGGAGTCGACCCAGAGGGAGGTTGCCACCACGTTCAGGTCGAGCCCGCGCTCGTCGGCCATGACGTCGAACTCGGCGCGCAGCGGGCGCACGATGTCAGCCAGCGCAAAATGGCTGCGCCGCGGGGTGAGCGCGCCGGCGTCGAGCTTGGAGATGTCCAGCAGCGTGCCCAGAAGCTCCTCGGCGGCTTGTAGAGAGTTGTCGATATGGCCGATGGTGCGCTGGTTGGCGCTCTCCGGCTCGTTCTGCATCAGCGCCGAGGTGAACAGGCGCGCGGCGTTCAAGGGTTGCAGCAGGTCGTGGCTCGCTGCGGCGAGAAAGCGCGTTTTCGAGGCGTTGGCATCTTCTGCCAGCTGCTTGGCCTGGCGCAGCGCCTGTTCGGCTTCGGCGCGCACCCGGTTCTCCTGGCGCAGGGCGGCGTTGGCCTTGGAGAGCGCCTGGGTACGCTCGCGCACTCGCTCCTCGAGGGTCTCGTTGGTCTCCTGCAGGGCGATCTCCGCCTGGCGACGCTCGGTGATGTCCTGGTAGAGCGCGAAGAAGCCCAGAATCGACTGGCTGTCGCCGAAGTGCGGCGTATAGGTGACCAGCATGTAGCGCATGCGTGCATCCACCCGCATGGCGACCTCGAAGCTCACCCGCTCGCCGGCGAGCGCCCGCTTCACCCAGGGCAGGCGCTCCTCGGCCTGCTTGACCGGCAGCACGTCCTCGAAGCGCCGGCCGATCACCGCGTTGCGGTCGATGGCGAAGGCCTGCTCGTAGGCGCGGTTGGTGAAGAGGTAGCGGCTCTCCTTGTCGAAGTAGGCGATCAGGGCCGGCACGTTGTCGGTGTAGATACGGATGTTGTTCTCGGAGCGGATCAACGCCTCTTCGATACGCTTTTGCTGGGTGATGTCCTGGTAGGTGTAGACGAAGCCGCCGCCGGGCATCGGCGTACCCTGCACCTCGAGCACGCTTCCGTCCTGGCGGTAGCGCACGTAGCGGTGGGGCTGGCCCTTTCGGATGTTGTCGAGCAGAAGCTCCACGTGCTCCTCCGGGTCCCCCGGGCCGTACTCGCCGTTGTGGGCGTTGTAGCGGAAGATGCGGTCGATCGGGGCGCTGACGCGAATCAGGTGATCGGGGAAGCGGAAAAGCTCCAGGTAGCGCTGGTTCCACACCACCAGGCGCAGGTTCTGGTCCACCACGCTGATGCCCTGGTTGATGTTCTCGATGGTCGCCTGCAAGAGCGCCCGGTTGAACTCGAGCACCTGGGAGGCTTCGTCGACGATCGAGATCACGTCCGAGATGCCGATGCCGCGCCCCTGCAGGGCCGAGTTGACCACGATGCGCGCGGACGAGGCGCCGAGCACCGAGGCGAGAAAGCGCTCGGTGAACTGGATCACGTCGATCGAGGCGCGCGCCCCGTCGTCGAGCGGCTTGGCGGTGCGCCGGGCGTAGTCCTCGAAGGCGCGATCCACCTGGCCCGCGCCCAGAAAGCGCTCGCACAGCACCTTGAGATCGCCCACGGTGGTGGCGCCGGTCCAGGGGCGGTTCACCGAGGTCTGGCGGGTCTCGACGCTGTCGACGAACAGAGAGGCCTGGATGCGCTCGACCACCCGCTGGGAGCTGATCTGGGAGACGAAGATGTAGCAGAACAGGTTCACCCCGAGCGACAGCATCACGCCGTGGGTGAAACTGTCGCCGCCGAGGTTCAGCCCGAACAGTGCCGTGGGGGAGAGCCAGCCGATGCCCAGCGGCCCGCCGGCAAGCCAGGCCTGCGGCAGCACGCCAGCGTTGATCATGGCGGGCATCAGAAGGCTGTAGGCCCAGATCGCGAAGCCCGCGTTCATGCCCACGATCACGCCCAGGCGATTGCCGCGCTTCCAGTAGAGCCCGCCGATCACCGCCGGGGCGAACTGGGCAGCGGCGGCAAACGACAGCATGCCGATGGAGGCCAATGATGTGAACTCGGCGATCAGCTGGTAGAAGCCGTAGGCCAGCGCCAGCACGGCGACGATGGTCAGCCGGCGGGCGCGCAGCACCAGTCGCCCGTAGTCGCGCGCCTTGGTGTCGAACCAGCGCAGCCGGAAAAGCGCCGGGATGACGATCTCGTTGGAGATCATGATCGACACCGCCACCGCCGCGACGATCACCATGCCGGTGGCCGCCGAGAAGCCGCCGATGAAGGTCAATAGCGTCAGCCATTCGCTGCCCGAGGCCATGGCCAGCGCCAGCACGTAGGTATCGGGCTCGACGGCGGTGTCGGAGAACAGCCAGAGCCCGGCGGCGGCCAGCGGCACGACGAAAAACGCGATGGCCAGAATGTAGAGCGGGAACAGCCAGCGCGCCTTGGTGGCGTCGTCCGGATGGATGTTCTCGACCACCGTGACGTGGAACTGGCGCGGCAGGCAAATGATGGCGAGCATCGCCAGAAGCGTCTGGGCCCAGAAGCTCTGGCCGAAATCCTGGTTGGCGAGCTGGCGCTGTAGCGCCAGCTCGCTTTCGGCGTGGGCCATCAAGGCCCCCAGCCCGTCGAACATGCCCCAGGTGACGAAGGCGCCCAGCACCACGAAGGCGAAGAGTTTCACCAGCGACTCGAAGGCGACGGCGTGGATCAGCCCCTCATGGTGCTCGGTGGCGTCGGTGTGGCGGGTGCCGAACAAGATCGCGAAC
>NZ_JAMZBC010000172.1 GCF_024158715.1 Halomonas sp. 707D7 | reverse complement strand
GCCCGGAGGCGGCGGCAGGTTGGGCTTACTCGGTGACGTCGACGTCGGTCAGGCGAATCCGGTTGTCCGGTGCCGGCTCGAAGTTCTCCACGCGGCGACCCACGCCGTACAGCGCGTTCAGGCTGTAGAGCGGCATCTCGAGTGCCCGCTCCTTGGTGTAGCGCGCCACGAACTGGAGCAGCGTCTCGCGCTCGGCGCGGTCGGTGATGCTGCGCTGGGCGTCGAGCATCTCGTCGAGGGTGGCATCGCTGTCGTAGGGGTTCCAGCGCTCGCCGGAGTGGTACATGAGGTAGGCGGTGTTGTCGAAGTCGAAGGTCCAGCCGCCCCACTTCTGCTGGAACATCGCGCCGGTACGTCCGGCGGGAATGATGTCGTTGAGCAGCACGTTGGTTTCGTAAGGCTGGATGGAGGCGTTCAGCCCCACGCCCTGCAGGTAGGCGGCGACCACCTGAGCCACTTCGGCGAAGGTCGCGTCGTTGCCGCGGATGTCGATCTGAAGCTCGGTACCCGGCTCGACGCCCGCTTCCGCGAGCAATTCCTGCGCGCGCTGCGGATCGAAGGGGTAGGGCTCGAGAGAGGCGTCGAAGCCGAAGGACTGCTCGCCCTGGAAGCTTGCGATCACGCTGGCTTCGCCGGCCAGGATCGAATCCACGATGGCCTGGCGGTCCACCGCCATGATGATCGCCTGACGCACCCGCTCGTCGGCGGTGATGCCGGACTGGGTGTTGAAGCGCATCGCCTCGACGGTGGGCGAGGCCACGCTCACCACTTCCGCATTGGGGTGGGCGTTGATCGAGTCGATCATGCCGATGGGCACGGTCGGCGGCAGCACGATGTCGACCCGACCCGCCTGGAGCTCCGCCACGGCGGTGGAGGGCTCGGAGATGAAGCGGTAGGTGACGCTGTCGAGCTTCGGCGCGCCGCCCCAGTGCTCAGCGAAGGCCTCGAGCTTGACGTCCGAACGCGGCGTGTACTCGACCACCTTGAACGGGCCGGTGCCGACCGGGTGAGTATCGAAATACTCCTCGCCGTGCTCCTCGATGTAGCCTGGCGGCACGATCATCGCCCCGTAGGCCGCAAGCTTGGTCAGCAGCACCGGGTCGGGCTGGTAGAGGAAGAAATCGACGGTGTAGTCGTCGACCACGGTGACGTGCGAAATCGCCGTGTAGTTGGAGCGCTGCGGGCCGCGCGCGCCTTCGTCACCGAGCAGCCGGTCGAAGGTGAACTTCACCGCCTCGGCGTCGAAGGGCTCGCCGTTGTGGAACACCACGCCTTCGCGCAGCGTGAAGCGGATGCGCTTGCCGTCGTCGAGCTCTTCCCAGCTGATGGCCAGCCCCGGCACCAGCTCGAGGTCCGGACCGCGATAGGTCAAGCCGTCGAAGATGTTGGTGCCCACCGAGGCCCAGTTGACCAGGAAGGTGTCGATCGGGTCCCAGCTGCCCGGGTCCTGAGGCGAGGCGATGGTCAATGATCCCGCATGACTTGCGGACGCGGCGGCCATGGCCACGGCCAGGGTGCATGCCTTGAAGAGAGTCGTCTTTTTCATCGTTGTGCTTCTCTTGGGTGGTTGTTCAAGGGGAAAACAGTGCTACGAACGCAGGGAGGCGCCGTTGCGGGAGACGAAGTGGCCGGCGGCGATCTCGTCGAGCGGATAGACGGTGGGCTCGTCGCCCACCCGACGAATCGGACTCGGGATGTCGCCCTCCAGCAGCAGATGCTCGCGGCGGTGGTGCGGGTCGGCGACCGGCACCGCCGACAGCAGTTTTTTGGTGTAGGCGTGCTGGGGCGCGTCGAACACCCGCTGGCGCGGGCCCATCTCGACGATCTGCCCCAGGTGCAGCACCGCCACGCGGTGGCTCATCTTCTCGACCACCGCCATGTCGTGGCTGATGAACAGGTACGAAAGCCCCTCTTCACGCTGAAGCTGCATCATCAGGTGGATGATCTGCGCCTGGATGGAGACGTCCAGCGCCGAGAGCGCCTCGTCGGCGATGATCAGCTTCGGCCTGGAGGCCAGCGCCCGGGCGATGCAGATGCGCTGGCGCTGGCCGCCGGAGAACTCGTGCGGATAGCGCTCGGCATGCTCCGGTGCCAAGCCCACGCGCTCCAGAAGCTCGCCGACGCGCTGCTTGATGCGCCGCTCGTCGCCCATCAGGCGATGGGTGCGGATCGGTTCGGCGATCGAGAAGCCCACGGTCTTGCGCGGGTCGAGCGAGGCGAAGGGGTCCTGGAAGATGTACTGCACCTGCTGACGCAGCGTCATCTTCTCGGCGCGGGACATGTCGGCCACGGGCTTGCCGGAAAAGACGATGTCGCCACTGGTGCTCTTCTGAAGCTGCTGGATGGTGCGCCCGATGGTGGACTTGCCGGAGCCTGATTCGCCCACCAGCGCCAGGGTCTCGCCGGGCTGGATGTCGAAGCTGACGTTCTCGACGGCGTGAACCCGGTGGCTCACGCCGCCGAAGAAACCCTTGTGGATATCGAAGCGGGTCACCAGGTTGCGCACGCTGACCACCGGCGTTTCCTGCACCTGCACGGTGTCCTGGAGCGTGGCTTCACCCTGGGTCACGACCTTCTCGCCGTCGAAGATCACCAGCGGTTCGGCGCGGGGGAGCGCTTCGCCCTGCATGCTGCCCAGCGTCGGCACCGCCGCCAGCAGCGCCTGGGTGTAGGGTTTCTGCGGCGCGGCGAACAGCGTGGCGACGTCCGCTTCCTCGACCTTTTCGCCGTTGCGCATCACCACCACGTGGTCGGCCACTTCCGCCACCACGCCCATGTCGTGGGTGATGAAGATCACCGCCATGCCGAGCTCTTTCTGCAGATCCTTGATGATGGCGAGAATCTGCGCCTGGATGGTGACGTCCAGCGCCGTGGTGGGTTCGTCGGCGACCAGCACCTTGGGCTTGCAGGCCAGCGCCATGGCGATCATGACCCGCTGACGCATGCCACCGGAGAGCTGGTGCGGGTAACGCTTCAAGAGCGACTCGGCATCCGCCAGGCGTACCAGGCGCAAAAGGCGCAGCGCCTCTTCGCGCGCCGTGGCGCGGCTGTAGTCGCCGTGCAGACGCAGGACCTCGGTGATCTGGTCGCCCACGGTGTAGACCGGGTTGAGCGAGGTCATCGGCTCCTGGAAGATCATCGAGATCTCCTTGCCGCGAATGCGCCGCATCTCCTTGTCGGAGAGCGCGGTCAGCTCAAGCGGGGCGCTGTCGCTCGTGCGCCGGTACAGGATGCGTCCCTTGGCAATGGTGGCGTTGAGATAATGCACCAGGCCCATGGTGGCCAGCGACGTCATCGACTTGCCCGAGCCGGACTCGCCGACGATCGCAAGCGTCTGGCCAGCGTGCAGGTCGAATGACAGATCCTTGACGACACGATTGGACCCGAAGGCGATATCGAGCGACTGGACGGAAAGCAGGGGAGGTGTTGATGACACGTGTTTACCTGTACTTTTTATGTAATTTATCTAGAAATTATCTTCAAGATGCCGGTATGTCAATTCGGTATTCGTCATGCCGATGGGGTCAGTGGCCTTGACCGATAGCAAGAAGTCGTTTGCCAATCGGCGCGGAAAAGGCCGATCATGAAGGGCCGAGTTCGCCGCGTGCGACTCGAGACGCCTTCGATATCAACTATAAAGAGCACGCCATGAGTAGAAAGAGCCCTGCCGCACCCGCCAAGCGAGGGCCGATCGTGTCTTCCGAGCACCTGTCGCACAAGGCGCAGGAGCTTTCCGAGTTCGAGTTCGGGCTGATCATCTCGAGCAATGCCTTCAACCGCTGGATGGTGCGCTGCATGGCGGCCACCGGCTACCCGGAGCTCGGCGCGCTGGACGTGCTGGTGCTGCACAGCGTGAACCATCGCAGCCGGGCCAAGCGCCAGGGCGATATCTGCCTGGTCCTCAACGTCGAGGACACCCACACGGTGACCTATGCGCTGCGCAAGCTGGTGAAGCTCGACCTGGTGGTGGGTGAGAAGCAGGGCAAGGAGACGCTCTTCCAGACGACCCAGCTTGGCCGCGAGGCCTGCAAGCGCTACGCCGAGATTCGCGAGGCGTGCCTGATCGAATCCCTCGATTCCATGGGTATCGAGCGCAGCGAGATCAGCAAGGTGGCAGGGGTGCTGCGCGCCATGTCCGGCCTCTACGACCAGGCGGCACGCTCGGCGGCCTCGCTGTAGCGTAAAGGCGTTGCCGATGGTATCCATCGGAAATTTCTATCTTGCTGTTATGCGTGAAAAAAGGGTTGACGACTGCGGGCGTTGAGATTATCAACGTAGAATAGCCATACAAAAGCAATAAGATGAAGCAGCCTTCGATCGCTCGACCTTCGGGCACCGAACAAACGCTTCGCGGAGTGGAACCTGCACTCCCGATCCAGGCGCCCGCATCCCCTCGTCGTCGAGGCGGATGCCGGAGCTACCTCATACCGCGGCAGGCGGAACGCCTTGTGCAAGCTTCTAGGCCGACCGGGTCACCGCGCGCGTGGAGACGGCAACATCATGCTCGATTTCAAGGAACTCGAAGCCTTCGTCTGGGCGGTGAAGCTGGGCTCGTTTCGCAAGGCGGCGATTCGCCTGTGCCTGACCCAGCCCTCGATTTCCGAGCGCATCTCGCGGCTGGAGTCGACGGTCGGCGAGCTTCTGCTCGAGCGCTCGGCGCGACCGATCCAGCCCACCATGCGCGGGCGCGAGTTCTTCTTGCATGCCCAGCGCATGCTCGACCAGCGCGACGAGGCAATGCGCCTGTTCGACAGCGACGGAGATTTCTCGGCCCCGCTGCGCCTGGGCACCGTCGAGACCATCGCCCACAGCTGGTTTCCCGATTTCATGCGCTCGCTCACCGAGCGTTACCCCAGGCTGAGCATCGAGCTCACGGTGGACTATTCGCTGGCGCTCAACGAGCGTCTCATCGCCAACGAGCTGGATATCGTGCTGGCCATGAACGGGTTTCTGCCCGTCGACCAGATCGAGCACGAATCGCTGAATCCTTACGAAATGGGCATGTTCGTGGCGCCGCACCACGCGGAGCTGCTGGGGCAGTCCCCGCTCGCCTGGCTCGAGCACCTGCCGTTCATCTCCTTTGGCAAGGCGGCGCGTCCCTACCAGGAGCTGGCCGCCTATTTGGCCGATCAAGGGGTGGATGACCCGCATATTCATAGCGTAAGTACGCTGATGACCATTGTACGCTTGACCACGGAAGGGCTGGGAATCGGTGCACTGCCGGTTTCCACGGTGCTCGAGCAGTGGCAAGGCGGTGAACTGTGCCGTCTGGATCTGCCAAGGCCTTTGCCGGCGATGTACTACGACATCATCTGGCGCAAGGCCAGCCACCCACGCTTTTGCAAGAGCGTGGCACGGATGGCGCAGACCTGTTCGCGCGCCTATGCCAACGATCGGGCGAATCAGGTCGCCCCTTCACGTTTCGATGGGCAGTGGTTGAAGGCGCCACCCTTTGCCGACGCCCCCTGAACGAATGACCAACGCGACAATCGACTATAAAGAGAGCGAGGAACCACCCCATGCGATCGATGAAACCCCTAGTAGTGGCGCTGGCCTGCGCCATGGCCACCAGTGCCCAGGCCGCCGAGTGGACCATGGCCACGCCCTACGGCGATGCCAGCTTCCACACCCAGAACACCAAGCAGTTCGCCGAGGACGTTCGCGATGCCACCGACGGTGAGTTGACCATCACCGTGCACAGCGGGGGCTCCCTGGTATCCCACGGCGAGATCAAGCCCTCCGTGCGCCGGGGCACCATCGACGCCGGCGAAGTGTTCATGTCGGTGCTCTCCAACGACGACCCGATCTTCGAGGTGGACACGCTGCCGGGCGTTGCGGGCAGCTACGACGACGCCTTCGCGCTCTGGCAGGCGACCAAGCCGATGATCACGGAGCTCTTCGCCTACGAGGGGCTGATACCACTCTACGCGGTGGCCTGGCCCGCCCAGGGCATCTATACCGCCCAGGCGCTGACCGACCCGGCCCAGTTCGAGGGGCTCCGGGTGCGCGCGCCGAACATCAACACCCAGCGCTTCGTCAGCAACCTCGGCGGCAGCCCCACCGAGACCGAGGAGTCGGACATCCCGACGGCCTTCAGCACCGGCCGGGTCGATGCCATGATCACCTCGAGTTCCACCGGCAACGCGATGAGCGCCTGGGACTACGTCTCGGACTACACCGACGCCAACCTGTGGCTGCCCAAGAACATCGTGTTCATCAGCCAGCGCAGCTTCGACCGGCTGGATGAAGCCACCCAGCAGGCGCTGATGGAAGCCGCCGCGCGTGCCGAGGAGCGGGGCTGGCAGCTGAGCCGCGAAGACAACCAGGAAAGCCTGGCCGCGCTCGAGGAGAACGGCGTCAACGTCTCCGAGCCCAACGCCGAAGTGGCGGCAGCGCTGCAGGCGGCCGGCGACGAGCTGTACCAGGACTGGCTCGAGCGCGCCGACGAGGAAGCCGAGCAGGCACTCGAAGGCTATCGCGC
>NZ_JAMZBC010000171.1 GCF_024158715.1 Halomonas sp. 707D7 | reverse complement strand
CCTGGCCGATCAGGTGGGCGTCGTTGACGCTCATCAGCGGGGAATCCCACACCTGATAGAAGGTATCCACCGGCGCCCTGCCCGCGTACCGGGTCGCCAGCGCGTCCATGGCGCTTGTGAAATCGTCGGCCACGCGCCGGCCTTCGGCGTCGGTGCCGGAAAGCTCCGCCAGCCGCTCGATGGCGCTGGCCACGCCCTCGATGCTGCGCGGCTCGATGTAGAACACCGCCATGTCGAGCGCTTGTAGCGTTTCGAGCTGCTCGGCGGGGTTGCCGGTCACCCAGCCGATGGCGAGATCCGGCGAGAGTGCCACCAGCGCCTCGAGATCGAGCCGGGTGTGGCTGCCCACCGAGGTAATGGCTTTGGCCTCCGGCGGGTAGTCGCTGAACGACACCACGGCGACGACCTTCTCGCCAGCGCCGGCGGCGAAGACGAGCTCGGTGGCGCCGGGTGACAGCGCGGCGATGCGGCTGGCGGGGGCCGCCAGACACACGTTGCGGCCAAGGTCGTCCACCGCGCACACCTCGGCGCTGGCGCCCGTCGTGGCGAGCGCCAGCGCGAGGCCGAACAGCGCTTTACTGACCAAAGTTGACGCTCAGAAACGCCGCGCGACCGGCGTTGATGTAGTCGGCGCCATCAAACGAGCGCGTGGTGACGTAATCCTGGTCCAGCACGTTTTCGAGCGTCACCCGCGCGCTCCAGAGCGGGGCGAACTGCCAGCCAGCGCGCAGGTTGACAAGGCCGTAGCCGGCCAGGCGATCCTCGTTGGCCGCGTCGCGGTAGCGATGGTTCTGGGCGATCCAGGAGCCGCCGACCGAATAGTCGCCGAGCTCGCGGTCGACGTCCAGGCGCAAACTCTGGGTGGCGCGGTTCTGCAAACGGTTGCCGGTGGCGCGGTTCTCCGGGTCGGTGTAGGTGAGCGCGGCGGCGACCGTCCAGCCGCCCTGCTCCACGCCGCCGGCAAGCTCGGCGCCGCGAACGCGCGAGGTGGGCACGTTGAACTGCTCACCCTGGCCGGCGATCAGGTTGTCGATGTCGGTCTGGTAGAGCGCAGCGTCCCAGAAAAAGCGCGCGTACTGGCCGCGGACGCCGATCTCCACGGTCTCGGAGGTTTCCGACTCGAGATCCGGGTTGCCGAAGCCGGGGTAGTAGAGCTGGTTGTAGGTCGGCGCGTTGAAGGCAGTGCCATAGCTTGCCCGCAGGGTGTGGTGGGCGTCGAGGTCGAAGCCGAGTGCTACGCTTCCGGTCACTTCGTCGCCGTAGCTTTCGTTGTGATCGAAGCGGGCGCTGGTCTGCAGCGAGAAGGGAGCGAAGTCGAACAGCGCCTGGGTGAAGGCGGCGGTGTTGTCGCGGCTGGTCTCGTCATAGGCAATGCTGCTGTCGACGCGGTCCTCGCTCTGCTCGACGCCGGCGATGAACTCGTGCATGCCGGCGCTGAAGGTGTTCTGCCAGCGCGCGGTGCGGATGGTCGTGTCGAAGGTGGAAGCGCCGAACTCGTCGACGTTGTCGCTTTCGTCCCGCGCTTCGGAAAGCGTCAAGCGCGAGCGCCAGCCCTCGACCACCGGGGTATCGACGTAGACGCCGGCGACCTGCTGGACGAAGTCGTTCTCGCCGCCGTCATACTCGTTGTTGCCGCGAGCGCGCAGCGCCAGCACGCCGGCCTCGACGCCGCTGTCAAACGTGTGGGACACCCGGGCGAGTGCGGTGGTGTTGTCGTAGCCCTTGTCGTCGCCACCGCGGCGCACCGGTTGGCCGTCGGTGTTGAAGTGGCTCGCGGCGAAGCTGTAGCGGGTGCCGCCCTCGACACCGCTCAGGCTCGCGCTTGCCCGCGCGGTGTTGAAGGCGCCGCCGCCGAACGAAAGCCTCGGCTGCGGGCCGTTTGCTTCAATGGGCTCGTGGGTGAAAAGCTGCACCACGCCGCCGATGGCGTCCGCACCAAACAGGCTTCCGCGTGGTCCGCGCACGATCTCGGCCCGCTCGAACAGGCGCGGATCGAGACTGCCCCAGGCCGCGCCGCCGCTGGTGGCGGAGCGCAGGCGAATGCCGTCGATCAACAGCACGTTTTGCGCGCTTCCGGTGCCGCGCAGATAGACGCTCGCGTTCTTGCCGAAGCTGCCGTTGCTGGAAACGTCGACGCCGGGCTGGCCGCGCAGAAGGTCGGTGACGCTCGTCGGGTCCTGACGGCGAAAGGCGGCCTCTTCGATCACGGTGACCGAGGCGAGGCTCTGGTTGGCGGTGCGCGGAGCGAGCGTGGCGGTGACCACGACCGGATCGAGAGCAGCGCGTTCGGCATCGCTTGCCTGGGCGTGGACCGCCAGCGGCAGCGCGGCCAGCGTAAAGGTGGCCAACCGGGCAGGTAGAAGACGTGCGTATGACATGGGAATCCCTTGCTGACCGTGCTCGCCCGCACGGCCGTTTCTTATGGCCGGGCGAGAAGTGGTCGACAAGGGAGAACGGCGCCCGCGAAGGGAGCGCCTATCGGCCCTCGGGACGCCCTCCGCGTACCGGCAGGTATGGTTTGAAAACCTTGGTTCCTGGGCCGGTCTCCGGGCTGACGAGCGAAAAGGCGGACTTTTCCAAACGGCGGCCTTCCCATGTCCTGGCGACACAGTGGCATGATGGCCGTTCTTGACTCGATTACCGTTGCGGGGGCAGCGCTGGAATGCACACCAGCTTCCCGTTTAACTGGCGGCGTTCCGCCAGCACCTAGGAGTGGGCGTAAACTAGCAAGTTGACCCTGTCAGGTCAATCGCACTCGGCGAGGGTACGCACCAGCCCATGACGCACGTACCAGACCCGCTCGGCGCGCTTGGCGGCGTCCTGGCTGAACCAGCCGTTGAGATCGCGCAGGCGGCGGTCTTCACGGGCCATGGGCACGAGCCCCCGGCCCACCTCGTTCATGATCAGCACCAGGGTGGCGTTGCACGCCCTGGCGGCTTGGCAGAGGCTGTCGATGTCCTCGCGCCACTGGGCGCGCAGGCGGGTGTCGTCCGCCTCGCGGGCGCCGTGGCGGGCCATCCAGTTGAGCACGCCGTTGATGACCAGCGGCGTATTGGGCACGAGGATGGAGTGGCAGTCGGCAAGACGTTGCCCCGGGGCGAGGGTCCACCAGGCGGCGTTTTGAAAACGCGCTTTTACGGCGTCTTTCTTGCCGGCGCGGGCACCACCGATGAAAAGTTGCATTGCCACTCTCCTCTTTCAGTGCGATAGGTCAGCGCCCACCGTCGGCCGGTGGCCTGGGCGACCGTGGCCTCCCAGAAGGGGGCGTCTTCGAATCGTCGGCGCAGCTCGCGTATCACGCCGCCGTGGGTCACGGCCAGCACCTTTTCATGCCCCTGCTCGCGGGCATTGACGGCCACCTCCGCGAGCCAGGCGTCCAGGCGCGCGCGCAGCTCTCCCGCCGATTCGCCGCCGGGGATTTTAAGCTCTCCGGCGCTATCAATCCAGGCCCTGTAGTGCGGTAACGCCTTGAGTTCGTCATAGACCTTGCCTTCGAACTCGCCGAAATCGAGCTCTCTGAGCCGGGGCTCGATGTAGACGCGCGCAGCACCCGGGGGCTTGACCCACTCAAGGGTCTGGCGGCAGCGGATGAGGTCGCTTACGTAGATCGCATCGATGCGCTCGTTCTCGAGCGCCGCCTTGAGCGTCTCGAGGCCGGGCTCGGCCTCGGGGAGCAGCAGCTCGATGTCGCGCTGGCCCTGGTAGCGCCGCTCCAGGTTCCAGGACGTTATGCCGTGGCGAACCACCAGAAGCTCCACATCGTGAGCAGTAGCCAAAGTTCTCCTCCTTCTATCAAGGCGCCCACCATGTCGCCGTTGATGCCCTTGAAGGCGCGCAGCACGGCGACGCGGTAGAGCGCGGTGAACAGCGCCGCGACCAGTAGCCACAGCGCCAGAGCGGGTGTGAACAGCGCCGCCGCGAGAACCGGCACGAGCGACAGCGCCACATCCCGGGTACCGACCGAGCGCCGCGCGTTGTAGGCCATGCCGGATGGGCGCAGGCAGGGGCCGAGCACCAGAAACGCCCCGCCCATGCAGCGGGCGATGGCGGGCAATGCCAGAAGCCATGCGAGCGGGACGTGATACTCCACGAAGGCCCAGAGCAGCGCTCCCTTCCAGGCCAGCAGGAAGACCAGCGCCAAAAGGCCGAAGCTGCCTACCTGGGGGTCCTTCATGATCTCGAGGCGCCGCTCGAGGGGCTGATTGCTGCCCAGGGCGTCGGCCAGGTCCATCACGCCGTCCAGGTGCAGACCGCCGGACAGCGCGACCCACAGGCTCAAGAGGGCAAGGGCCACCAGCGGTGTGGGCAGCGCCAGTTGGCCGAGCCCCCAGGCGGCGAGGGCCAGCAGCGCACCGATGCCAAGCCCGACCAGCGGGTAGGCTCTGAGCGCCCAGCGCCGGGTCGCCGCGTTCCACGGACATGCGAGGGGCAGCGGCAGGCGGGTCAAAAACTGGAAGGCCAGCACCAGACCGTATAGCGCACTCTTCACGGGGCCTCCTGCTTGGACGAGGCGCGCGGCTTCCACTCGATGCCGTGGCCGGCCACCACTTCGATCACCGAGTCCGCCTCGCGGGCGAGCACCCGGTGCAGGCGCTGCAGGAAGGCGACGAACCGCCAGACCACCGGGTCGTCCGGCAGCAGCGCCTCGTTGAGGTCGTTGGAGACGACGACCAGGCTCAGGCCACGCCGGCGCGCCTCACGCAAAAGCTTTTCGAGCCGCGCCACGCCCTCGTCTTCCGAAAGCTCGGCGGCGAACAGGAGCTGGCTCGCCCAGAGCGTTAGGCAGTCCAGCAGCACGGCCTTGTTCCGGGGAATCGTCGCCAGCGCCTCGTCGAAATCCAGCGGCGCCTCGAGGGTCACCCAGCGCTCGTCGCGGCGGGCCTGGTGGCGCTCGATGCGCTCTCTCATCTCGTCGTCGCTGTGGCTCGCCGTGGCCATGTAGTAGCAGCGACCGGGCGCGGCCTCGAGGGTGAGCGATTCCGCCAGGCGCGACTTGCCCGAGCGCGCGCCGCCGCCGACGAAGACGATCATGGGCGCACCTGGCGCTCAGTCGCGCCTCGGCGCGCCGCGCCCTTTTTTGCATCGTTCACAGCGCCCCTCCCGCCGCGCCCAGCGCGAGCATCATGGCCAGAAAAAGCCCCCAGGCGAGTTGTACGAGCAGGATAGTCGTCTCGATATGGGCCGCCTTTAGCGCCACGCGACCGGGGCCGAGGGTGGCGCGCAGCGATGCCACGCCCTGGTAGGTGTTGCACCCGCCCAGGCGCACCTGCAACAGCCAGGCGACGATCGCCTCCGGCCAGCCGGCGTTGGGGCTCGGGTGGCGTGGCGCCTCAGCCCGGGTGTGGGTGAAGGCGCCGGCCACCGCCAGCCGCGCCGGGGTGAAGACGTTGACCAGCGCCCCCGCCGCCCAGAGGCAAACGGCGGTCAGCCGCGCCGGAAGCCAGTTGGCGAGATCGTCGAGCTTCGCCGAGGCGAAGCCGAAATCCGCAAAGCGTGCGTTCTTGTAGCCGACCATGGAGTCCAGGGTATTCACCGCCTTGTAGGCCAGCGCCAGCGGCGCGCCGCCGATGAGCGCGTAGAAAAGTGGCGAGGTGATGCCGTCGACGCTGTTCTCGGCAACGGTCTCGACCGCGCCGCGGGTGATCTCGGCTTCATCGAGGTGTTCGGTGTCGCGCCCGACGATCATCGCAAGCGCCGCGCGGGCGGCGTCGAGATCGCCCCGCGCCAGCGGCGCGGCCACCGCCCGCCCGGCCTCGGCCAGGCCCTTGATCGCCAGGGTGGTCGAGAGCAGCCAGAGCTCCGCGACCAGGCCAAGCCAGGGGTGGATCGCCGCCAGCAGCCAGAGTGCCAGTGTCGCCAGCCCGAACACGCCGCCGACCACCAGGAGGGTAGTGAGCGCGCCGGTCAGCCGCCGGGCAAGGGCCGCGCCGCGATTGAGCCGCGCTTCGAGAAAGGTGATGACGCGGCCCATGCCGACCACCGGGTGCGGCAGCCGGCGCGGGTCGCCGACCACCAGGTCGATCGCGACCGCGCCGAGCACGAGCCCCACCGGCACTAGCGCGTCACCCCGGCATCGCCGAAGGTGGCCATGTCGCGCAGCATCGCGCAGGCAGCAGTGAGCAGCGGAAACGCCAGCGCCGCCCCGCTGCCCTCGCCCAGGCGCATGTCGAGCGCCAGCAGCGGCGTCGCCTCCAGCGCCTCGAGGGCGTGCGCGTGGCCGGGCTCCGCCGAGCGGTGACCGAACACCAGGTACTCTCGCGCCGCCGGACACAGGCGCACGGCGACCAGCGCCGCCACACTGGCGATGAAGCCATCGACCACGGCGGGCAGCCGATGCGCCGCCGCCGCCAGAAAGCCGCCGGCCATGGCGGCGAGTTCCAGCCCACCCAGCGCCGCCAGCACCCGCGCGGGCTCCCGCCCGCAGCCGCGCGCCGCAAGCGCCCGTTCGATCACCGCGACCTTGTGGGCCAGCCGCTCTCGGGC
>NZ_JAMZBC010000170.1 GCF_024158715.1 Halomonas sp. 707D7 | reverse complement strand
GCGCAAGAGTCGGCCGGGCTTAAAGCCGCCTATGCCGCGCTTGCGGTATTGCTGCCGCCGCTGGGTGTGGGGCTTGCCGGCGCAGGCGCGCGGCGCATCGCCATCGCGCTTTTATTGACGCTGTTCGGCTGGCTGCCCGGGGCGCTCTACGCGCTGGTATGGGTGATGCGCCGTTAACCCGTTTATAATTTCATGTTTACCTTGGCCTGCGTCGCTGATAATCTCCGTCAACTCTTGATTATATAAAGGTTGACTATGGGCTATCTGGTCGGGGTCACCGCCCTGTGGGCGTTTTCGTTTTCGTTGATCGGGGTCTATCTCTCCGGCCAGGTGGACAACCATTTCGCCGTGCTCCTGCGCGTGGCGCTGGCGCTGCTGGTCTTTCTGCCCTTTCTGCGCCCGTCGCTGCTCGGTGGCCGTGAGCGTCTGGCGCTGATGGGCCTCGGCGCGCTCCAGCTCGGTTTGATGTACACCTTCTTCTATCACTCCTTTCTGCTGCTCTCGGTGCCGGAGGTGCTGCTGTTCACCATCTTCACGCCGGTCTACATCGCGCTGCTCGACGATCTGCTGTTCAAGCGCTTCACGCCGATCTACCTGGTCACGGCGCTGCTGGCGGTGATCGGCGCGGGGGTGATCCGCTTCGACGGGGTGGATAGCGGTTTCTGGCTGGGCTTTCTGGTGGTGCAGGGAGCGAACCTGTGCTTCGCCCTCGGCCAGGTGGGCTATCGTCGCCTGGTCAGCGGGCGCGCGGCGGCGCTGCCCTGGCACAACGTGTTCGGCTGGTTCTTTCTCGGGGCGCTGGCGGTCGCGCTGCCCGCGTTTCTGCTGTTCGGCGATTCCCGGGCGCTGCCTTCCACCCCCGTGCAGTGGGGCGTGCTCGCCTGGCTCGGGCTGATCGCCTCGGGGGTGGGCTACTTCGCCTGGAACCAGGGCGCAGCCAAGGTCGACGCCGGCACGCTCGCGGTGATGAACAACCTGCTGGTGCCGGCGGGACTCCTGGTCAACCTGTTGATCTGGAATCGTGACGTGGATCTCGCCCGGCTCGCCCTGGGGGGCGCGATCATGCTCGCCTCGCTTGCGCTCAATCACTGGTGGCTTGGCCGCAGGCGAGTCGCCCCGGCCTGACACGATGCGCCAAGGCATTGATCGAGCGTGCTTTGTCGCGGGCGGATTTGCCCGCACGCGGCGGGGTCTTCATAATGGAGGCTAACGACAGTGAGAGCCGCCCATGCCCACCACCCAAGCGCCAGACATGATTGCCGCCGAAAGCGCGAGACCGTTCAATACGATCGGCCTGATCGGCCGGCTGGGCAGCGACAAGGTGGCCGATTCGCTCAGGCGACTGGTGACGTACCTGCGAAGCCACGACTACAAGGTGCTGGTCGAGGATCGCACCGCCACCATGATGCCCGATCACGGCCAGCCCGAGACCACCCGGCGTATGCTCGGCGAGCTGTGTGACCTGGTCATCGTGGTGGGCGGCGACGGAAGCCTTCTCGGCGCGGCGCGGGCGCTGTGTCGCAGCGGCACCCTGATTCTCGGCGTCAATCGTGGGCGGCTCGGCTTTCTGACCGATATCTCGCCGGACGAGCTCGAGACCCGGGTCGGCGAGGTGCTGGCCGGAGCCTTCGAGGTGGAGGAGCGCTTTCTGCTCGACGCCGTGCTCTATCGCGACGGCGTGGCGGTGGGCAGCGGCGACGCGCTCAACGAGGTAGTGGTGCACCCGGGCAAGGCGGTGCGCATGATCGAGTTCGAGCTGTTCGTCGATGGCCGGTTCGTCTACAGCCAGCGCAGCGACGGACTGATCGTGGCGACCCCCACCGGGTCGACCGCCTACGCGCTCTCCGGCGGCGGGCCGATCATGCACCCCAAGCTCGACGTGATCACGCTGGTGCCGATGTTCCCGCATACGCTGTCGAGCCGGCCGATCGTGATCGATGCGGCGAGCGAGATCCGCATTCATATCGGCGACACCAACCACGCCTACCCGCACATCAGCTGCGACGGCCAGACCCGCGCGGTCGCCAAGCCCGACGACGTGCTGGTCATCACCCGCAAGCCCGCGCGCGTCCAGCTGGTGCATCCGCTGGGGCACAACTTCTTCGACGTCCTGCGCAGCAAGCTGGGCTGGAGCCATCGGCTGGGGGATTGATGAGTCAAGGGTACGATCTGATCGGTGACGTTCACGGCTGCGGGGCGACCCTGGCCGCGCTGCTCGAGAAGATGGACTACCGCCCGCGCGGCGGCGTCTATCGTCACCCCACGCGCAAGGCGATCTTTCTGGGCGACCTGATCGACCGTGGCCCGCGTATCCGCCTGGCGGTGCAGATCGCAAGGCGCATGGTGGAGGAGGGGGAGGCGTACATCGTGATGGGCAATCACGAGCATCACGCCCTGGCCTATACCCATCCGGCCCCCGCGGGCAGCGACAAGCGTTGGCTCAAAGAGCACACTCCGCGCCACAACCGCATCATCGCCGACACCCTGCATCAGTACCGTGACCACACCAACGAGTGGGAAGATACCCTGGCCTGGTTCAAGACCCTGCCGCTGTATCTCGAGATCGACGATTTTCGCGTGGTTCACGCCTGCTGGGACGCACCGTTGATCGCGGCCCTCAAGGCGCGCACCGCCAACGGATGCATCGACGACCGCTTTCTGGTCGAGTCCACCGAGCCCGGCAGCGAAGCGTATCGGATCATCGACCGCCTCACCCGCGGGCCCAGCATCGCGCTGCCGGAAGGAGTGGCCATTCACTCCGGCGACGGCTTCACCCGGCAGAGCTTTCGCGCCCATTTCTGGGCGACGAACCCGCGCCAGTGGGGCGACGTGGTGTTCCAGCCGGACAACCTGCCCGGGCACCTGGATAGCCGGGCGCTGAGCGAGGACGAGCGCGCGCGACTGAGCCACTACGGCCCCGAGGAGCCGGTGCTGTTCATCGGCCACTACTGGTGCGAGGGCATTCCGGCGCTGCCGACGGACAACATTGCCTGCCTGGATTACAGCGCGGTCAAGTATGGCCGGCTGGTGGCCTATCGCCATGACGGGGAGCGCAGGCTCGACGCCGACCGTTTCGTCTGGGTCGACGTTCCCCGCGAGGAAAATCGCCGCACTTTCGGTAGTTAGAATACGGTTGTTGATCCAGGTTATAAGGGGATACATAGAGAAACATCTTTTTTTGAAAATCGCTGAACTAACCCTGTCGTCGGCTATCTGAGTAAGTGTTCCCTTGAATGATCCCTTGCTTTAAGCCGGCGGCCCCCTCCGCCGGTTTTTTTATGCCCGACAGGCGTGCCGTGCACAGACTCCGTTTCGAGGCCATGCCTCGATGCCCAAGACGCCCAAGGGAGGTGTTATGCATCCTGTGATGCTCCTGCCCGCCGAGACCGACACCGGCGAGCTGCGCCAGGCACTCTGGCACTACCGTATCGGCCATCGAATCACCGAAGAGCGCGACGGCCTGCTGCTGTGGGTCGCCGATCCTCGCCAGCAGGCCGAGCTCGAGGCGCTGGTGGCGCGCTGGCAGCGCGGCGAGGTGCTGATCGACGGTCCCCGGCCGAAGGGGCGCCAGGCAGGGCAGGGGGCACGCCTGGTGCGCCGCCTGCCGGTGACCGTCGTGACCATCGGCCTGTGCCTGGTGGTGTTCGCGCTGATGAACACTCTGGGCGACGGCGTGCTGCTTTCGCTCACCATCGTGCCGGTGTGGATCGTCGACAACCAGGTGGTGGCCACGAGCCTTGGCGAGACCCTCGCCTCCGGCCAGGTGTGGCGACTCTTGAGCCCGGCCTTTCTGCACTTCGGCCTGATGCACCTGATCTTCAACCTGATGTGGGTATGGTACTTCGGCCGCCAGGTCGAGGCGCTGCAGGGCAGCAGGATGATGCTTTCGCTGCTGGTGGTGGCGGGCATCGGTGCCAACCTCGCCCAGTACGCGACCGGCACGGTGCTGTTCGGCGGCATGTCCGGCGTGGTGTACGCGCTGCTCGGCCACGTCTGGCTCGTTTCCCGCCGGCGCCCGCAAAGCGGCTTCTTCGTCCCGCAGATGCTGGTGGTATTCATGCTCGGCTGGATGGTGTTCACCATGACCGGGCTCGCCGACAGCGTGGGCTTTGGCAACGTGGCCAACGAGGCGCACTTGGGCGGGCTGCTCGTGGGTCTGGCGACGGGCTGGTATCATTGCGCCAGACACCGCGATCCAGCGCGCTGACCTTCAGCCGCCGACCTAAACCACCGCCGACCTAAACCAGAGTGGAGTGTTCCATGAGCGATATGAGCTTCGAGCGCATGATCAGCCAGATGACCCCGAGCATCTACGAAAGCCTCAAGCAGGCGGTGGCGCTGCGCAAGTGGCCGGACGGGCGCTTTCTGAGCGCCGAGCAGACCGAGCTGTGCCTCGAGGCGGTGATTCGCTTCGAGATCGAGAACAACGTCCCCGAACAGAACCGCGTGGGTTATCTCGAGCGGCGTACCTGCGGGGCCGGCGCCACCGGCGCGGGCGTTTCACCGGAAATGGCCGGGCTTGGCCGGGACGCGTCGAGTGACTGACCTGCTCGCTCGGGAATCCGCCGTTCGCGGCCAGCTCTCCAGGATGGCGGTCGCCCTCGGCGCGGGGAGCGCCCCGGTCGACTACCAGCTGCGCGCCGGCGACGCCCGGGTGGCGCTCAACGAGCGCCTGGGCCAGCCGCTGCGCCTGACCTGGGAGGGGCAGATCAACTGCATCCACTGTGCGCGCAAGACCAACAAGAGCTTTGGCCAAGGCTACTGCTACCCGTGCTTTAAGCGCCTGGCCCAGTGCGACACCTGCATCGTCAAGCCGGAGCTTTGCCACTATTTCCAGGGCACCTGCCGCGAGCCCGCGTGGGGCGAGGCGCACTGCTTCACGCCGCACATCGTCTATCTTGCCAACTCCTCCGGTCTTAAGGTCGGCATCACCCGCAAGACCAACATGCCCACGCGCTGGATCGACCAGGGCGCGATCCAGGCCCTGCCGATTCTCGAGGTGGCCACCCGCCAGCAGTCCGGGCTCGTCGAGACGTTGTTCAAGCAGCACGTCGCGGATCGCACTAACTGGCGCGCCATGCTCAAGGGCGAGGTCGCGCCTCTCGACCTGTGTAACGAGCGTGACCGGCTCCTGGCGCTGGTCGAGCCCGGGCTCGACGAGCTGCGCCGGGCGCATGGCGACGAGGCCCTTCGCATCCTAAATGAGGCGCCGCTGGATATCCGCTATCCGGTCGAGACCTTTCCCGCCAAGATCGTCTCGCACAATCTCGACAAGAGCCCGGTGGTCGAAGGCGTGCTGCAGGGCGTGAAGGGGCAGTACCTGATGCTCGATACCGGCGTGATCAATCTGCGTAAATTCACCGGCTATCAGGTCAGCGTTGACTGAACGACCTAGCAAGCTCGGGAGGAGTTGGCTAAGGTAGAGGAGTGCTCGGACGCATCTCGCCACGCTCAGGTACAAGGAGCGGGCATCGGTACACTCTTTGGCAAAACGTTCATCGACTGGATGGCCTGCTCGGCGGGCCGTTCCTGCTTTCGAGCCTGCCCAATTACTCTTTTCGCATTGCAAGGACGCCGTGATGCCCTGGTTGAAACTTCTGCATATCGCCGCGCTGGTCGTCTGGTGCGGCTCGCTCCTTTACCTCCCCGCGCTCCTGAACCACGCGCTCGTCCTGCGCAAGGACGCCGGCTTCGCCCAGGGCACCCCGCCCATGCCGCGCTACTTCTACAACACCGTCGCCACGCCCGCCGCTTTGCTTGCGATCGGCTCGGGCACCTTGCTGTTTCTCTTGCATGGCCTGATGGGGGGGTGGCTGATTCTCAAGCTCGGCGCGGTGGTGGCGATGGTGGCCGCTCACGGCCTGTTCGGCTGGCTGATCCTGCGCCTGGAAATGGGCATCTTCAGTGGCGTGAAGCCCGCGACGCTGGCGGGGCTGGTCGTCGCGCTGCTGGGTATTCTCGGCGTGCTGGGCGTCGTGCTGGCCAAGCCCCTGGAATGGGGCTAGCCATGCGGGTGTTTTTAGATGATTCGTTTTTAGATGATTCGTTGAAGGATTCTCGGTCAGTCGTCGACGTCGACCCCGACGGCGTGCTCGTAGACGAGCTGGCCGCCGAGCCATCCGGCCAGGGCGATCAAGGCGCCGGTCACCAGCGACACCGCCAGGCCCCAGGGCAGGATCGCCTCGGGCGAATTGAGGCGCAACAGCCAGTTGAGCGAGGCCAGGGAGAGCATCACCACCGCGACGATGGCGTGGCTCCAGCCGGTGATCAAGCGGCGAATGCGCGATACCGACACCAGGTCGATGATACCGGCGATCGAGGCGAACCAGCCGCCGAAGGCGCCCACGCCGGCAAGCCACAGGCCGCTTCGTACCCAGAACGGGTCGCCGGTGTACCAGTAGGCCAGATCGCTTGCCACCAGCGCCATCAGCGCCGCGACGGGAAAGTGGATCATGACCGGGTGGAGCGGATGACCGGCCAGGGAGGCCCGGCTCTTGATGGAGCGTTGCGGAGAGGTTGCCATGAT